>CAIYMF010000209.1 GCA_903927265.1 uncultured bacterium | reverse complement strand
TCTGTGAGGACACCGTTCCCGGCGGTGGTGCTGCCGGGTCCCCAGCCTGCTGCCGGGGGTGTCGTCCTGATCTGAGTGCAATCAGGGGGCGGGTGCCATCTGGTTAAGGGAAGTAATTGAAGTTGTAGGCGGTGCGGATGGTGCGAACGACTAGCCCTGCCGCTGCTTGTGGCGCGGGTTCTCGCAAATAACCATGACTCGACCGTGGCGACGGATGACCTTGCACTTGTCGCAGATCTTCTTGACGCTGGGCTGGACCTTCATCCCAAGTCTCTCTCGTGCGGGCATCCGTGCCTGGTGGCACGACAGCGGTGGGCAGTGCGGGTAGGGCGCTTACTTATACCGGTAGACAATGCGGCCACGAGAAAGGTCGTAGGGCGAAAGCTCTACAACCACGCGGTCGTCCGGCAGGATTCGAATGTAGTGCATCCGCATCTTGCCGCTGATGTGGGCAAGCACTTTATGGCCGTTGTCGAGTTCAACCCGAAACATTGCGTTCGGAAGCGACTCGGTAATGGTGCCCTCGAGTTCGATGGCGCCGTCTTTCTTAGCCATGAAGTGCGTGCAACTCCTCATCAAATATCTAGCGTGATGACCACTGCTGACCTGAACCCTTGCGCGTTTCGATCGGACAAATCCGGTTCGAGACAAGAAGGAACGTGGCTCGCAGCGAGCCGAGGACCTAGTCTACGCAGTCCGGACCCTGAAGTGCCAATCCGGGGGTCTAATCGGGCAAATCGGACGTACCCGGCGCGTGATTTCCAAGCCGCGCCGCACCGCCGTCGAGCGCTGTCAGAACCCACGGTCCATCGGCGGTGATTGCCACCGTGTGCTCCCAGTGGCAGGCCCGCGAACCGTCGTCAGTCACCACCGTCCAGCCGTCATCAAGGGTGTGCACATGACGCAGTCCTCGCACCACCATCGGCTCAATTGCCAGAGCCATTCCGACCTCGAGCACTGGGCCATGGCCTGGTTCACCGTAATTCGGCACGCTGGGGTCCATATGCATGGCCGAGCCGATGCCGTGCCCCACGTACTCCTCGATGATTCCGTACTCACCCCGGGCTAGAACCGACGTTTCCACCGCATGACCGATATCGCTCAATCGAGCACCCGCGAAAGTAGCCGCAATTCCGGCCCACAGACTCTGCTCGGTGACCTCACTGAGCAAGGCGTCAGCCCCGTCGATCTCGCCGACGGCCACCGTGAGTGCCGCGTCGCCATGCCAACCTTCGACGATGGCCCCGAAATCAATCGACAGAATGTCACCATCGCGCAAGCGTCGATCCCCTGGGATTCCGTGTACCACCTCGTCATTAACTGACAGGCACACCACCGCAGGAAACCCGTGGTAGCCGAGGAAGGACGATGTGGCACCCTCCAAGGCCAAACTCTCGCGTGCCACTACATCCAGATCGAGAGTAGTGATTCCGGGCCTCGTTTCAGAACGCAGCAATTCCAACGTTCGGGCGACCACCAATCCTGCCTCGCGCATCATTGCAAATTGCGCGGGAGTCTTGATTTCGATACGTCGCTTTCGACCGAACATGCGAATCCGCGCTAGGCCCCGAGCGCCTCAAGCAGGCGCGCGGTGACGTCACTGACCGTTCCCATCCCATCGACCTGCACGAGCAGGCCCAGTTCGGCGTAGGCGGCTGTGAGGGGTGCCGTCTGCTCGGCATACACCTCAAGTCGGCGGCGAATAACCTCTTCGGTGTCATCGGCGCGACCTTGCTGGCTGGCACGCTCAATCAGCCGTGCAACGACCACGTCGACATCGGCTGTGAGTTCGACAACCGTGTCGAGAGAAAACCCCGCCAGCGCAAGCATCGCATCAAGTTCGCCAACCTGGTCAACGGTACGCGGGTAGCCGTCAAGCAAGAAACCGGTAGTCGCGTCGGGCTCGGCCAGGCGATCGCGCACCATCGCGTTGGTCACCGAATCGGGAACGTACTCGCCGGAATCCATGAAGCGCTTGGCTTCAATCCCCAGAGCAGTGCCCGCACCTACATTGGCGCGAAAGATTTCGCCCGTGGAAATGTGCGGGATACCCAGACGCTCTGCCACAACGGCAGCCTGAGTGCCCTTGCCGGCACCGGGCGGGCCCATCAGCACGATTCTCATCTGCGCATGCCTCCCTGTCGTTGCCATGACCTGCGTTTAGCGCAGGAATCCCTCGTAGTTGCGCTGCTGCAGTTGCGATTCGATCTGCTTCACCGTGTCGAGTCCGACACCCACCATGATCAGCAGGCTGGTTCCGCCGAACAGGAACCGCTTCTGCACGTCAAGGAAGACGAAGGCGATCGACGGAATGATCGCGATACATGCCAGATACAAGGCACCAGGAAGGGTTAGTCGGGTCAGGACGTAGTCAAGGTATTCAGCCGTGGGCCGACCGGCACGGATTCCTGGAATGAAGCCGCCGTACTTCTTCATGTTGTCTGCCACCTCAGTCGGGTTGAAGGTGATGGCCACATAGAAGTACGTGAAGAACAAAATCAGCAGGAAGTACACGATCAAATAAGGCCACTCGGTGCCGTTCTGGAAGTTGCGCAAAATCCACTGCGCCCACTCAGCCGAACTGCCCGACAGCGTGACGACGAGGTACGGGATGTACAGCAGCGACGACGCAAAGATGACCGGAATAACACCGGCCATGTTGACCTTGAGCGGAATGTACGTCGACGAGCCGCCGTACATGCGTCGACCCACCATCCGCTTGGCGTACTGCACGGGAATGCGTCGCTGTGCCTGCTCGACAAACACCACACCCATGATGATGAAGAAGCCAACGAGCAAGGTGAGACCGAAAATGAACGGGCCCTTGTCCGACCAGACCAGAGCGAGTTGGCCGGGGAACGTCGCGATAATCGACGTGAAGATCAGCAGCGACATTCCGTTACCCACACCACGATCGGTGATGAGCTCGCCCATCCACATCACCACAGCGGTTCCGGCCGTGAGGCAAATGACCATTGACATGATCAGCCACACCGACTGGTTCGGGATCAGTTTCTCGTTGCAGCCAGGCAGCAAGTTGCCCGATCGAGCCAACGCGATAATCGCCGTTGACTGCAGCACCGCAAGGCCGATGGTGAGGTACCGCGTGTATTGGGTGATCGTCGCTTGACCCGATTGCCCCTCCTGCTTGAGTGCTTCAAGCCGCGGAATAACCACGGTGAGCAATTGCAGGATGATGCTGGCAGTGATGTACGGCATGATGCCGAGGGCGAACACCGACAGTTGAAGCAACGCGCCACCGCTGAAGAGGTTAACCAAGCCCAACAGTGGATTGTCCGAAGCCCCGGCGATACACCGACGCACCGCGCCATAGTCAACGCCCGGCGTCGGAACCGTAGACCCCAAACGGAAGACCGCAAGGACACCCATCGTGAACAGGATCTTCTTGCGAAGATCAGGTGTTCGAAACGCTGATGCGAAAGCGCTGAGCTGCACCCAATCCTCCTGTCCGGGCCGTGCGACTCGGTGAGCCGCCTCCCCACTCTAACCCGAGCCCGTGGGGCTCTGGATCAGACCTCGGTGACCGAACCGCCCGCGGCGGTGATCTTCGTGCGTGCCGAGTCTGAGAACGCCTGCGCGCTGACCTGCACAGCGACCGCGATGTCTCCCTGACCCAGAACCTTGACCGGCTGACCACTGCGCACTGCGCCCTTCTCAACCAAGTCGGCCACCGTCACGGCACCGCCCTGGGGGAAGAGACGCTCGATCGCAGCCACGTTGACAACCTGGAACTCGACCCGGTTCGGGTTCGTGAACCCCTTGAGCTTGGGCAGACGCATGTGCATCGGCATCTGGCCGCCCTCGAAATTCGCCGGCACCTGGTAGCGCGCCTTCGTACCCTTGGTTCCGCGACCGGAGGTCTTACCCTTCGACGCTTCACCACGACCCTTACGAGTCTTGGCCGTCTTGGCGCCCGGAGCCGGGCGTAGGTGATGAACCTTGAGCGTCATGCTGAGTCGACCTCCTCGACAGTCACCAAATGCGTGACCTTGGCGACCATCCCGCGAATCTCAGGACGGTCCTCCTTGATAACTACATCGCCAATGCGCTTGAGGCCGAGCGAACGCATCGAATTGCGCTGCTGGCTCGTGCCACCGATCGTTGAACGACGCTGGGTAACTTTCAACTGCCCGCTCATGCACCCACCCCCGCGGCTCGAGCACGCAGCAGAGCTGCGGGCGCCACATCTTCGAGCGGCAGGCCACGGCGAGCCGCAACTTCCTCAGGACGCTCCAGCATCTTCAACGCTGCCACAGTGGCGTGCACCACGTTGATCGCGTTGTCAGAACCGAGCGACTTCGAGAGCACATCATGGATACCGGCGCACTCAAGCACCGCGCGCACCGGACCACCGGCGATCACACCGGTACCGGGCGACGCCGGACGCAGGAGCACGACACCGGCCGCTGCCTCTCCCGTGACCGGGTGAGGGATCGTGGCCTGGATGCGGGGCACCTTGAAGAAGTTCTTCTTGGCCTCTTCGACACCCTTGGCGATTGCCGCGGGCACCTCCTTGGCCTTGCCGTACCCGACTCCTACGGTGCCGTCGCCGTCACCCACCACCACCAGTGCGGTGAAGCTGAAGCGTCGACCTCCCTTGACGACCTTGGACACTCGGTTGATGGCGACGACACGCTCGATGAATGCCGACTTCTCGACATTCGACTGCCTGTCCTCGCGACGACCTCGGCGCTCTCCGCCACCGGAACCGCCTCCGGAATTGCCTCCGGAGCCACCACCGGTACCGCCACCGCGCTGGGCTGTAGCCATCTGCTGTTACCTCGTCTCTCGTCGACCGTCAGAACGCGAGGCCGCCCTCGCGGGCGCCCTCCGCGAGTGCCGCAATGCGACCGTGGTACTTGTTGCCGCCGCGGTCGAAGACCACGGCCTCAATGCCAGCCTTCTTGGCACGGTCGGCAACCAATTCGCCCACCTTGCGCGAACGGGCCGACTTGTCGCCATCGAGGGCACGTACATCTGCCTCCATGGTCGATGCCGAGGCCAGCGTGCGGCCTTCCGTGTCGTCGACCACCTGCGCGACGAGGTGCCGTGCCGAGCGGGTGACCACAAGACGAGGGCGTACGGGCGTGCCCGACACCTTCTTGCGCACGCGCACGTGACGACGCTTGCGCGCGACCGTGGTCTTGGACTCGAACTTGCCAAATTTTGTGACAGACATGGCTACTTGCCCGCCTTTCCGGCCTTGCGGCGAATAACTTCGCCCTCGTAGCGCACGCCCTTACCCTTGTACGGGTCAGGCTTACGCAGTTTGCGCAGGTTGGCGGCGACTTCGCCGACCTTCTGCTTGTCGATGCCCTCGACATGGAATCGGGTGGGCGTCTCAACGCTGAAGGTGATGCCTTCCGGAGGAACGATCTCGACCGGGTGGCTGTATCCGAGGGCGAACTCGAGATCCTGACCCTTGGCAACCACGCGGTAACCAGTACCGGAGATCTCCAGGGTCTTCTTGTAGCCGTCGGTTACTCCGATGACCATGTTGGCCACCAAGGTGCGCGACAGGCCGTGCAGTGAGCGACTGTTGCGCTCATCGTTGGGGCGGGTCACTTCAAGGGTGCCGTCGTCTGCCTTGGCCACGACGATGGGCTCAGCCACCACGTGAAACAGCGTGCCCTTGGGGCCCTTGACCGTCACCGTCTGGCCGTCGATGGACACATCGACACCTGAGGGCACAGTGATAGGAAGTCGTCCGATACGTGACATGTCGTTTACTCCTTCACCAGACGTAGGCGAGGACTTCCCCACCCACGCCTTTCTTTGCGCACTGACGGTCGGTCAGTAGTCCGGTGGAGGTAGAGATGATCGCGATACCAAGGCCGCCGAGCACACGCGGAAGAGAGGTGTTCTTCGCGTATACACGCAGACCAGGCTTGCTCACGCGTCGCACACCAGCGATGGAACGCTCACGGTTCGGCCCGTATTTGAGGTCGATTACCAAAGAACTTCCAACGGTTGCGTCCTGAACACTCCAGCCCGCGATGTAACCCTGCTCCTTGAGGATCTCGGCAATTCCAACCTTGATCTTCGAGTGGGGCATCGTGACCTGGTCGTGATAGGCCGAATTGGCATTGCGAACACGTGTGAGCATGTCAGCAATCGGGTCGGTCATCGTCATGGTCGTGGATCTCTCTCCCGCCGTGGTATCCACCGGACGCTCCGGTGGACCTGCGACGTATAGGAACTACCAGCTGCTCTTGGTGATACCGGGAAGCTCGCCGCGGTGCGCCATCTCGCGAAGGCAGATACGGCAGAGCCCGAACTTCTTGTAGACCGAGTGCGGCCGACCGCAGCGGGTGCAACGGGTGTAACCGCGCACCTTGAACTTGGGCGTCTTGTTCGCCTTGTTGACCAGGGCCTTCTTCGCCATCTGTCAGATCTCCTTGAACGGGAAGCCGAGCAGCCGAAGCAGCGCGCGTCCCTGGTCGTCGTTCGGGGCGGTGGTGACAATGGTGATGTCCATGCCGCGCACCCGGTCGATGCTGTCCTGGTCGATCTCGTGGAACATCGACTGCTCGTTGAGACCGAAGGTGTAGTTGCCGCTGCCGTCGAACTGCTTGGGTGACAGGCCGCGGAAGTCACGGATGCGGGGTAGAGCGATCGACACCAGTCGGTCGAGGAACTCCCACATGCGGTCGCCTCGCAGCGTGACGTGCGCACCGATCGGCATGCCTTCACGCAACTTGAACTGGGCGATCGACTTGCGCGCCTTGGTGACCTGCGGCTTCTGACCGGTGATGGTCGCGAGGTCGCGGATAGCGCCCTCGATCAACTTCGAATCGCGGGCGGCCTCACCCACACCCATGTTGACCACGACCTTGACCACACCAGGCACCTGCATGACGTTCGCGAATTCGAACTCTTCACGCAGCGCCGGCACAATCTCGGTCTTGTAACGGGTCTTGAGGCGGGGAACCTCAGTCAGGGTTGCCATCAGACGTCCTTACCCGTGCGCTTGGAAATGCGCACACTTCGCTCGACCTCGTACGTCGTCCCGTCGGGACGGCGCTTTTCAACCTTTTCCTTGCGGCTTCCGATCCGGGTGGGGCGGCCGTCGTCAGGGTCAATCACCATCACGTTGGACACGTGGATCGGTGCTTCCTGAGTGATGATGCCGCCCGCCTTGGCACCGCGGTCAGTCTGCGACACCTTGACGTGCTTCTTGATCCGGTTGACACCTTCAACAAGTACCCGGCTGGTCTCAGGCAGAACCTTGATTACCTTGCCCTTGGCGCCCTTGTCCTTGCCGGTGATCACCTGGACGGTGTCGCCCTTACGCACTCCCATTGACGACGCCATGACTACAGCACCTCCGGGGCGAGCGAAATGATCTTCATGAACTTCTTGTCGCGCAGCTCGCGACCCACTGGGCCGAAGATGCGGGTTCCGCGGGGCTCGTTCTCGCCCTTGAGGATGACGGCGGCGTTTTCGTCAAAGCGGATGTAGGAGCCGTCGGGGCGTCGGCGCGACTTCACAGTGCGCACGATGACCGCCTTCACGACCTCACCCTTCTTGACGTTGCCACCGGGGATGGCGTCCTTTACCGTGGCGACGATCACGTCGCCAATGCCTGCGTAGCGACGCCCTGAACCGCCGAGGACACGGATGCACAAGATCTCCTTGGCACCGGTGTTGTCGGCGACTCGCAGTCGCGACTCTTGCTGGATCACGTCACTCCCCTACCCTTACTTAGCCTTCTCAAGGACTTCAACCACACGCCACCGCTTGGTGGCCGACAGTGGCTTGGTCTCCATCAGCAGGACACGATCACCCACACCGCAGACGTTGGATTCGTCATGCGCCTTGAGCTTGCTCGTGCGTCGCACGACCTTGCCGTAGAGCGGGTGCTTGAAGCGGTCTTCGACCGCGACAACGACCGTCTTGTCCATCTTGTCGCTCACGACGTAGCCCTCGCGGACCTTGCGCTCGCCACGTTGCGTGTCAGTCATTGCGTCCTTCGTCTCGTCGCTCATGCGGCACCGCCCGCGTACGCGGTAATGCCAAGCTCACGCTCACGCATGATCGTGTAGATGCGCGCGATGTCCTTGCGAACCGCACGCAACCGTCCGTGGTTCTCGAGCTGGCCTGTTGCGCCCTGGAAGCGGAGGTTGAACAGCTCCTCCTTGCATTCCTTGAGCTTGGTGACCAGTTCGTCGTCACTCAGATTGCGCAGTTCACCCGCGTCAGTTCCGACAGCCATCAGTTCTCACCCACCTCGCGCCGGATGATCCGGCACTTCATCGGGAGCTTGTGCGCAGCACGCTTGAGTGCTTCCTGCGCAGTCTTCTCATTCGGGTAGCTCAGTTCGAACATCACGCGACCGGGCTTCACGTTCGCCACCCACCACTCGGGTGAACCCTTACCGGAACCCATGCGGGTTTCAGCAGGCTTCTTGGTGAGCGGACGGTCGGGGTAGATCGTGATCCACACCTTGCCACCACGGCGGATGTGCCGCGTGATGGCAATACGTGCGGACTCGATCTGGCGGTTGGTGACGTAGGCGGGCTCAAGAGCCTGCAGTCCCCACTCGCCGAAGGTCACACGGGTACCACCGGTGGCAGCGCCCGAACGTCCCGGGTGGTGCTGCTTGCGGTGCTTCACCCGACGAGGAATCAGCATGGATCAGCCCTCCTGAGTCTCAACTGCGGCAGGGGTCTCGACAACAGCCTCGACCGGTGCTTCGACAACAGCCTCAACCGCGGGCGCCTCGTCGCGACGTCGTGCGCCACCCGGACGTGCCGGCGGACGCTCACGGCGCTGACCCAAGCGAGCGGCAGCCGCAGCGGCTTCACGCTCGGCGCGGGTACCCAGTGCATCGCCCTTGTAGATCCACACCTTGACACCGATGCGACCGAAGGTGGTCTTGGCCTCGAAGAAGCCGTAGTCGATGTCGGCGCGCAGCGTGTGCAGCGGAACGCGGCCTTCACGGTAGAACTCGGTGCGGCTCATTTCAGCGCCACCGAGGCGACCCGAGACCTGCACTCGGATTCCCTTGGCGCCAGCCTTGAGCGTTCCCTGCATTGACTTACGCATCGCGCGTCGGAACGACACACGGCTGCTCAACTGCTCGGCAACACCCTGCGCCACCAACTGCGCGTTCATCTCGGGGTTCTTCACCTCGAGGATGTTGAGCTGCACCTGCTTGCCGGTGAGCTCTTCCAGAGTGCCGCGCAACTTCTCGGCCTCTTGGCCACGGCGACCAATGACGATGCCGGGGCGTGCGGTGTGAATGTCGATGCGAACTCGGTCACGGGTGCGCTCAATCTCGACCTTGGCAATACCGGCGCGCTCCATGCCATCGGTGAGGAGTCGACGAATCTTGACGTCCTCTTCGATGTAGTCGCGGTAGCGCTGTCCGGGCTTGGTCGAGTCAGCAAACCAGCGTGACGAGTAGTCAGTGGTAATACCGAGGCGGAAGCCGTGCGGATTGATCTTCTGGCCCATGTCAGTCCTTCTCTCCTGCGTCGGCGCTAGCGGCCTTGCTCGTTTCAGCGGGCGCCTTCGCCGGCTTCGGGGTGGCCTTCTTCGCCGTCTTCGCGGCGGTCGGGCGGGCAACCGGGGTGCGGGACTCAACCACGACCGTGATGTGGCTGGTGCGCTTGCGGATGCGAGCAGCTCGACCCTGGGCGCGCGGCCGGAACCGCTTCATCGTGGGGCCTTCGTCGACGTACGCCTCGGAAACCACCAAGGTGGCCGGGTCGAGGTTGTGGTTGTTGGTTGCGTTCGCCACAGCACTATCGAGCACCTTGCCGACCGGCTCACTCGCAGCCTGAGGCGCGAACGCCAACACCGCCTGGGCCTCGGCCGCGGGCAAACCTCGAATAAGGTCAACCACGCGTCGGGCCTTCATGGGCGTGACACGCACGTAGCGTGCCTGGGCCCTGGCCTCCATCGTTTTCTCCGTTCGGTCGGTCGTCGAGTCGTGCGCGGTCAACTCGTGTCTACGAGGTGGCCGTTGGTGGGCCGGGCGCCTGCGTGGGCACCCCGTCACCCGATCGTGCTAGCGGCGCTTGGCCTTGCGGTCGTCCTTGATGTGTCCCTTGAAGGTGCGCGTCGGTGCGAATTCGCCCAACTTGTGGCCCACCATGTTTTCGGACACGAAGACGGGGATGTGCTTCCGTCCGTCGTGCACGGCAATGGTGTGCCCGAGCATCGCCGGAACGATCATCGAGCGGCGCGACCAAGTCTTGATCACGTTACGAGTGCCCTTGTCGTTTTGCGACTCCACCTTCTTGAGCAGGTGGTCGTCGACGAACGGGCCCTTCTTCAGACTGCGCGGCATCGTGATCCTCTATCGCTTCTTGCCGGTCTTACGGCGGCGGACGATGAACTTGTCGCTCGGCTTGTTGTGCTTGCGAGTACGACCTTCGGGCTTACCATTCGGGTTCACCGGGTGGCGACCTCCGGACGTCTTACCTTCACCACCACCATGCGGGTGGTCGACCGGGTTCATGGCCACACCGCGAACCGTCGGGCGCTTGCCCTTCCAGCGGTTACGGCCAGCCTTACCCCAGTTGATGTTGGACTGTTCTGCGTTGCCAACCTCACCAATGGTGGCGCGGCAGCGAAGATCGACGTTGCGGATTTCGCCCGAGGGCAGCCGAAGCTGTGCGTAGGGGCCATCCTTGGCAACCAACTGAATACTGGCACCGGCTGAGCGGGCCATCTTGGCGCCACCACCCGGACGCAATTCGACCGCGTGAATAACGCTACCGACGGGGATGTTGCGCAGCGGCAGGTTGTTACCGGGCTTGATGTCAGCCGAAGGGCCGGTCTCAATCCGGTCGCCCTGCTTGAGTTTGTTCGGCGCAATGATGTAGCGCTTCTCGCCATCGGCGTAGTGCAGCAGCGCAATGCGAGCGGTGCGGTTGGGGTCGTACTCAATGTGAGCGACCTTGGCCGGCACGCCGTCTTTGTCAGCACGCTTGAAGTCGATGATGCGGTAGGCACGCTTGTGGCCACCGCCCTGGTGCCGGGTGGTGATACGACCGGAGTTGTTACGGCCACCCTTCTTCGGCAATGGGCGCACGAGTGACTTCTCAGGCTCGTCGCGGGTGATCTCGACGAAGTCGGCAACGCTCGAGCCGCGACGGCCCGGTGTTGTCGGCTTGTACTTGCGGATTCCCATGGTGTTGTCCTGGTCTCTCGTCTCGTGTGTCGTCTCTGCCAGCGTTAGCTGACAGGCCCGCCGAAGATGTCGATGCGCTCGCCAGAGGCGATGCTGACGATGGCGCGCTTGGTGTCGTTGCGCTTACCGAAGCCCTGACGGGTGCGGATGCGCTTGCCCTGACGGTTGAGGGTGTTGACGTTCAGCACTCGCACGCCGAACACCTCTTCGACCGCCTGCTTGATCTGGGTCTTGTTCGCATCCTTACGCACCAGGAACGTGTACTTGTTCTCGTCAAGAAGTGAGTAACTCTTCTCCGAGACCACGGGTGCGAGCAGGATGTCGCGGGGATCGACGATTCTCATGACGAGGCCTCCTCGGCGGTTGCTGCGGCCTCGGACTCGGTGGCAACAGCCTTGACTGCCTTACCCTTGGCGGGACCGGCGATGAAGGCAGCCAGCGAGGCGCTGGTGAACACGACGTCGTCCGAGATCAGCACGTCGTACGTGTTGAGCTGGTCGGGGGCGAGCACGTGAACATTGCTCAGGTTACGAAGGCTCAACCAGGAGGCCTGATCCTCGCGGGTCACCACGACCAGCACATTGCGACTGCTCGCTACCGTGGCCAGGATCGCAAGGGCGGCCTTGGTTGAGGGAGTGTCACCCTCGACGATCGAACTCAGAACGTGCACCCGGCCGCCACGTGCGCGGTCGCTGAGGGCACCGCGCAAGGCGGCGGCCTTCATCTTCTTGGGGGTGCGCTGTTCGTAGTTACGTGGCGTCGGGCCGTGCACCACGCCACCACCGGTGAACTGAGGTGCGCGAGTCGAACCCTGACGGGCGCGACCTGTGCCCTTCTGCTTGTACGGCTTACGGCCACCACCGCGCACTTCTCCGCGTGACTTGGTGTCGTGGGTGCCCTGGCGTGCAGCGGCGAGCTGCGCGACAACAACCTGGTGGATCAACGGCACGTTGATCTGCACGTCGAACAACTCCGCGGGTAGCTCGACAGAGCCACTCTTGGTGCCGGTCGGCGAGAGAACGTCAATGGCAGTCATGACTGTCCCTTCACGGCGTTGCGCACGAGCACAAGTCCGCCGGTGGGGCCGGGCACGGCACCCTTCACGAGGATCAGACCGCGCTCAGCGTCGACAGCCTGAACCGTGAGGTTCTGAGTCGTCTGACGAACGCCACCCATCCGGCCGGCCATCCGCATGCCCTTGAAGACGCGACCGGGGGTGGAGCACCCGCCGATCGAACCAGGCTTGCGGTGGTTCTTATGAGCACCGTGTGACGAGCTCACACCGTGGAAGCCGTGACGCTTCATGACACCGGCGTAGCCCTTGCCCTTGGTGGTACCAGTGACGTCGATAGACGCACCAGCCTCGAAGACATCAGCACCCACTTCTTGGCCCACCGTGTACTCGGAAGCACTGTCGGTGCGAATCTCAAGGAGGTGACGGCGGGGAGTGACCCCTGCCTTATCGAACTGACCGCGCATGGGCTTGGTGACCTTGCGGGGGTCGACAGCACCGAAGCCCAGTTGAACGGCACTGTAGCCGTCAACCTCAGGGGTTCGAACTGCCGTGACCACGCAGGGTCCGGCCTCAATAACGGTCACGGGGACGACACGGTTGTCGTCTGCCCAGACCTGGGTCATCCCGAGCTTGCGCCCGAGGATGCCCTTCATGTTGCTCGCCATGATCGTTGTCCTCGTCTACAGCTTGATCTCGATGTCGACACCGGCCGGAAGGTCGAGTCGCATCAGCGAGTCAACCGTCTTGGGGGTGGGGTCGATGATGTCGATGAGCCGCTTGTGCGTGCGCATCTCGAAGTGCTCGCGCGAGTCCTTGTACTTGTGCGGCGAGCGGATGACGCAGTACACGTTCTTCTCCGTCGGCAGCGGCACCGGGCCTGCGACCTTCGCACCAGTGCGAATCACCGTGTCGACGATCTTGCGTGCCGACGTGTCGATGACCTCGTGGTCGTAGGCCTTGAGCCTGATGCGGATCTTCTGTCCCGCCATCTGCGTCGCTCGATTCCTTGGGTTGCTGCGGCTGCTGGTTGTCGGTGGTGTGGGTGGGGGCGGCGGACCGCCCCCACCCGTTGATCACAGGAGGATCTTGATGACCCGGCCCGCACCCACGGTGCGGCCACCCTCACGGATGGCGAACCGGAGTCCGTCTTCCATGGCGATGGGCTGGATCAGTGCGACCTTCATCTGGGTGTCGTCGCCGGGCATGACCATCTCCTTGCCCTCAGGCAATTCGACGACGCCGGTGACGTCGGTGGTGCGGAAGTAGAACTGCGGGCGGTAGTTCTGGAAGAACGGCGTGTGGCGGCCACCCTCGTCCTTGCTCAGGATGTAGACCTGAGCCTCGAACTCGGTGTGAGGCGTCACTGAACCGGGCTTGCAGATGACCTGACCGCGCTCGACGTCTTCACGCTTGGTACCGCGCAGGAGCAGACCGACGTTTTCACCGGCCTGACCCTCGTCGAGCAGCTTGCGGAACATTTCCACACCGGTGACCGTGGTCTTCGCGGCCGGGCCGGGGCGGATGCCCACGATTTCGATTTCTTCGTTGACCTTGACGATGCCGCGCTCGATACGACCGGTGACGACGGTTCCGCGACCGGTGATCGTGAACACATCCTCAACGGGCATCAAGAAGGGCTTGTCAACGTCACGCTCGGGCGTCGGGATGTACGCGTCAACGGCGTCCATGAGCTCGAGGATGGACTCGCCCCACTTCGCGTCGCCGTTCAGCGCCGGGAAGGCAGCAACGCGCACCACGGGGATGTCGTCGCCGGGGAACTCGTAGGTCGACAGGAGTTCGCGTACCTCAAGCTCAACGAGCTCAAGGATTTCCTCGTCGTCAACCATGTCGCACTTGTTCAGTGCAACGACGATCGAGGGCACACCCACCTGGCGGGCCAGGAGCACGTGCTCCTTGGTCTGAGGCATCGGGCCGTCAGTGGCGGCAACCACGAGGATTGCACCATCCATCTGTGCAGCACCGGTGATCATGTTCTTGATGTAGTCGGCGTGACCAGGGCAGTCGACGTGCGCGTAGTGCCGCACCTCGGTCTGGTACTCGACGTGCGCGATCGAAATGGTGATACCGCGCTGACGCTCCTCCGGTGCCTTATCGATCTGATCGAACGGCGTGAAGGGGTTGACGTCCGGGTACTTGTCGTGAAGCACCTTCGTGATGGCCGCCGTCAGCGTGGTCTTGCCATGGTCAATATGACCAATGGTGCCGATGTTGACGTGCGGCTTGGTGCGCTCGAACTTCGCCTTAGCCACTTCGGGTCCTCCTGGATCTGGGTCTTCCGACCGTCACTCGACGGGCCGTGTGTTGTTCTTTTCGGTTGTTCCCGGTCACCACGTCCGTGTGGGACACCGGAGTCGTGGTGCTATTCGCCCTTCGCCTTCGCGATGATCTCAAGTGCGACGTTCTGGGGAACCTGTGCGTAAGAGTCGAACTGCATGGAGTAGCTCGCCCGTCCTTGAGTGCGGCTACGAAGGTCTCCGACGTAACCGAACATTTCCGAAAGCGGCACTACCGCGCGCACGACGCGCGCACCTGACCGCTCATCCATCGACTGGATCTGACCGCGTCGGGAGTTCAGGTCGCCGATCACATCACCCATGAAGTCTTCGGGGGTGGTGACCTCAACGGCCATCATCGGCTCAAGCAGAGCCGGTCCGGCGCGACGCGCTGCTTCCTTGAAAACCATCGAACCGGCGATCTTGAACGCCATTTCCGATGAGTCGACGTCGTGGTAGGCGCCGTCAGTCAGCGTGGCTTTCACGTCGACCATGGGGTATCCGGCGAGGATGCCGTACTCCATGGCGTCCTGAATACCCGCATCGACCGAAGGAATGTATTCGCGCGGAATGCGACCACCGCTGACCGCGTTCACGAACTCGTAGCCGACCTCCGACTCACCCTCGGCGCCAGTTGCGGGCTCAAGGTTGATGATGACTCGGGCGTACTGACCCGAACCACCGGTCTGCTTCTTGTGCGTGTACTCGACCTTCTCGACCTTCTTGGTGATCGTCTCGCGGTACGCCACCTGCGGCTTGCCGACGTTGGCTTCGACATTGAACTCGCGGCGCATGCGGTCGACGAGCACCTCAAGGTGCAACTCGCCCATTCCGGCGATGATCGTCTGGCCGGTCTCTTCGTCAGTGCGCACCTGGAAGGTGGGGTCTTCGTCGGAAAGTCGCTGAATGGCGGTTCCCAACTTCTCCTGGTCGCTCTTGGTCTTCGGCTCAATGGCGACGTGGATAACGGGAGCCGGGAAGTTCATCGACTCAAGAACCACGGGCTTGGCTGTATCGCAGAGCGTTTCGCCGGTGGTGGTGTCTTTCAGACCCATCACGGCAACGATCTGACCGGCACCCACCGATGCGATTTCTTCGCGCTTGTTCGCGTGCATTCGGTAGATCTTGCCGATGCGCTCCTTGCGGTCCTTGGTGCTGTTGAGCACCTGGGTTCCGGTCTCGAGCAAGCCCGAGTAGATGCGCAGGTAGGTGAGCTTGCCCAAGTGCGGGTCGCTCATGATCTTGAAGGCAAGAGCGCTGAAGGGCTCAGATTCGCTCGGCTGACGCTCAATCACGACATCTTCGTGACCGGGCTTGTGGCCAGCGATCGCGTCGACGTCGAGCGGCGAAGGAAGGTAGGCGACGACTGCGTCGAGCATGGGCTGTACGCCCTTGTTCTTGAACGCCGATCCGGTGAGTACCGGGGTGAGCTTGTCGGCCAACGTGGAACGACGAATGGCCGACTGAATGTCTTCGACGGTGAGTTCTTCGCCATCGAGGTACTTCTCGGCAATCGCGTCGTCGGCGTCGGTGAGCGTCTCAATCAGCTTTTCGCGCCACTCGGCAGCAGAGTCGGCAAGGTCGGCGGGAATGTCTTCAACCGTGTAGTCCTCACCCTTCTGGGTTTCGCCACGCCACACCAGTGCGCGCATGGTGATGAGGTCAACGACACCGATGAAGTCGCCCTCAGCGCCGATCGGAATCTGCAGCACGAGGGGAGTCGCACCCAAGCGGCTCACGATCATGTCAACACACATGTAGAAGTCAGCGCCGGTGCGGTCAAGCTTGTTGACGAAACAGATGCGGGGAACGCTGTAGCGGTCGGCTTGACGCCACACCGTCTCACTCTGGGGCTCAACTCCGGCGACACCGTCGAACACTGCAACGGCACCGTCGAGGACACGCAGCGAACGCTCAACCTCAACCGTGAAGTCAACGTGGCCGGGCGTGTCAATGATGTTGATGTTGTAGCCCTTCCACTCACAGGTGGTGGCCGCAGAAGTAATGGTGATGCCGCGCTCTTGCTCCTGCTCCATCCAGTCCATGGTGGCTGCGCCGTCGTGAACTTCACCGATCTTGTAGTTCATACCGGTGTAGAACAGGATGCGCTCGGTCGTCGTGGTTTTGCCCGCGTCGATGTGCGCCATGATCCCGATGTTGCGGGTCTTGGCGAGGTCGAGGGTCGTGGCGGTCGACACGAGTTTCTCCTGAAGCTTGGCGGAACGTGGGTGAGTGGATTACCAGCGGTAGTGCGCGAAGGCCTTGTTGGACTCGGCCATCTTGTGCGTGTCTTCACGCTTCTTCACAGCGGCACCAAGGCCGTTGGACGCGTCGAGGATTTCGTTCATGAGCCGCTCGGTCATCGTCTTCTCGCGACGGGCGCGTGAGTACTGGATGAGCCAGCGCAGGGCAAGCGTGGTGCTGCGGCCTGCGCGCACCTCAACGGGAACCTGGTAGGTGGCGCCACCGACACGACGTGAGCGCACCTCGAGGGTGGGCTTGACGTTGTCGAGTGCGCGCTTGAGAGTGACGACGGGGTCGGCACCAGTCTTCTCGCGGCAGCCTTCGAGGGCGCCGTAGACGATGGTTTCGGCCGTGGACTTCTTGCCGTCGAGCAGCACCTTGTTGACCAACTGAGTCACCAGCGTTGAGCTGTAGACCGGGTCGCTGACAATCGGCCGCTTCGGAGCGGGTCCCTTGCGAGGCATTAGCCCTTCTCCTTCTTCGCGCCGTAACGGCTGCGTGCCTGCTTGCGACCCTTAACACCCTGGGTGTCAAGCGCACCGCGGATAATCTTGTAACGCACACCGGGCAGGTCCTTCACACGACCACCGCGCACCAGCACGATTGAGTGCTCCTGCAGGTTGTGGCCGACACCCGGAATGTAGGCAGTGACCTCGATCTGTGACGTGAGGCGCACACGTGCCACCTTGCGAAGCGCCGAGTTGGGCTTCTTGGGCGTGGTCGTGTACACGCGAGTGCACACCCCGCGGCGCTGAGGGCTTCCCTTAAGCGCGGGCGTGGTGTTCTTCGCCACCTTGTCCTGACGGCCCTTGCGGACCAACTGCTGGATCGTGGGCAACGCTGCCTCTTTCGTCGAGTGCTCCCGGATCACCGGGGGCCGCTGGTTGAACTGGGCCTTCTAGTCGAACTTCGGTCTCTGTGCGGTCAAACTCCCGACCCACGCGGTCGGGTGTGTCGCGCGGCAGGCGTGCCCGCACGACGTTCATGTCGTAGAGATTCCCGGGCGCCGTCACGCGCCGAGGTGCGCACCTCGGGGAAGTGGCGCACTCAAGGACGTGCCTGAGGGGTCAGGCACAGGTCACCACGGTACCGGGGGGCTCGCGGAGAGTCAAAACGGGGGTCCCGTTGCGTCCCCCGGCGACTGCGAGCACGGTGAGCCAGTACAGCGATTTCCATCGGCTTTTTGGTCGAAAAGAAGGATTAATCGACACCGAGAGGCAGCGAGAGGGAGTGGAGACGTGGCCTATCTCACCACGAAAGCTCCGTTGATTCCCGACATACTCCCCCCATGAGGCCATCGGCAGACTCCGTCAGATCGGGCGACGAGTTGTCTCGTTGGTACTGGACCAGAGCCGAACTGGTGACGATCGCCCGTCGGTTAGGGGTTCGGCAAGCAGGTAGTAAGTCCGAGTTGGCGCAGCGCGTGGCCCTTGTCCTCGACAACGGCCCCCACACTGCTACCACCCGCGCACCCGCCAAGGTGCGCGCACGGGACACAGATGTCAATGGACGTCTGGAAATACCGCCCAGCGGCTTGGTCTGCTCGCGTGCGGTTCGAGCGTGGTTTGAATCCGCACTCGGACCGTACTTTGTCGTCGACGCACCGTTACGTGCTCTCCTCGCCGGCGACGGTGCCGGCCTGACCCTTGACGCTGCGGCGCAGCAGTGGGCAGCACGCCATGCGCGTAAGACATCCGACTCCACTCACATCGGCACCCAGTTCGTGTGGAACCAGTTTGTGCGCGACTGGTGGGCTTCACACCCCACCGGAACGCGCACCGACCTGCTGGCCCAGTGGCAAGTCGAACGCGCCCTCGAACGCCCTCCCACCGGCTGAGGGGCACCACGCAAGGAAGGGGAGCCGGTTTCCCGACTCCCCTTCCAACACACGTGCTGCGATCAGCGGTAGCCACCGATGTCGAACTCTTCGAGGCGAACCGCTTCACCCGAACCCTGACCGAAGCCGGAGTAGTCGAGATCTTCGTAACTCGACAGCGATGCGTACATCGCAGCCTTCGCTTCTTCGGTGGGCTCAACCTTGACGTTGCGGTAGCGGGGAAGACCCGTACCTGCGGGGATGAGCTTGCCCAGGATGACGTTCTCCTTGAGGCCGAGCAGCGGGTCACTCTTAGCGTGAATCGCAGCGTCGGTGAGCACCCGGGTGGTCTCCTGGAAGGAGGCCGCCGAGAGCCAGGACTCGGTCGCGAGTGACGCTTTGGTAATACCCATCAATTCCGGACGTCCCGAGGCAGGCTCGCCACCTTCAGACACCACGCGACGGTTGGTGGTCTCGAACAGGCCACGCTCGACCAGTTCTCCGGCGAGGAAGCCCGCATCACCGGACTCGATGATCGTGATGCGCTTGAGCATCTGGCGCACGATCACCTCGATGTGCTTGTCGTGAATCGACACACCCTGTGAGCCGTAGACCTTCTGGACCTCGTCAACCAAGTGCACCTGAGCGGCGCGCTGACCAAGAATGCGCAGGATCTCCTTGGGGTCAACCGCACCGACGATGAGCTGGGCGCCCACCTCGACGTGCTGACCGTCTTCGACGCGCAAACGTGAACGCTTCGATACCGGGTACGCCTGCTCTTCCGAACCGTCATCAGGCGTGATGACGATCTTGCGCACCTTCTCGGAATCATCGATGCTGACGCGACCGGCGCTCTGGCTGATCGGGGCCACACCCTTGGGGGTGCGAGCTTCGAACAACTCGACGACGCGAGGAAGACCGTGTGTGATGTCTTCACCCGCCACACCACCGGTGTGGAAGGTACGCATGGTCAGCTGGGTTCCGGGCTCACCAATCGACTGAGCGGCGATGATACCCACGGCCTCACCGACGTCAACGATCTTGCCCGTGGCCATCGAGCGGCCGTAGCACATCGCACACGTGCCCACCTTGCTCTCGCAGGTGAGAACCGAGCGCAACTTGAGCTCAGTCACACCACCGGCGACAAGGGCGTCAACCATTGCGACGCTGACAAGATCGCCCGCGCGGCCGACGATTTCGCCGCCCACCCGTACGTCGTCGGCCAGCACACGAGCGGCCGACGAGGAGTCCACGTCATCGCGGCGACGGAGGTTACCGTCGGGGCCTTCTTGGGCGATGGGAACCATCAGACCACGATCGGTCTCACAGTCAACTTCGCGAATGATGACATCCTGCGCCACGTCGACGAGTCGACGAGTCAGGTAACCCGAGTCAGCAGTACGCAGGGCGGTGTCAGCCAGACCCTTACGCGCACCGTGCGTCGAGATGAAGTACTCGAGCACCGACAAGCCTTCACGGAAGTTCGACTTGATCGGACGCGGGATGATTTCACCCTTGGGGTTAGAGACCAGTCCGCGCATACCGGCGAGTTGCCGGATCTGCATCAAGTTACCGCGAGCACCGGAGTCAGCCATCTGGAAGATGGGGTTCTCCTTGCTGAAGTTGCGCTCCATCGCCTTGGCGATGTCGTCGGTGGCACGCGTCCAGATCTCGATGAGTTCTTGACGACGCTCGGAGTCGGCGACCAGACCGCGCTCGTAATCGCGCTGCACCTTGTCGGCCTTCTCCTCTGCCGCACGAAGAAGTTCGTCCTTCTCCGGCGGAACAACGACATCCTCAATCGACACCGTCACGCCCGAGCGAGTAGCCCAGCGGAAGCCGAGGTCCTTGAGGTTGTCAAGGGTCGCAGCGACAACAACCTTGGGAGCACGCTCGGACAGGTCATTGACGATCTCGCCGAGTGCCTTCTTGCCCACCACCTGGTTGACGAAGGGGTAGTTCTCGGGCAGCGCCTCGTTAAACAGGGCGCGACCGAGGGTGGTCTCGAGTAGGAAGGGGTCACCAGGCTGCCAGTTTTCAGGAGCTTCCCAGCCTGCCGGTGGGGTAACACCGATGAGCCGGATGCGCACCATGGCACGCAGCGACAACACGCGAGTGTCGTACGCCATCAACGCTTCAGAAACGTTGGTGAACGCGCGGCCTTCGCCCTCAGCGCCGGCGTCGTGGCCGGTGAGGTGGTAGATACCGAGGACCATGTCCTGCGTCGGCATCGTGACCGGCTTGCCATCAGAGGGCTTGAGGATGTTGTTCGACGACAGCATCAGAATGCGAGCTTCAGCCTGTGCCTCAGCCGACAGCGGCAAGTGCACCGCCATCTGGTCACCGTCGAAGTCTGCGTTGAACGCAGTACAGACGAGCGGGTGAATCTGAATGGCCTTGCCCTCAATGAGCAGCGGCTCGAACGCCTGAATTCCGAGGCGGTGCAGGGTTGGCGCGCGGTTGAGCATCACCGGGTGTTCGCCGATGACCTCTTCGAGCACGTCCCACACGACCGGGCGCGAACGCTCGACCATGCGCTTGGCACTCTTAATGTTCTGCGCGTGGCTGAGGTCAACAAGACGCTTCATGACGAAGGGCTTGAAGAGCTCGAGTGCCATCTGCTTGGGCAGACCGCACTGGTGCAGTTTGAGCTGCGGACCGACGACGATGACCGAGCGGCCGGAGTAGTCGACACGCTTTCCGAGCAGGTTCTGACGGAAGCGTCCCTGCTTGCCCTTGAGCATGTCAGAGAGCGACTTGAGGGGACGGTTACCCGGGCCCGTGACCGGACGACCGCGACGACCGTTGTCGAACAACGCGTCAACGGCTTCCTGCAACATGCGCTTCTCGTTATTGACGATGATCTCGGGAGCGCCGAGGTCGAGAAGTCGCTTGAGGCGGTTGTTGCGGTTGATGACACGACGGTAGAGGTCGTTGAGGTCGGACGTAGCGAACCGGCCACCGTCAAGTTGCACCATCGGACGCAGGTCCGGCGGAATCACGGGGACGCAGTCGAGCACCATGCCCATGGGCGAGTTGGTGGTGGTGAGGAACGCCGAGACGACCTTCAGACGCTTGAGGGAGCGAGTCTTCTTCTGTCCCTTGCCGGTCTTGATGATCTCCTTGAGCTTCTCCGCCTCGGCTTCGAGGTCGAAGGTTTCAAGACGACGCTGGATTGCCGCAGCACCCATGCCGCCCTCGAAGTAGCCACCGAAACGGTCGCGCATTTCGCGGTAGAGCATCTCGTCGCCCTCGAGGTCTTGAACCTTGAGTGACTTGAAGCGGTCGAAGACGCGTCCGATGCGGTCGATTTCAGCGTCGGCACGCTTGCGCACCTGGGCCATCTCGCGCTCGGCAGACTCGCGCACCTTGCGGCGCACATCGCTCTTGGCGCCTTCGTCTTCGAGTTCGGTCAGGTCGGCTTCCAACTTCTGCGCACGCGCCTCAACATCAGCGTCGCGACGAGAAGTGATCTTCGCCTTCTCTTCACTCAGGCGCGCCTCGATCGACGGCAAGTCGCGATGACGGGCATCGACGTCGACCATCGTGATCATGTACGCGGCGAAGTAGATGACCTTCTCGAGGTCCTTCGGCGCAAGGTCGAGCAGGTAGCCAAGCCGGCTGGGAACACCCTTGAAGTACCAGATGTGCGTGACGGGTGCGGCCAGCTCAATGTGGCCCATGCGCTCACGACGCACCTTGGCACGAGTGACCTCGACACCACAGCGCTCACAGATAATGCCCTTGAAGCGCACGCGCTTGTACTTGCCGCAGTAGCACTCCCAGTCGCGAGTCGGACCGAAAATCTTCTCGCAGAAGAGTCCGTCCTTCTCTGGCTTAAGAGTTCGGTAGTTGATGGTTTCGGGCTTCTTGACCTCGCCGTACGACCACTGACGGATGTTGTCAGCAGTGGCAAGGCCGATTCTCAGCTCATCGAAGAAGTTGACGTCGAGCACCTGGGATCCTTCGTGTCGATTCGGGTTTATGGATTCGCGTCCGTCTAACCGGCTGTCGCCGGCTAGACCTCTTCGACGCTGCTGGGCTCACGCCGCGACAGGTCGATTCCCAATTCCTCCGCGGCGCGGAACACCTCGTCGTCGGAGTCCTTCATCTCAATGGCCAGGCCCTCACTCGACAGCACCTCAACGTTCAGGCACAGCGACTGCATCTCCTTGACGAGCACCTTGAACGACTCGGGGATGCCAGGCTCAGGGATGTTCTCGCCCTTGACGATGGCCTCGTACACTTTCACGCGGCCCAGCACGTCATCGGACTTGATCGTGAGCAATTCCTGCAGTGCGTAGGCGGCACCGTACGCCTCAAGTGCCCACACCTCCATCTCGCCGAATCGCTGGCCGCCGAACTGGGCCTTACCGCCCAGAGGCTGCTGCGTAATCATCGAGTAGGGGCCGGTCGAACGAGCGTGGATCTTGTCGTCGACCAAGTGGAGCAGTTTGAGGATGTAGATGTAACCAACCGCCACTGCCTCGGGGAACGGCTCACCGGAGCGACCATCAAATAGTCGCGCCTTACCGCTTGAGGCAACCGGGTTGGGTGAACCCGATGCCGTCGGCAGAGTCGAGCCGAGCAGTCCGGTGATTTCTTCCTCACGCGCACCGTCGAACACCGGGGTTGCCAAGTTAGTACCGGGAGCCACTTCGCGCGCTCCAGGGTTGAGGCGGGCGGCCCATTCGGGCTCACCTTCAACCTTCCAACCGGACTTCGCCACCCAACCCAGGTGAGTTTCGAGAACCTGACCGATGTTCATGCGGCTAGGAACACCGAGCGGGTTGAGCACGATGTCGACCGGCGTGCCGTCTTCAAGGAAGGGCATGTCCTCGATCGGGAGAATCTTGGAGATAACACCCTTGTTTCCGTGACGACCGGCAAGCTTGTCGCCCTCGGTGATCTTGCGCTTCTGCGCGACGTACACGCGCACGAGGCGGTTGACGCCGGGGGGTAGTTCGTCGTCGGTGTCGCGGTCGAAGACCCGAACGCCGATGATGACGCCGCTCTCACCGTGAGGCACCTTGAGCGAGGTGTCGCGCACTTCGCGCGACTTCTCACCGAAGATGGCGCGCAGCAAGCGCTCTTCCGGAGTCAGTTCGGTTTCACCCTTGGGCGTGACCTTGCCGACCAGGATGTCACCGGGAACAACTTCCGCACCGATGCGGATGATGCCTCGCTCATCGAGGTCAGCGAGAACTTCATCGCCCACATTCGGAATATCGCGAGTGATTTCCTCCGGACCCAACTTGGTGTCGCGTGCATCGACCTCGTGCTCTTCGATGTGAATCGAGGAGAGCACGTCGTCTTGCACAAGACGCTGGCTCAGGATGATCGCGTCTTCGTAGTTGTGACCCTCCCACGGCATGAATGCCACGAGCAGGTTGCGACCGAGTGCCATTTCACCGTTGTCGGTGCAGGGTCCGTCGGCGATGACCTGTCGGGCTTCAATCCGTTGGCCCTCAGTAACGATGGGACGCTGATTGAACGAGGTGCCCTGGTTACTGCGACGGAACTTTTGCACCCGGTAGGTGCTGTTGGTGGCGTCATCGTTCATGACGCTGATGGAGTCGGCCGAAACTTCGGTGACCACACCGGCGTTGTCGGCGACGATGACATCGCCAGCGTCGACGGCTGCGTTGAACTCCATGCCGGTACCAACCAGCGGAGCCTCCGAGCGAATCAACGGCACCGACTGACGCTGCATGTTCGAACCCATGAGCGCACGGTTGGCGTCGTCGTGCTCGAGGAACGGAATCATCGCGGTGGCAACGGACACCATCTGGCGCGGCGACACATCCATGTAGTCGACGTCGGCACCCTTGACGTAGTCGACCTCTCCGCCCTTGGTGCGCACGAGCACGCGCTCCTCGACGAAACGGTCATCATTATCAAGGGGAGCGTTGGCCTGCGCAATCACGTGCAGGTCTTCCTCGTCAGCGGTGAGGTAATCGATCTGGTCGGTCACCTTGTCGCCAACAACCTTGCGGTACGGCGTCTCAACGAAGCCGAACGCGTTGATGCGCGCGAAGGTCGAGAGCGATCCGATCAGACCAATGTTCGGGCCTTCCGGAGTTTCAATCGGGCACATGCGGCCGTAGTGCGACGGGTGCACATCGCGCACCTCGAAGCCGGCACGTTCGCGCGACAGACCACCGGGGCCAAGCGCTGACAGGCGGCGCTTGTGCGTAAGACCGGCCAACGGGTTGGTCTGGTCCATGAACTGCGACAACTGGCTGGTTCCGAAGAACTCCTTCATCGCCGCCACGACTGGACGGATGTTGATGAGGGTCTGCGGCGTAATTGCCTCGACGTCCTGGGTGGTCATG
Source organism: uncultured bacterium (assembly GCA_903927265.1). Classification (GTDB taxonomy): domain Bacteria; phylum Actinomycetota; class Actinomycetes; order S36-B12; family CAIYMF01; genus CAIYMF01. The sequence goes on along the minus strand of CAIYMF010000209.1, from coordinate 18,198 downwards.
CGCTCGCGCACCACCCGTTCCATGCGCGACAAGCCGGTGCGAATCTGGTTTTGAATCAACTCGCCAACCGAACGCAAACGGCGGTTGCCGAAGTGGTCGATGTCGTCGGTCTGCACAGGAAGAACACCGCGGGGCGTGTCGATTTCGGGCATCTCGGCGTGCATACGCACGAGGTACTCGATCGTTGCGGTGATGTCTTCGAGCGTGAGGGTGGTGTCGGTGAGCGGGCGGTCGGTGCCAAGCTTCTTGTTCACCTTGTAGCGGCCAACCTTGGCAAGGTCGTAGCGCTTGTGGTTGAAGTAGAAGTTGTCGAGCAACGTACGCGCGGCCTCAACCGTGGGCGGTTCGCCCGGGCGCAGCTTGCGGTAGATGTCGAGCAACGCGTCTTCCTGAGTAACGGTGGGGTCTTTCTCGATGGTCGCCACCATCGACTCGTACTGACCGAAGCGAGCAAGAATCTCCTCGTTGGTCATTCCGAGTGCCTTCAACAGCACACTCACGGGCTGCTTGCGCTTACGGTCGACGCGCACGGCGACCATGTCCTTCTTGTCGACCTCAAACTCAAGCCAGGCACCACGGCTCGGAATGATCTTGCCGACGAAGACGTCCTTGTCGCTGACCTTGTCGAGGCTGCGATCGAAGTAGACACCGGGCGAACGCACCAACTGCGAAACGACGACGCGCTCGGTTCCGTTGATGATGAACGTGCCCTTGTTGGTCATGATCGGGAAGTCGCCCATGAACACGGTCTGGCTCTTGATTTCGCCAGTCTCGTTGTTCATGAACTCGGCCGTCACGAACAGCGGTTGCGAGAAGGTGAAGTCCTTCTCGCGGCACTGCTCGACGGTGTACTTCGGCGGCTCAAAGCGGTGATCGCGGAACGACAGCGACATCGTCTGGCTGAAGTCCTCGATCGGGCTGATCTCGTCGAAGATTTCCTCAAGGCCGGAGGACCGGGGAACGTCGACCCCGCCCTTCACCGCTTCCTCAACCCTCTTTTGCCATGCCGCATTACCCATCAACCAGTCAAATGAGTCGGTCTGGAGGGCGAGGAGGTTGGGAACTTCGAGGGGTTCACGGATCTTTGCGAACGAAACTCGGGTGGGAACTGCGGGACGGGCAGACGAGCGCGAGGCAGCCAAGGCGATCCTTCCGGGCGGCGAGCCGTATGGAGCGCATACCGATCGAGCCGCGGCGGGACCGCGACATCATATGGGCAGCGCAAAGCAGCAGCGTACCAGAATTGGCACGCCGCTGTCCAGCCCGGGTGCGGCAGGCAACATCGAGCTTTCCCACCAGAACCAGGGACAGCAACCTGGCTCGACAAGGGCGGGAGCTCCTCGTCACCCACGGCGGCTGGCAAACAGCCCCGGGATGTAGTGCGCACAACGATGGTGACTTGTGTGGGGCTTGGAGTCAAGCACCCACGGCAAGTCTGTGGATCAACAGATCCACCGTTCGGAGGCCGGCGCTGAAGCCGACCCCCGAACCATGAAGCAGAACTACTTGACCGAAACCTTGGCGCCGGCGGCCTCGAGGGCCTCCTTTGCCTTCTCTGCGGCTTCCTTGGTCGCCTTCTCGAGAACAGGCTGGGGAGCGCCCTCGACCAGGTCCTTGGCCTCCTTGAGACCGAGGTTGGTGATGGTGCGCACCTCCTTGATGACCTGAATCTTCTTGTCGCCCGCGTCCTCGAGGATCACGTCGAACTCGTCCTGTTCGGCAGCGGCTTCGCTACCTCCAGCGGCCGGAGCCGCCGCAGCTGCCACGGCAACGGGAGCGGCAGCGGTGACCTCGAAGGTCTCCTCGAACTGCTTCACGAACTCCGAAAGCTCCAGGAGGGTCATCTCCTTGAATGCGTCGAGCAGTTCGCTGGTGCTGAGCTTCGCCATGGGGGCGTCCCTTTCTTTGCGACCGGGTCCGTGCGGGCCCGGGGGTCTGTGGTGGGTTTCTTACTCGTTGGAAGCTGGCGCGTCGGACGCCGGCTCGTCGGTGCTGGCCTCGGCCACGGCGGCCACGGCTTCGGTCTCTGACTCAGTTTCCGTTGAGTCGGCTTCTTCGGCCACGGGGGCTTCTTCGGCCACGGGTGCTTCTTCTGCAGCAGGCGCCGCCGCGGCTGACGCCGGATCGGCAGCAACCTTGGCTTCGAGGGCTCCGAGCAGTCGAGCAGTCTGAGCAAGCGGAGCCTGGAACAGACCAGCAGCCTGCGTGAGCGACGCCTTCATGGCGCCCGCAAGCTTGGACAGCAGAACCTCGCGGCTCTCGAGGTCGGCGATCTTGCCGATCTCGGCAGCGGTGAGGACCGCTCCATCCATGTAGCCGCCCTTGATGACCAGGAGCGGGTGCTCCTTGGCGAAGTCGCGCAACCCCTTGGCAGCGTCGACCGGGTCACCCTTGACGAATGCGATAGCGCTCGGGCCCGCGAGCAATTCGTTGAGGCCCTCGACGCCAGCACGCTCGGCGGCGATCTTGGTGAGGGTGTTCTTGACGACGATGTAGTTCGCGCGGTCACCGAGCGAACGTCGCAACTGCTTGAGCTGAGCGACGGTGAGACCGCGGTACTCGGTGAGCACAGCGGCGTTTGAGCCGCGGAACTCCTCGGTCAGCATGTCGACAGCGGTCGCCTTGTCCTGGCGTGCCATGGAACTCCCTTTCGTTGCGGGAGCCGGCCGTTCAACGAAAAAGCCCCACGCAGGAGGCGCGGGGCATTCGAGCAGGGCTCGAATGAGGCGACACCTACGCTGGCGTTCACGTGGAACCTTCGGTCAACTCGTGAAAGTTGACGACCGGCGGTCTTTGGCTTCTGAGCAGACTACGGGGTCGAGGTCCGGAACGGCAAATCGCCCCGTGCTCAGGGCGTCTAGGACTTCTTTGGTCAATCGATACCCGTCTCGGGGTTCTGTGGTCAAGAGATGCCCACGAGCCGGACCCGGACGTGCCAGTGCCCCGGCGCCAGAGGCAACCGGGGCACTGTTCGCGCGGATCTAGTTTTCGTCGTCGACCGTGACGTTGCGGGTGCGCAGGGGGTCGACATCGATGCCAGGGCCCATGGTCGAGGAGACCACGACGCGCTTAAGGTAACGGCCCTTGGACGAACTCGGCTTGAGCCTCATGACTTCCTCGAGAGTGGCCGCGTAGTTCTCGACCAGCTGCTGCGGGGTGAATGATGCCTTGCCGATGACGAACTGCAAGTTGGAGTGCTTGTCGACGCGGAACTCAATTTTTCCGCCCTTGATGTCTTCCACGGCCTTGGCGACATCCATCGTCACCGTTCCGGTCTTGGGGTTGGGCATCAGGCCACGCGGGCCGAGCACCTTGCCCAGTCGACCCACCTTGCCCATCAGGTCGGGGGTTGACACGACGGCGTCGAAGTCGGTCCAGCCGCCAGCAACCTTGTCGATGAGTTCATCCGAACCCACGATGTCGGCACCTGCGGCGCGGGCCTCTTCAGCCTTTTCTCCACCAGCGAAGACCAGCACGCGGGCGGTCTTTCCGGTGCCGTGCGGGAGGTTGACGGTGCCGCGCACCATCTGGTCGCTCTTGCGCGGGTCAACGCCCAGTCGCATCGACACATCAATGGTGGCGTCGAATTTGGTCTTCGACGTCTCCTTCGCGAGCGTGACCGCCTGTAGCGGGGTGTGCATTGAGTCGCCGCCGATGACCTTCTCGGCCTCGTTCCAGCTCTTGCTGCGCTTCATCTCATCGATCCTTTAGGTCAGGGCCCGCCGAAGCGACGAGCCATCGAGTGGTGTGGTTGACGGGCCGCAGCGGCCCTCCCACGTGGTGCAAGCGTTCGATCAGCCAGAGATCGTGACGCCCATTTGACGTGCGGTGCCCTCAATGATCTTCATCGCCGCGTCAATGTCGTTGGCGTTGAGGTCGGGCAGCTTGGTGGTGGCAATCTCACGAACCTGCTCGCGCGTAAGCGAACCCACCTTGGTCTTCTGGGGAATCGATGAGCCCTTCTCCAAGCCAGCGGCCTTGAGAATGAGGCGCGACGCAGGCGGGGTCTTGAGCTTGAAGTCGAAGGAACGGTCTTCGTAAACCGTGATCTCGACCGGAATGACCTGACCGCGCTGGCTTTCGGTGGCCTCGTTGTAGGCCTTGCAGAACTCCATGATGTTGACGCCGTGCTGACCGAGGGCAGGGCCGACAGGAGGGGCCGGGTTGGCCGCGCCCGCCTGGATCTGCAACTTGATCAGACCAGTGATCTTCTTCTTCTTCGGAGGCATGTGCTCGTTCCTTGTTGTGGGTGATGCTCGCCCGGTGGGGCCGGGAGACTGGTGGGGTTCAGCCCTTTTCGATCTGGGCGAAAGTGAGTTCGACCGGAGTTTCGCGACCGAACAGTTCGACCATGACGATGACCTTCTGCGACTCAGGCGTGATCTCAGAGATCGTGGCCTGCATCGTGGCGAAGGCGCCTTCGATGATCGTGACAGGTTCGCCGACCTCGAAATCGACGATGCGGGAAATGACTTCGCCGCCCGGAGTGCCGGGGGCACCCTTCTTTTCCGACTTCGGCGCGAGGATCGAGTAGACCTCGTCGAAGGACAGCGGGCTGGGCTGGTGAGCGTGGCCAACGAATCCGGTGACTCCCGGGGTGTGACGCACGACGCCCCACGACTCGTCGGTCAGTTCCATACGCACGAGCACGTAGCCGGGGAACTTGTTGCGCTTGACCTGCTTCTTGACGCCGTTCTTGAACTCGGTGACCTCTTCGATGGGCACCTCAACCTGGAAGATCTCGTCTTCCATGTTCATCGTCGTGATGCGGCTCTCGAGGTTGGTGCGCACTCGATTTTCAAAGCCTGCATACGAGTGAATGACGTACCAGTCACCGGCAGCTTCGGACAGCATGCGGCGGAACTCTTCCTCAGGGTCGAGTTCTTCTTCAAGCAATTGCTCGGCGATCGCGTCGGCAACCACTGCGTCGAGAACTGCCTCGTCGGCGATCTCGGCGGCAATTTCGGCTTCCGCAATGGCCTCTTCGGCAATTTCAGTTGCGATATCGGCCTCGAGGATGGCCTCGACGATGAGTTCGTCATCGTCGGAGGTCTCGACGATGAGTTCGGCAACCGCATCGGCAATGAGAGCTTCTTCGACGGCCTCTTCAGCGACGAGTTCAGCCACAATCGCTTCTTCGACGGCCTCTTCGGCAATGACCTCAGCAACGATCGCCTCGGCAACGGCCTCATCGACCTCGTCGGCCGGCGCAGCGCCCTCGTCAGTGTCGGCACGGGCGAGCGCGGCAGCCCAAGCGTCGGCCACAGCTGAGTTCGCGGTGTTGTCTTGCTCAGTCACTGCGGGTCGCTCCAGAGGTAAGAGGTGGGGAAGGTGGAATGAACGAAGTGTTAGCCGCCACCGAAGACGGCGAGCACGGTCTTACCGAAAACGTAGTCAAGGGCCGCAACGAACAGCGAGACGGCGGTGACGAACACGATGACCACCCAGGTGTAGGTGATCAATTCCTTGCGCGTGGGCCAAATGACCTTGCGCAGTTCGGCAATCACCTGGCGGTAGAACGTGCCGAGGCGCGTGAACATGCCAGGTCGGCTCTTGGCCGTCCCCGCAGTGTCGTTCTTCGCCACGTTGTCGCTTCCGTTCTCGTCGATGTTCGGTGCCTGCTGGTGGTGCTGGTCGTACTGGTGGAGCATCGTGCTGGTCGTACTGGTCGTGCTAACCAGTGGCGGGCCACTGGAGTGGCTCCGGCCCGAACTTGCCAGACCGGCAACGCAGGGCCGGAGGGAATTGAACCCCCAACCGCCGGTTTTGGAGACCGGTGCTCTACCAATTGAGCTACGACCCTTGAGGCGGCTGCACGAGAAAACAGCCTGCGGGCAGGCTCACGCACGGGTGGGTAGCCACCGCCCGACGAGTGTATTCCGTGTGGGGTGTCTGGGTCCAACCGCCTCCCACGACGAGCCATTCTCAGGCGATCTGGGAGGATCACAGCATGACTTCGAGCACCCCATCCCGCACTGGACGAGTCTCCCTCCGGGTAGGCGCGATCGCCGAATCGGCCACCCTCGCCGTTGATGCCAAGGCCAAGGCCTTGCAGGCCGCCGGACGACCCGTCATCGGTTTCGGAGCGGGGGAACCTGACTTTCCCACTCCCGACTACATCGTCGAGGCCGCAGTGGCGGCATGCCGCGACCCTCGCTGGCACCGCTACACGCCGGCCGGTGGCCTTCCGGTGCTCAAGGAAGCCGTGGCCGCTAAGACGCTGCGCGACTCAGGATTCGACGTTTCCCCTGCCCAGGTGCTGATCACCAACGGTGGCAAGCAGGCGCTGTACAACGCCTTCGCGGCGCTACTCAACCCTGGCGACGAGGTGCTCCTGCCCGCCCCCTACTGGACGACGTACCCCGAGTCGATTCGCCTCGCCGGCGGAGTTCCAGTCGAGGTCATGACCGATGAGGGGTCCGGCTACCGAGCTTCGATTGAGCAGCTCGAGGCCGCGCTGACGCCGCGCACCACCACGTTGGTGTTCGTGTCGCCGTCGAACCCCACGGGTGCGGTCTACTCCCCCGCCGAGGTCGAGGCCATCGGACAGTGGGCTGTTGAGCGCGGGTTGTGGGTTGTGACCGACGAAATCTACGAGCACCTCATCTACGGTTCGGCGCAATTCGCTTCCATGCCAACGCTTGTGCCTGCACTGGCTGACCGCTGCATCGTCGTCAACGGTGTGGCCAAGACGTACGCGATGACGGGCTGGCGGGTGGGATGGCTCATCGGGCCCGCCGACATCGTCAAGGCTGCCACCAACTTGCAGTCGCACTCGACGTCGAACGTGGCCAACGTGTCGCAGGTGGCCGCGCTTGCTGCCGTCAGCGGCGATCTGTCGGCCGTCGAGATGATGCGCACGGCGTTCGATCGCCGTCGCCTCACCATGACGACGATGCTCAACGGCATCGACGGGGTGACCTGCCCCGAGCCCGAGGGTGCTTTCTACTGCTATCCGTCGGTCAAGGGAGTGCTCGGTCGCACGATTCGCGGGGTCACTGCGACGACGAGCGCCGAACTTGCCGCGCTCATCCTCGACGAGGCTGAGGTGGCCGTGGTTCCGGGCGAAGCATTTGGCACGCCCGGATACTTGCGACTGTCGTACGCATTGGGCGATGACGACCTCGTCGAGGGCGTCGGACGGATGGCCAGCCTCCTCGCCGAGTAACTCCTTCTGTGACATGAGGGGTCACAGCGCGCAGCCGATGAGTAGGGGTTCAGGTTCGAGGGTGATTCCGAATCGTTCTCGCACGCCACCGCGCACGACGCGAGCGAGGGCAAGAACGTCCGCGGCCGAAGCCCCTCCGCGATTGGTCAGCGCCAGCGCGTGTTTCGTGGAAATACCCGCGGCAGATCCTTCCAGCGCGAAGCCGCGCTCGAATCCCGCGGCGCCGATGAGCCAGGCCGCACTGACTTTCATGCGGCCGTCAGTCTGTGGAAAAGTCACCGCACCGTCGGGCAAGGGGAAACCGTTTTCGACCACCGGATTGAGGAAGAACGAGCCGGCACTCCACGAGTCGTGATCGGCGTCGTCCAGCACCATGCCCTTGCTGCCGCGCAGCTCGAGCACCGCAGAACGCACGTCGGAAAGTGCGGCGCGTTCACCCTCGGCAACACCGAGCGTTCGCGCCAACTCGGCGTAGCGCACGGGTTCGGAACGGTCGCCGAGTTTGAACTGGAAGGCCACATCGAGCACGACGTAACGCCCGGGTTCGGCCTTGAACATCGACCATCGGTAGTCGAATCCGCAGTCGGGTCCGGCAATCGTGACGACCGACTTCGCCTGCCGATCGAAGGCACGCACGCGCGCCACGGTGCCAGCAACTTCCTGACCATAGGCACCAACATTTTGAATGGGAGTCGCCCCGACAAGGCCCGGAATCCCTGACAGCGCCTCAATTCCGCGCCAGCCCTCGCCGACTGCACGCTCGACCAACGCATCCCATGTCTCGCCCGCAGCGACAGTGACCCACGCACCCGCACACGCGTCAACGGCAACAGTGACACCACTCGTACGCACAGCAATGACAGGACGATCGATCACGCCATCTGCCACCAGCACATTGCTACCGCCACCAAGAATCAACGCATCGTCATCGGCCGCGGCGACCGCTTCAATGAGTTCGGCATCGGTCGTGCATTCAATGAACGACCGCGCAGCACCGCCCAATCGAAAGGAGGTGTGACGAGCAAGGGGCTCGTCGCGCAGCACCGGCATCAGCGTTGAACTCAGGCGAGGCGAACGACTGCCTGGGCCTTACCCAGAACCGTTTGTCCTTCGCTGGTGGCGGTGAGATCGATGCGCACGAGGCCATCGTCGAGCTTCGCGCCGACCACGCCCGACACTTCAACCACCGCGCCACGATCGTCGTCAGGAACAACGACCGGCCGCGTCATACGAACTCCGTAGTCGACGAGCGCGCCAGGGTCGCCGAGCCAATCGGTGACCACGCGGCCAGCCGACGCCATGGTCAGCATGCCGTGCGCAATGACGTTGGGAAGCCCCACAGCGGTAGCGGTGCGCTCGTTCCAGTGAATGATGTTGAAGTCGCCTGAGGCCCCGGCGTACATCACCAAGTTCACACGCTGCAACGGAAAACTCTTGGACGGAAGTTGGGTTCCAACCTCGACATCGTCATATCGCACAGAGGCAGCCATGTCAGTTCTCCTCCGCAGTTCCGCGCGACACGATCGTCGCGTACGTGGTGACCACATGTTCGCCGGCTTCGGTGCTGATCTCGCCGCGCACTGTGATGAGGTCGTTGCCGGCCGCCGATCGAATGCCATCGATGGTCGGTACGCACACCAGGGAGTCACCCGCGACCACCGGACGCGAGTAGTTGAAGCGCTGCTCGCCGTGCACAACCCGCGAGTAGTCGAGTCCGAGTTCGGGATCGAACATCGCAGTCGCCAGCGCCGTCATCGAAATGACGACGGGAAACGTCGGGGGCGCAATGACATCGGAATAGCCCAGAGCGCGTGCCGCCTCGACATCGTGGAAGGCAGGATTGCGATCGCCGATCGAATTCGCGAATTCGCGAATCTTCTCTCGACCGACCAAATACGGCGCCGACGCCGCGTAGGTACGCCCCACAAATTCAGGATTGAGCGCCATGACTACATGCCTCCCAATTGACCGCCGGTCACGGGAATCGTCACACCCGAGATGAAGTCCGAATCCGACGACGCCAGGAATGCGTGCACGTTCGCAATGTCTTCGGGCTCACCGAGACGGCCCAGCGCAATCAGCATCAAACTCATCTGCCGCATCTGCTCGGGAATTCCGTAGGTGTCGCCATCGCTCTTGGCCTGCGTGAGGCGGGTCTCAACGAAGCCCGGAGCAACGGCATTGACGTTGATACCAAACGGTCCGAGCTCTCGGGCGAGCGTTTTGGTGATGGCGATGATGGCGCCCTTGGCAGCGGTGTAGTTGAACTGGCCGGGATTTCCCATCAGCGCCGCAACCGATGACGTGAACACGATCTTGCGGTGATACAGCGGGCGTCCGCCGTTCTCGGCCATTTCCTTCTTGGCGACCTCGCGCATGTACGGCATCGCCGCGAGCGTGGTGTGGTATCCGGTGCGCAAGTTGGCGTCAAGCACGAAGTCGAAGAGTTCGTCATCGAGACCGTGGAACATTTTGTCGCGCGTAGTTCCGGCGTTATTGATGACAATGTCGAGCTTGCCAAAGGAGTCGATCGCCGTCTGCACGACGCGCTTGGCGTCGTCGAGGTCGACCGTGTTGGCCACGCAGAGCGCAGCCTGACCACCTTCAGCGACGATCAGCCCCACGGTTTCTTCCGCAGGACCGTTGTCGAGGTCATTAACCACGACCGCAGCACCATCGCGTGCGAGACGCAATGCAGTGGCGCGGCCGATGCCCCTTCCGCTGCCAGTAACAATCGCAACCCGGTCATCTAGGCGTCCCATGCGATCTCCTCGTGCGTCGAAGCCCCGGCGGAGTGGAAACCCGTCGGCAGCGGTTAGCGGGTTTCCTTGTGTGAAGTGTGCTTGTTGCAGTTGGGGCAGAACTTGTTGAGCTCGATGCGGTCAGGGTCGTTGCGCCGGTTCTTCTTGGTGATGTAGTTGCGGTGCTTGCAATCGGCGCATGCGAGCGTGATCTTGGGGCGGACGTCGGACGCCTTGGCCACGATGCTTCCTTCGGGTCGGCCCCGGGCACGAGGCCCGAGGTGGCGGCAGTGGGACCTTCCCACTGCCTTGCGGAACGAACCGCGCGGTTGGTGACCGCGCGCTTGGGTGTAGCGGAGGCCGGACTTGAACCGGCGACACAGCGATTATGAGCCGCTTGCTCTACCAGGCTGAGCTACTCCGCCTTAGTGGTGCAACGGAACGCGGCCTCCGGCCAAGTTCTCTCCACAGTCTAATGGAGAGAACTTGAGCCGACGACCTGCTCGAGCCCCAATACGGAATCGAACCGTAGACCTTCTCCTTACCATGGAGACGCTCTACCGACTGAGCTATTGGGGCGTGGTGCGCCCTTGAGGATAGCCGACAGGTGGCCAAGCCCCCACATCGCGTGGTCATCTTCACAGTGAGAGGGTTACCCGATGAGCCACTGGACCGCTGCCGATATTCCGCCCCTCGACGGTCGCACCGCCATCGTGACCGGAGCCAATTCCGGGCTTGGGCTGGTGACGGCATTGGAATTGGCCCGCCACGGAGCCTCCGTGACCCTCGCCTGCCGCGACTCCGGCAAGGGAGAAGCGGCCCTCGCCATGGTGCGCGAGCAGGTTTCTGGCGCTGATATCGAGCTTGGAATTCTCGATCTGGCGACTCAGGACTCAGTGCGTACCTTCGCCGAGGGGTGGCTGGCGAGCCACTCAGGCGGGCTCGATCTGCTTGTCAACAACGCCGGCGTGATGGCCGTTCCGCGTGAACTCACCGTCGACGGCTTCGAGCGGCAGCTCGCCACCAATCACCTCGGCCACTTCGCGCTCACCGGCCTGCTCCTTCCCGCCCTCACCGCCCGGCCCGGTGCACGTGTGGTCTCGGTGAGTTCCAACGCCCATAAGTTCGGCCGCATCTCGTTCGAAGACCTTCACGGGGCCAAGAAGTACGGAAGTTGGCGGGCCTACGGGCAGAGTAAGTTGGCCAACCTGTTGTTCTCGGCCGAGTTGCAGCGCCGGGCCGACGCGGCGGGTCTCGCACTCGTGTCCGTTGCAGCGCACCCCGGTACGTCACGCACAAGCCTGGTCGCTAACGGTCCAGCCGCTGGCACGTCCGGTATGCGCGAGAAGGCGACACACACCTTCGGCGGAATGATGTCGCAGCCGGCGGAAATGGGCGCGCTTCCGCAGCTGTACGCAGCGACAGCTCCCGGAGTTCCCGGGGGTGTCTACATCGGACCCGACGGTTTCATGGAACTCAAGGGCTACCCGCGCGTTGCCACGCCCACCAAAGCAGCGTGCGATGTCGAGTCGGCGCACCGACTGTGGGTTGTATCCGAGCGGCTCACCGCGGTGTCGTACCTCGACTGAGGTCTCCTGCGCTACACGAGGGCCACGATCATCGGCGATCTCGCAGATGGAAAGTACCCATGGGGGTACATGCGATGGTGCCGGCATTCACCGACTGACACCATGATCTACATGAGCCTGGATATCGGCGTCGGCCGACGTATCGTCGTCGTCGAAGACGATGCCCTGACGCGAGGTCTTCTGGCCGAAGTGCTTGAGACCAGTGGATTCGAAGTGGCCACGGCTTCGACGTCCGATGATGCCTTTCGGCTGGTGCGCCTGGTCGACCCTGACGGCCTTGTGCTCGATGTTGACCTCGGTCCCGGTCCCACCGGCTTCGACGTTGCTGATGCGTTGCTTCGCACCGCCCCGCACCTCGCCATCCTCTTCCTCACGCAGTTGCCCGACGCCCGCTTTGCCAGTCGCGACCCCGAATCATTGCCGCCAGGCGCGGGTTACCTACGTAAAGAAAACCTCATCCAACCGGGGCTTCTCGTCAGTGCCCTTGATGCAGTTCTCCGCGGAAGCGCCTCAGCAATTCCGCGGGACGATCGCGACCCTGAACGCCCACTCGGCGGACTGTCGCGAACGCAGATTTCTGTGCTGCGCATGGTGTCGTTGGGCTGGACGAACGAGCAAATCGCCGAAGCGCGCGGAACATCCAATCAAGCAGTGCGCAAAGTCATTGCTCGCGCACTCGACAGCATTGGAGAAACTGAGGCCATCGAAGGAACCAGTCGCGTCAAAGCAGCCCGCAACTACATGCTGGCCGCTGGTATTCCACTCGGTGAATGATGCGAAACGTCTCGGAAAGAGATCGGCTGAGCGGAATCTCGTCGGCACTCGGTAGCAGCGAGTTTCTGTCATTACCCGTACTCGCTTCGTTGCCAGCCGCTGTTCTCATCGCAACGTTCATGTACGACGTTGTCGCTCACCAAGTGAGCGTGATCGAGTGGCTGGTACTCGGGCTCGCTCCGTCTCTGCTTGCCGTTGCTGGACTCATTGCATTCAAGAAGTTCGCGCGGCCGACGAGCTGGACAGCGCCGCATCCAGGCGCGTCTGTTGCGGTGTATTTCACTGCCGGGCTACTTCGCAGTGGGTTAGCGATAGCGATCTCGACGCTGTGGGACCAACAGTTTCACCGAGTCACAGGTTTGACCGGAGACCTTGGTATGGCGCCGCGGGTCTTAGGAAGTGCTCTCGTCGTCACCGTGGCAATGACCCTGACGTGTGTGCTCGCTTTTGAGCGCCGACGACATGAGCGCGAGAAGACCCATCTGGAATCACGCCGACAACAACTGCTCGTGCTCTCAGCCACCATGGCTGAGAGGGTGTGGCAGGCCAAACGCGAACTGATCACCGAGACCCAGGAGCAACTCGGTCCGGCAATGGACACGGTGCGCGGTCGACTCATTCAACTCTCACAAGGCGATCCGGCCGGAGCCGCCGTAGTCGACGAGTTGGCAGCCGTGGTCACCACGCTGATCAGACCAATGAGTCACTCGCTCGGCGACCCCGAGACCTCACCTGTCGTCGTTGCTCTCTCAACACCAGCACCCAACGAACGGCTTCGCCTCGAAGAACCAATCGACATCGTCAAGGCTCTGCCCCCCACCGCCGTAGCTATCACCTCACTGATCACCTTCGCTATCGGTGGAGCCACAGCCCTGACCGGACTGATGACCCCATCGCGCGTCTTGGCCGTGCTGTCGATTGTCACGTCCGTCGTCATCTGGGGACTACTTACTCTCGTTCGAATCAATTGGCCCTCTCGCTTCCGATCTCTACCTCTGGGTTACGCACTGATCTACCTCACCGGCATCTACCTTCTGGTACTAGGAATCCTGCCCATGGTGGCCTTCCGTCAGTATTTGGCGGGACCGTCGAACGCCATGCACGCATTCGCATTGGTGGGTCGAACACTCTTAGCGCTGATAATTTCGCTGCTCGTCATCATCGCCGCGCAACGCCACTCTTTCGAGCGACAATTAGTCGCGATCAACGCTGACCTCACGATTCTGGTAACTACCCTTCGGCGGGAATTGTGGCTGATCAGACGCAGGATGGCGCTCACTTTGCACGGCCCAGTTCAGTCGGCGCTCCTATCATCGGCGATGTTGTTGTCGCGCGAAGACTCCACCACCGGCGACCTCAACGAGGCGCGGGCCCGAATCGAGCGAGCACTCTTGACCATCGCTGACACCGAAGTGGAAAACCCCGATCTCGCCGGCGCTCTCTCCTCGCTGACGCGTCTATGGAGCCAATCAGCGACTCTCACTACAACGGTGACCCCTCAGGCAACCGAGCAGCTCGCCCACGATGCTGACATGACATCAGTCGTCATTGAAGTGGTGCGTGAGGCCACGAGCAACGCACTGCGGCACGGCAACGCAGCGAACGTCGACGTAGCGATAACTGTGCGCGAAAGAGAAGGATTGTGGGTGCACGTCACAGACGACGGCAACGGTATTCCCGACGATGCCCTACCCGGACTCGGGTCACGCACGCTCGACGAAGTCGCGCTGCGCTGGACGCGCACCAACGATTCGACGGGCACTCTCGTGGCTGTATACCTCGGTGAGTGACGACGCCGTCACGGTCCGCGCTTCTCGCAGCCCGAACGTATGACTGTGGGTACATTCTTCCGCGCGCATGGACAGGGTCGCCTCACCTTCATCGCAGAACGTTCGCTATCGGGCTTCCATGGTGGGGCTAGACACCACTGACCCAAGATGAGGCGAGCGACGTTGATCTCGAGTGCAGTCGACGCCGCTGGATCCCGACAACGTCGGGCCCGTGCGGCGCTGATGGCAGGGAGCCTGGTCTTTTTGCCCTTCGTCGGTGGCCTACACCGGCTCTGCGTTGACTCCGTGCGCGCGGTCGCTGGTATCGGCGGTTTGCGGACCACAGCAACTGTCACGTACGTGTGTAACACCAACGTTGGTACCGCGACGCTGGCGCTGAGTGCCACGCGCACTCCACTCGCTGGACCGTAACCCGCTCACAAGAAAGGCCGGCAGTTACACGCTGAGCGGAACCGCGCCTTCCACCACCAACTGGCGTGAAGGCAGGTACTTATTCACCGGCACGCTGGCGGCGAGCAGCAACTGCCAAGCGGCCACTGTGGTGACGAAGATCGCCGTCGCTGCGACTCTGACCCGCACGTCAGCCTTTGGTGCCGGAATTTACGGCAACCTGCGGGCTGCCACCGACTTCGCGTTCACCGCACGCATGTTGAAGCGCACCGCCTGACGGATCAGCCAGGGTCGCAGTAACGGACGCGGTAGTGCCGCCACGTTGCCTGATCTATAACCCCCGTGGCTGAATGTCCATGTTGACGCTGCCAAATCTTCACAGCGGCTGCCGTGCGTGCACCGTAGCGCCCATCTACCGTGAGTCTCGGAATTCCTTGCCACGTTGAGATCGTTCCTTGGATCATCGCGACTGCGTATGAAACGCCGTCTCCGGCCCGCGGTGTGCGAGTTGAGCGACGAAGCGTTGGCGCTTTCCACTTGGAATTGCACAGGAGATCGTCGGCGACAGACCACCATCGCGCTGAGCGTGCCTTCGTGTGACGCGGGTCTTTCCCAAGCAGGATGGCCTGCTCGGCATAACTCGCATGTCGGCCAGTACACACCGAGGCCGGGCAGGTCGTCGGAGCAGGTGCCACCGCACGTGCCGGCACAACCACTGCCGCTACGGCGGCGAGACATACGAACAGACTCATCACAATTCGACTCGTCATAAATCCCCCTGCGTGCGATGGCCGTGGTCTACAAAACTACCTCGCGTGGCGCAACGCCGGACGCGATTACTCTAAAACCCGAAACCCCTGTGAGTCAGCAATTGCTGGCTCACAGGGGTTCCTGTGTGTGGCGGGTGAAGGATTCGAACCTTCGAAGGCAAAGCCGGCGGATTTACAGTCCGCTCCCATTGGCCGCTCGGGCAACCCGCCGGGTTGTCGTGCGTGAAAACGATACACGCAGTGGGGTTACCCGGCTTAGGCGAGGGCAGCGGCCACGGCGGCCTCGAGGTTGACGGCCGTGCGAGTTCCCGGCGGCAGGTTCTCAGGACGAGTGGGTACGCCGATGAAGTCGGTACCTGCGGCTTCGGCCGCGCCGAGATCCCAACTCGAATCACCGATCATCACAGCGTGGCGCGGGTCGATTCCCAGCTGCTCGCAGACAGCGATCAGCCCATCGGCTGCAGGCTTGGGTCGCTGATCGGCGCGGCGCCCAATGACGATGAGGTCGCCAGTGTCGATTCCATGCCAGTCAAGGGCGGCGCGCGCCACCGATTCCGGAACGAGCGTGACCACCGCCCGCGGAACCTCGCGGCATGCGGCCCACGCCTCGGCCAGACCCGGCATCGGCGCTGACGACGGGATCGCTGCCATTTCGTAACGCTCGATCGCATCACTGACCCGCTGCCACAGTGGGTTGCCCGAGCAGGCGACAAGAAGCCCCATTGCTGCCTGCGTATCGGCCGACCAGTCGGTGGCCGGAACAGCAATCTCGCTCTGTGTTCCGATGATTGCTTCGGCGTCGCGACGCGCCGAGCCGTAGTCAGTGAACGACTGAATGTCGACGAGAGTGCGGTCAAGGTCGAAAATTAGGGCACGCGACATGGCGCCCATCATGGCCGAACCTGTGGATAAGTGACATCCATGGGTACCAAAAACTGCGTCTATGCGTGCTCAATGTCCCCCCATGCGAAAAGGGGGAGGTTGGGTAGGGTGCGGGTATGGCAGATAGCAGCTTTGACATCGTGAACAAGCTCGACCACCAAGAGGCCGACAACGCCCTCAACCAGGCGGCCAAGGAATTGGCCACGCGGTTCGACTTCAAGAACACCGGCACCACCATTGAGTGGAAGGGTGACGAGGCGATGGAGATCACCTCCTCGACCGAAGAGCGCGCCAAGGCCGCCCTCGAGGTGCTCAGAGACAAGTGGGTCAAGCGCCAACTCTCGCTCAAGACGATGAAGCCCGACGACCCGCGCATCTCGGGCAAGGACTACAAGATCGCGATCGCGCTGCAGGCGGGTATCTCGCAGGAGCAGGCCAAGAAGTTGGCCAAGCTCATTCGCGATGAAGGCCCCAAGGGCGTCAAGACTCAGGTGCAGGGCGATGAACTGCGCGTCAGCAGCAAGAGTCGTGATGAGTTGCAGACGGTGCAGGCATTGGTACGCGAGGCCGACCTCGACTTCGCCACGCAGTACGTCAACTACCGGTAGGTCACATCGCGTCGACGATGCGCTGCAGCGTCGACCAATTTCGTCCGGTCCACGTCACTGCCAGCACGCCTTTGGTGAGCGCTTTTTGAAGTCGGCTTTCGGAAACGCCGGCCGGCATCCACGCGTGCAGGTCGGCGCCGTCGAACGCGAACACGTCAGGCGAGAGGGCAATCGCCTCCAGTGATGTAACGGCCGCTGGTGTCGGCTTGGAACCGAGGAACACCAACAGATGCCGACTCGGGTCGGTCGCGACATCGCGCAGGAGATCACGTTCGAGAGCGCGATTCAATTCCGCTTCAGTACGCACCACGACATCGCACGTGAAACCGCACCGGCGCTCAATCTCCGTCGAAACAGCAGTCGCGATCGCCGCGGGCTTCAACGACGACGTACATACCGCGTTTCCGGAATTCAACAGCGTGCTCACATCAGTGAGCCCACACGCCTCAACCACCGCACACAGTTCGGCCGACGAGATGCGCTTGGACTTGCCCACATTGACGCCGCGCAACAGCACGGCAACGCGCGCCATCAGGCCAGCCGCTCACGGTCGTGAACGGTTGCAGTGCGCGTGACTTCCACAAGGTCGTCAGCCACGTTCCACTCCAGCGCCTCGAACGGACACACGTCGATACAGATTCCGCAGAACATGCACAGGCCGTAATCGATGCTGAAGTCGTCGAGCACGTTGACGGTGCGCGCCCGCCCGCCCGGAGCAGTTGCAGGTTCGGTTTCTGCATGCGCCGCCAGCGAAATACACCACACCGGACACTCGCGCACGCACAACATGCACGAGGTGCACTTGTCGGCGATGAGGTTGATGCTGCCGTGTCGCGCGGTCACAGTTCGACCACCCACTTCTGCGAATCGGCACCGATGGCAACTACCGGTCGGCGGCGTGCCTTCGCCGAGTCACCCGGTTCAACGGCACCGGGCCATTCCGTCGCGGCACGTCGACCCAACCCCGCATCACGTCGCAGCGGTGGCGTCTCGAGACCCGCCGGAAGTAGCAGTGGTCGTAGGTCGGAGTTACCGGCGAAGTCGACGCCGAACATCTCATGTACTTCACGCTCGGCGAATGCCGCCCCCGCCCAGAGATCAGCAACCGAGGCGAGCGCGGGAGCCGACCGATCAACCGCGCATCGCAACTGCTGCTGCGCCCCCGGCTCACCAACGACGAGCACTACCTCGACGACACCGGCATCGGGATCGTCGACGGCGGTCAGCATCGCGAACCACGCGCATCCTTCTGCCCGTGCCGCGGCAGCAGCGGTACGCCACTCGTCAGCACTGACGTTCATGGCTGGATACCGACCACGTCGCGAACTCCCGCGAGAGTTTCCAAGGCGGCGGTCAGCAGGTGCGGCCGAGGAGGGCAGCCAGGAACGAACACATCAACCGGCAGGTGCTCGCCAATTCCGGGAATCACCGCGTAGGAATCCCAGTACGGGCCACCGCTCGTTGCACACGCTCCGAAAGCAATCAC
>CAIYMF010000208.1 GCA_903927265.1 uncultured bacterium | reverse complement strand
GTCGCACTTGTCGACCAACGTGCGACCTGAGCGGTGCCGCGTCGTCCACAGAGTGAGTTGACCGATGGTGGCCGAGATGTTGCACCCGCCACCGCCACCGCCCAACTTGACCTTGGGCTTCTCCAACGGACCCACCGCGGTCACATTGGTGTTGCCATACGCATCGATCTGTCCGCCCGAAAGGAACATGCGATCAACGTCGCCACGAATCGCGGCGTCGAAGAACTCTTCGAACTTCATGCTGTACGCGGCGCCCTGCTTGAGACTGCTGTCATTGCCCGTGGGCGGAATGAACGGCGGAGTGGGATTGACCGCGTACATCGCGCCTTCGATCAGCAACATGTCAGGTGCGTGTGTGCGCTTGGCAACGTGCATCGCAACCTGGGCGCACGGGCTGCCGAATCCGTGGAACACCACTTCGCGATCACTGACGGTTCGGGCCAAGGTGACGACGAACCATTCGTCGAATGTGTACGTCATGCGAAGAGCCCCTTCCACATTTCGGTCGACTCAGACCATGTCGTGAGGCGCTGAAGTGATTCGTCGCCCAGTTTGGCGCGGTAGCCGTCCTCGCCATCGGGCAACATCACCCACTCTTGGATGTACTGCGCAGCCGACTCAGGCTTGGATGCAGCCTTGACGTACACGCCCATGTGATCGCGGTCGTAGGCGTAGTTGGGGTAACTCGATGCCGGGTGTGCACCGAACGGCACCTCGGCCACCGCCTGCACGTAGTGACCGGGAATGGTGATGCCGTGCTCGACGAGTTCGTCAGTCGACACGATGCGATCGACAGTCGCGATCACTGCACGCGATGCGCCAGCGAATCGCTCATCAAGAACGTACGGCTTGTCGAGGTACAGATTGCCGTGCAGGTCACCGAGTGGAGCGTGAATCAATGCGACATCCGGAACAAGCGGCGGAACCGCGACGAGAACCTCACCCGTGAACGGGCAGGTCGTCTCGGCGTATTCGGGATGCAGCCGTCGCATGTCCGTTCCCTTGATGCCACGCACGGGCAGGAACGGCAGACCCATCTCGGCCGCACGCAACTGCGTCAGAATCGTGACGCAACAACTTTCGCGCAGCGTGATGGTGCCGCTCTCAGCCGCACGTCGGTAGGCCGGAGCAAGACCGAGATCCTGTTCAAAGCCCACGTAACTTTCTTCGCAGATCGACAGCGCACCGGCCGCGACGAGC
This sequence comes from uncultured bacterium, assembly GCA_903927265.1. Classification (GTDB taxonomy): domain Bacteria; phylum Actinomycetota; class Actinomycetes; order S36-B12; family CAIYMF01; genus CAIYMF01. Next base: position 36,309 of record CAIYMF010000208.1, on the reverse strand, counting down.
AAATCAACATCCATGCTGTGTGCCGAACCCACCACGTGCAGACCCGTGCGGCCTTGCCGCACGAGTTCACGCACGAGTGCCATGGGAAGGCGTGACGACAATCCCCCACCCAGAGCCAACAGGGCTCCATCTCCTACGTGAGAAGCCGCAGTCGCCAGATCGACGCGCTTGTCTGGATCGAGGAAAATCATCGCTCTCCTTACTGAGAGGTCATGCCGCCATCGGCGGTGAGCACGGAACCGGTGACGAAAGCTGCCTCGTCACTGGCAAGGAATAGCGCCGCGTTCGCGATGTCGATCGGGTCGCCGAGGCGGCCGATGGGGTACTTGGTCAAGGTCATCTCGAGTCCCTTCTGCAGATCGCCACCACCGCGCGCGATGAGCATCGGCTCCATCAACGGCGTGTAGATCGTTCCGGGCGCAATCGCATTAACACGAATACCGCGCGGTGCAAGGTCAAGTGACATCGAGCGAGTCAGTGCAACCACAGCACCCTTGGCCGCGCAGTACGCAGCGAAGTTGGCGACACCCACAAGAGCCGCAACTGATCCCTGGTTGATGATCGAACCGCGACCAGCAGCCAGCATCGACGGTACGACGGCGCGCGAGCACAGGAAGGTGCCCTTGGCGTTGATATCGAAGCAGCGGTCCCAGTCGTCTTCAGTCGCCACATCAACGGCACCGGAACTGCCGATGCCTGCGTTGTTGTACAGCACCGCGACATCGCCGAATGCTGCAATGACGGCGTCGGTCGCCTCGCGTACCTGCGCGTCAATGGTCACGTCTGCGCCAAGACCCAGCGCTCGCCCACCAGCAGCATTGATCCCGTCGGCTACTTCCTGAGCGGCCTCAGCGCGAACGTCAAGGACGCCTACCGCAGCGCCCTCGCGCGCGAATAGTTCAGCCGATGCGCGTCCGATTCCTGAGCCCGCGCCCGTGATGATCGCGACCTTGCCTTCGAGCCTGCCTGCCATTGGATTTCCCTTCGATTGGATGTCACCTAGAAGACCAGCCACCGTCGATGATCAACGGTGAGCCGTTTGCATATGCGAGACGCCCTGACGCCAACACCGACACGGCATCGGCGATCTCATCAGGTTGCGCCACCCTGCCCATAGGAATCTGCGCCTCAATCTGAGCGCGGAGTTCTGGCTGGTCAAGTCGCCATTGAGTCATTGGCGTCTCGACCATGCCCGGGCAGACGGCGTTTGAGCGAATGCCACGGCCTCCGTAGTCGATCGCGACAGAGCGCGCAAACTGAAGCGCTGCACCCTTCGACGTCGTGTAGGCACACCGACCGGGAAACGCAACAAGGCCGGCGATGGAGGCAATCGTGATGATGTGTCCACGACCGGCTTCCAGCATCGAAGGAATCAGCGCACGAGTGCAGAGGAATGGGCCTCGCACGTTAACTGCCATGACTCGATCGAACTCTTCAACGGGCGTCTCGTGCACCGTCGTAGCCGCAGCCGAACCGGTGATGCCGGCGTTGTTTACTAGCACGTCAACCCGCGGCCAGGACGCAAGTATCGAAGCCATCACTAGTTCGACCTGCTCAGCATTCGACACATCGAGTGCGTAGGAATGTGGTGACAGCTCGGCCGCTGCCTCACCATTGAGATCGAGTGCGATCACCGTCATTCCGTCTTCATGCAATCGACGCACCGTGGCACTTCCGATACCGCCGGCCGCACCAGTAACCACTGCGACACCCATCAGCGTGCACCTCCATCGCGTGGGGCCATGCGGCCCAATGATGCCTTTGCCATTGCAAACTGAGCGGCCTGAGCGGCCTGAGTGAGCGGGTCATACACAGGTGAGAACGGTGGCGCGTATGCCAAATCGAAGGCTGCAAGGTCGTCGATACCAAGACCGGTGTGCAAGGCCGCTGCGATGACGTCGACTCGTTGCGCTGCTCCGTCACGACCGACGAGCTGACCGCCCAGCAGTTTCCCGTCGGCCTGATGAACCAGGCGCACGCGCAGAGGCTCGGCACCTGGGTAGTACTTCGCACGCGACTTGGCAGTGATGTCAGTTGCCACAGCTTCGAAGCCCGCAGCCTGCGCATCGGCCAGCGTGAGGCCCGTGTGCGCCACCGTGAGGTCGAACACCTTGACGACCGCGGTTCCGACGATTCCTTCAAATGCGGCGTCGCCGCCGGCAGCGACAGTGCCCGCCACTCGCCCCGTCTTATTCGCGGCCGGGCCGAGTGGCACGAAGGCCGGCCCATTGAGAACGCGATGGTGCAAGGCAATGCAATCCCCCGCGGCCAACACATTCGGATGCTGAGTCCGCATGTGATCGTCGACGAGGAGCGCACCATTGGGCAGTGCGGGAAGTTCGAAATCCTTGAGGAGATCGGTTGAAGGCCGTACGCCGAGAGCGAGCACGACCAGATCAACATCAAGTGATCCGGAATCAAGTTCAACGTGCACCGCATCAGCGCGCGGATGCAACGCCACCAACGCAGATTCGAGGCGCAGTTCGCAGTGCTCACGCACCTCACGCTCGACGATGTCAGCGATGTCGACATCGACTGTTGACATCACCCGCGGCAGCCGGTCGACCACCGTCACCTCAATGCCTTGCTCAACGAGGGCTTCGGCCATTTCCAAACCTACGTAACCGGCGCCGACCACCACCGCGCGCTTGACCCCACTGAGACGGTCGCGCAGGGCAATGGCCTCATCAAGACGCCTAATGGTCACCACACGTGGGTCGTCGACACCGGCAAGGGGCGGAACGATGGGAGCCGCGCCCGACGCCATCACCAGAACGTCGAAGGGATACGCCTCGGAACCGGAGTAGACCACCTGGGCTTCGGGATCGACCCGATCGACGGTGGCCTCGAGGCGTAGATCGATTCGCCGCTTGTCGCGGAATTCCTCAGGAGGCAGAGCTATCAGCGAATTCGCCTCCGGAATGACTCCTGAGATGAAGTACGGCAAACCACATACGCCATAGGAGGCGAACGGACCCGCCTCCACGACCGTGATCGACATACCTGGGTCGGTGCGGCGGGCGGCCGAGGCAGCCGACATCCCCGCGGCTCCACCGCCGATCACGACCAAGTTCCGAGTCACACGTCTCCTCACGGGTTCCCTACGGAGACTGTCAGCACCGCGTTCACGTAACCCATGCCCCCAGTGATCCAAGTACTTGGGATTCTTAGGCCTCTCAGGACGGGTGAGACTGGGCGCATAGTCTCCTAGGGTCATCACAGGGGGTCGCGAATACTCCGACCCTCACGCACGGCTGCCTACCGGGAGGAGAACCGATGCCCAACGGGCCGACATTTCTCACCCTGCCGTCTCGCGTCTCCAAGCCCCGAGCACGCGGGCTCACCCACGTTCTCGACAAGGCCCTCACGGTGCCGGCGACTCACGCCTTGATCGCCCAGTGCGCCGATCTGATCGACATCGTCAAGGTGGGTTGGGGTATCGGCTACGTCGACCCACACTTCAGCGAACGCGTTGCGGCCTACCGGGCGGCCGGCGTTGAGGTGAGTCTGGGCGGAACACTGCTTGAGGTCTGTGCCGCGCAGGGCAAGGTGGCCGAACTTCGTGACTGGGCGCTGTCGTGCGGGGTTTCAGTCGTCGAAGTCTCCAACGGACTAGGCCTGCTTGATCGCGAAAGTAAGGCTGCGCTCGTGCGTCAATTCAGCACCGACTTCACCGTGGCCGCCGAGGTTGGCTCGAAAGACCAGTCGGTTCCTGTTATCGCCGACGAGTGGATCGCCGAGATGGAATCCGACCTCGAGGCCGGAGCTCAGTGGCTGGTCACCGAAGGACGCGAAAGTGGCACGGTCGGCATCTATCACGGAAATGGCTCCGTGCGCGACGATCTCATCGACGCAATCGGCGCGCGCATCCCGCTCGAGCGCGTCATCTTCGAGGCACCTTCCAAGGCGCAGCAAACCTGGTTCATTGCCACGGTGGGTCCGGATGTGAATCTCGGGAACATCGCCACCGATGACGTAATTCCCCTGGAGACTCTTCGCCTCGGCCTTCGCGCCGACACCGCATTACAGATCTCGGCTATCAACCCAGTGCAGGCATCCCACCACTGACAGGATGACGTCATGATTCCGCTTCCCGCGCCCAACACCATGACTCGTCCGTACCGTGGGCTGTCGGCACAGGAGGCCGACATCGACCTCAACGATGAGTCGGCGATCCTCGACTACATTCTGGGCCGCGAGGTCTACCGCCGCACTGAGTGGCTGCTGCTGAGCAACGGCGATGACCGCGCCCTCATCGAAGTGCGCAAGGAATCGTTCGAGCCGCTTTTTTCGCCTGTCACCGAGGCACGCGTGCTGGCCGGGCCTGACCGCATCGTGTTCATCGTCGATCCCACCACCGACGTCGGCAATCCCACGCAGCTCGCATTCAGCGCCCTCGCTCACGCGCAACCCAACACTGACGCCTACGCCGTGCAGGGCAAGTACGAACACATCAACGTCATCTGGCAACCCGAACCGGTCACGGTCATCGTCACTGAAGTTGTTCCACCCGAGCCCGCGAAGCTGTTCGAACTCGCCAAGCAGGCAGTCGGATTCGATGAAGACCTCCCGCCCATTCGTTTGGTTCTTGACGCGGTCGACATTCGTGAGATGGCGAAGAATAACCCTGCGAACGGATACCTGCTTCCGTGCCGCGGCTCGGGTGTTGACCTTCCCGCTGACGTGACGTTCCTCGACACGCGTCCGCCCGAGCGTCTCGACTGGACTTTGATCGGTTGCGAGCGTTCGGTGCAATTCCACCGGCACTTCTATGGTGACGAGCCTGAGCAAGTCGACTTCTGCCCCAACCACCGGGCCGAAGAACTTGGTAAGGAAGCACTCGTTCTCACCAAGTGCTGCCTGCTCGAGCGCGGAGTTGAAGTACGAGGAAACACCGCCATCGTTCCCTGGGGTTCGAACCTTGATGAGATTCGACTCGCCCTGCGCATGATCACCGGAGTCGGCCCACTGCCTGAGCCCAAGCAGATCGGTTCCGCACTCACACCATGAGCGCGCACCTGACCGGGTCAGCGGTGTACGGGCACCTCTGGAGCACTGACGAAACCCGCAATCTCTTCAGCGATGAAGCACGTCTGCGCGCGTGGCTCGACATCCTTGCCACTCTTGCTGAGGCTCAGGCTGAGGTCGGACTGGTTCCTGCTGAAGCTGCGCAGTCAATTCGACTCGCCATCACCGACTGGCTTCCTGATCCTGTTGAGGTCGGTGAACTCACGCGTGCAACGGGACACTCCACGCTCGGTCTCATCCGAATTCTTGAACAACGACTTCCCGAAGACGCTCGCGAGTGGATCTACTACGGAGCGACGGTGCAAGATCTCTCCGACACGTGGGCTGCGCTCATCATGCGCACGATCAGCGACATCGTGACGGGCAATCTCACTGCCGCACGTACCGCGGCGTTGCACCTTGCGCGCACACACCGCGACACTTTGATGTGCGGGCGCACGCATGGGCAGCCAGGACTTCCGATCACGTTCGGCTTCAAAGCCGCGGTGTGGGCGGAAGAGATTGACCGGCATCTTCAGCGCATCGCTGAAACACGACCGCGCCGCGAAATGGTTCAGCTCGCTGGTGGCCTTGGCTCGATGGAATTCTGGGGCGACAGCGCCGAGCCAATGATCGAAGCGTTCGCACGTCGACTCGATCTGGCAGTTCCCAGTCTTCCGTGGCTCACGGCACGCGACGGTTTCGCCGAGTTCATGTCACTGATGGCGATGGTGACGGCGACCGTCGCCAAGATCGGCGACGAGGTGTACGAACTGCAGCGCACCGAGATCGGCGAGCTGCGAGAGCCATTGTCGGTCGGAACCGTCGGCAGTATCACCATGCCGCATAAGCGCAACCCCGAGTGGGCAGAGCACGTCAGCACTCTCGCTCGACTCGTACGTGTGAATTCTGACCTGGCCATTGAAGGCATGATTCACGGGCATGAACGTGACGGTCGTGCCTGGAAGACCGAGTGGGTGATCCTTCCCGAAACCTGCCACTACAGCGCCGTCAGTACCGCTGCGGTCGAACGTATTCTCATCGGCCTCGAGGTTGATACCGAGCGCATGCGGGCGAACCTTGATGCGCAACGCGGTTACGTACTGAGCGAACCAGTCATGCGCGCGCTGTCCGATCGCGTCGGCAAGCACACCGCTCATCGCATCGTGTACGAAGCATCACTCGCCGGACGCGAACGCGGTGACGATCTGCGCACCGCACTTCGTGCCGACGATCGACTCAGTCAGATTGCCGATGACGAACTCGACGAGTTACTCGATCCCACGCGCGCTCTTGGTTCCATTCCCCGATTCATTGACGCAACCCTCGGCCGACTCGATGGCTGATCCTGATCTCTCAGCTATTGCTCGCGAGTGTCTTGGCACGCTTCCCACACCGCTGATCGCCGCGCCGCGACTGTCAGAAGAGTTGGGCGTCGAGATCTGGTTCAAGCGCGACGATCTGACCGGAATCGGCCTCGGCGGCAACAAGGTCCGGCCGCTCGAGTTTCTGCTGGGCGACGCACTCGCGCGTGAGTGCGACGTCCTCGTCACCGGTTCAGGACCCCAGTCCAACTGGTCGATGCTGGCCGCCCTCGCTGCGCGACGCTGCGGCCTCGACTCGGTGGTGTGCTTCTACGGCGACGCACCAACGACAGTGCAAGGCAATCTCTTGCTGCACTCCACGATCGGCACCACGGTCAAATACACCGGTGACCCATCGCGTGCGACGGTCGATGCCCTCATCGAAGTCACCGCGCAGGAACTTCGGGCGGCCGGACGCAACCCCGTCGTACTGCCACGGGGCGGAGCCACGTCACGCGGCGCCATTGGTTACGTGGCGGCAGCACTCGAACTGCGTGATCAAACCAGCACAGTTGGCCTTGAGAATCCGACGTTATGGATGGCGACGGGTTCGTGCGGTACTCAGGCAGGGCTCGTGGCCGCTGTGGCCGCAGGCATTCTTCCGGAAGTCATCGGCGTCACGGTCAGCCGCACCGCCGACGAATGTCGCGAACGCGTACTCACCCTTGCCACCGGTACCGCCGAATTGATCGGAACACCGGCGCCTCTCGCCACGCAGGTCAACATCGTCGACGGCTGGATCGGACCCGGCTATGGCTACGCGTCGACTGAAGGACGAGATGCGGCTGCGCTCGTGGCACGCACCGAAGCGCTCTTCCTCGATCCCCCCTTCTGCGCGAAGGCGATGGCGGCCCTCGCCTTTGCGGCGGGTAATGGCGATGTCACCGGTCCGGTCGTATTCCTTGTCTCCGGTGGAGCCCCGACACTGTTCGTGCAGGATGGTGACTTGTGAGCACTCCTTCCGACCAGCCCGCCACCCCTGAGGGCTACCTCGGTGCCGATGGCCGCATCTCTGCCGGACCAGCACCCGAGTTAGTGGCCGCTGGCTACGCACTTGAACTTGCCGATGCTCCTATGCTGCATGACGGCCTGCTCGTCGCTGACCTCGCGCATGTCATCGCGCTTCATGAAGCGGGCTTGGTGAGTGACGACGTGGCTCGCGAACTTCTCGGTGAATTGCTGACGATGGGCGCGGTGTCTGTCGACGACTTTCCGTACGACGTCGTTCTTGGCGATGCCTACAACAGTCGCGAGAAGGAACTCACTCGACGCATCGGCGACACTGCGGGATGGGTTCACCTCGGTCGCACTCGTCGCGAGGCGGGCCGCATCGCATTTCGCCTCGCCGTGCGAGACCTACTCGTTGACCTCGCCGATGCCGTCGCCGACTTCTCCGACGCGCTGGGCGATCGCGCCATTGAACTCGCCGACACCGTGTGGGCTGACACGACCTATCTGCAACTGGCGCAGCCTTCGACCTTCGGCCACTACCTCGCGAGTTTCGCCGAAGAGTCCGCTCGACATCTTCCACGGATTCGCGCAGCGCATGAATGGATCGATATTTCCCCTGCTGGCTCGGGTGGAGTCGCCGGCACTCGCATGCACCTCGATCGTGCACGCCTTGCCGAACTCTTGGGTTTCGCTGCCGTCGGCCGCAATACCCGCGACACCATGTGGACGATCGATGGTTTGATCGAGATCACCGCCGCCGCCACTCAGTCGGTCATCACGGCCGATCGACTGGCCGAAGATCTTCAGATTTTCGCGAGCGCAGGTTTCGGGCTGGTCACCGTTGACGCCTCACTGTGCCGCGCGTCAGTACTGATGCCACAGAAGCGCAACCCCTATGCGCTTTCGGTCATTCGCGCTGGCGCAAGCACGATGATTGGTCGCCTTGCTGGAATTGCCGCTACCGCGCGTACGCCTTCGGCATCCACCGATAACTGGCTGCACTCGTACGGTGAAGTCACGGCGTCTCTCACACTCGCCACGCGACTTGTGCGCCTGGCAACGGTGGTCGTGCGCACACTGCAGATCAACGCTGAAGCGATGGCGCGTAGCGCTCACGATCAGCAGACCGCTTCAACCGACATCGCCGACGAGTTGGTGCTGGTTGCTGGCCTTGACTACCGCACGGCTTACCGCATCGTCGGCCACACTGTTGCCGAATCGCTGCGCACCGCACAGCCCATCAGAATCAACACTCTCGAAGCCTCCTGCGTCGAACTCACTGGCAGTTCACTCCCCGATGCCGCTCGCACACTCGATCTCGCAGCCATTCTCGATCCGGTGACCCTCGTGTCATCCCGCACCGAGCCGGGCGGCTGCGGGCCCGACCTCGTGCGCGATGAGATCGCATCACTACGCCCGATCGTTGCTGCGCAACGTGAGTGGTTCACTGATCGCTCCACGCACGGCAACGGCGCGCTCACGCAACTGCGTGAACGCGCCGCCAACCTTGCTGCGAACTAACGACTACAGCGACTTCAGATCCTTCGCGCCGGCGCGCAGACGCGCCAACTGAATGAAGTGGCTGGGGTTGAGGAACAGTTCGTTCATCTCGGCCATCTGGTCGATCGTCACTCCGTCGCCGGTGTGAATCATGTGGTCGAGGTATTGGAAGCCATCCTTGGCTCCGTATCCGACGTGGTGCGCGCCCACCAACTTGCGCGAAGTGGCGTCGAAGACGGCCTTCTGGAATCCGGTGCGCTCAGGATGCGTGAACGCGAGCATCATCGTTCCGTCGGCACAGGGCAGCGGGATGTCGCCGTACGGAACTCCGGGCGGCGGCATCTGCAACACGATGACGTTGTCGTACTTCTCGCGCGCTTCACGCTCGGACAATCCCACCCACGTCACTTCGTAGGTTGAGTGCAGGAAGTCGGGGTACTCACTGAAGTCGAACGTGTAGTCCTCACCCATGATGTTGCGCGCGGCAGTCATTCCGCACTTGCGAGCCTTGAACATTTCCATCGGCGGACCGATGATGTCGCCGATTGCGTACACGCCAGGAACGTTGGTGCGCATGTGCGCGTCGACGATGATCGAGTCGCGGTCGTCGACTGCGACCCCCAACGTCTTGACGTATTCGTCAGAGTTAGCGCGCTCGCCGGTTCCGATGAAGACCATCTCGCACGGAATATCGGTGACCGTGCCATCAGATAGGCGGACGCGAACACCGGTAACGCGATCGTCACCCAGTACTTCGAGAGTCTCGGTTCCGTCGTGAATCACGATGCCGCGCTCACGCATTCCCCACACCACGTACTCGCGCAGGTCGTCGTCGACGTGGTGCAGTCCGGTTCCGGCCATCAGTGGGCTGCGGGCGAGGATCGTGGTCTGGCAACCTGCCGCTTGGAAGAACGAGCCGTACTCGATGGCAACCTTCGAGCCGCCGATGATCACGCACGAACGCGGGTCGTAGTCGAGTTCTTCGATCAAGGTTGCGTAGTCGTACACACCCTTGAGCCCGATGCCCGGAACCTCGGGCACACGCGTGCTCGATCCGGTTCCGATCACGATGTTCTTGGCTTTGAAGATTCGACCCGCCGCTTCGACAGTGTTGGCGTCGATGACGGTGGCTGAGGCGTTGAGGATGTATTCCATCCCCAACTGCTCCTTGCTCTGGTAGTTCATGAACGAGTGCGCGCTATTACGGCCGCTCAGGAATAGCTGCACCATCTCGAGGATGGAGGCCTTGCTCTCGTCGAACTCGGGGTACCAGAAGCGGCCCGAGAAGGTGCGCGCGTAGTCGAGCTCGCGCGCGGCCTCAGAGAACAGGTGGTGAGGAACGCAGGCCAAGTGGGGGCACGATCCGCCGAGGAAGGGCCAGCGGTCGATCGTCAGTTGACGACCGCCAGCAGCCTTCATGTAGGCAGAACCGAAGCGACCACCTGCGCCGCCGCCGATGAAGATGGCGTCATATTCGCGGTCATCGTCGGGGTCAATATTGAGAATCGGACCCTGATTCACGCCCGATTCAAAATCGTCGATGATGACGCGCCACTCGGCGTTACTGATACTGATATCTCGGATGTCCATACCGTCTGTGGTCATGGGTGCAACCCTCGTGGACAGTCCTCTGAAGGCCCATGTCCTCCCAGGCCCATGTTGGGCTCAACCTTTGCCCGGTTGGGCCGATTCCACTCGAACGCACTTCGGCCAACCTGAGTTCATGGCCACTGACTCCCCCACTGACACATCCGCTCCCGACCCCGCCGCCGAGGTTCGCGCCATCGTCGCACGCGCCCGGGCCGCTCAAGAGGCAATCGCCGACTGGGATCAGGCTCAGGTTGACGCCCTCGTCACCGCCGTGGGTTGGGCCATCGTCCGTAAGGACAACGCTGAGGCGCTCGCCCAACTCGCCGTCGACGAAGGTGGCTTCGGCACCTACGCCGACAAGCTCACCAAGATCGGCCGCCGGGTGAACGGCCTGCTCGCCGACATGCGCGACATGCGCACCGTGGGCATCGTTGAGGAAGACCCCGCACGCGGCCTGGTGAAGATCGCCAAGCCCGTCGGCGTCGTCGCCGCACTCATTCCCACCACCGGCCCCGACGCAACTCCGCCCATGAAGGCGCTCATGGCGCTCAAGGGTCGCAACGCGATCGTCGTGGCACCGCACCCCCGCACCAAGAAGACCAGCGAGATGTCGGTCGAACTGATGCGCGCGGCCTGCGCTCAGGTCGGTGCCCCCGAAGACCTCATCATCAGCCTTACCTCGCCGTCGATCGACAAGACGCGCGAGCTCATGAAGCAGGCTGACGTCGTCGTCGCCACCGGTGGCGCCGCGATGGTGAAGGCGGCTTACAGCTCGGGCACCCCCGCCTACGGTGTCGGTGTCGGTAACTCAGTGCATGTCATTGATGAGACCGGCGACCTCGACGATGCCGCAGCGATGATCGTCGCTGGCAAGACGTTCGACCTCGCAACCAGTTGCCTCGCCGACAACTCACTGGTCATCGCGGACGCGGTGTACGACGACCTCCTTGGTCGCCTACAGGCATCCGGTGGCTACCTGTGTAACGCCGAAGAGAAGGCGAAGTTGCAGAAGGCTATGTGGCCCGACGGCGGACACATTCCTAGCCTTGACGTCATTGCCAAGCCGGCCGCCACCATCGCCGAACTCGCAGGCATCGACATTCCCGCGGGCACGTCGTTCATCATGGTTGAAGAAGACGGCGCTGGCCCCGAGCACCCGTTCTCAGGCGAGAAGCTCTCGGTCGTTCTGGCCGTGTACCGCTACGGCAGCGACATCAACGAGGCCGTGCAGATCATTAACGACATCACTGCCTACCAGGGTCTTGGTCATACCTGCGGAATCCACACCAGCGTTGATGCGCATGTCGATGCGATTGCATTCGGAACGCGCACGGCGCGCGTTCTCGTGAACCAGAACCTCAATGAGGGCGCCGGAAGTGCTCGCAATGGCTTGCCATTCACGCTGAGCCTGAGTTGTGGTTCATGGGGTGGCAACATCACCACAGAGAACGTCAACGCCAAGCACTTCCTCAACCTCACGTGGGTGTCGCGCACCATTGCACCCAAGACGTTCACCGAGCAAGAACTCTTCGGTGAGCACTGGGACAAGTACGGAATCTAGCCAAACGTGCTCGTCGACGTCGTGACTGTCAACCGATGTCGACGAGCACTTTTCCGATGGCATTCGCTTCGACCGCGTCATGCGCATCGGCAATCTGGTCGAGAGTGAAGTGGTGGTCGGGTAGTGCAACCAACTGTCCTTGAGCGAGCGCGTCACTGATGTCGGCCACCGCGTCGGCAATCTGCTGATCGGTGAAGTTGTAGACAAGCGCGAACCTCAGCGTGATGTTCGGCCACATCAGTGACCGCACCGGAATGACCGGGTCACCAGCAATTTCCGTCGCGTACGTGACGATCACACCGTGCGGAGCAATCACCGCGAGATCAAGATCGAGGTTGGTATTCAGCGCCAACTCAATGATGCGATCAACGCCGCTCGGTGCGATCGCGCGAATCTGCTCGGCGACGTCAGCATCGCGATAGTTCACGATGTGCGTTGCGCCGGCGGTGCGCGCGAGGTCAGCCTTCGCCTCTGAACTCACCGTGGTGATCACGGTCGCCCCTGCCCGCAACGCAAGTTGAATCGCCGCGTGACCGACCGCGCCAGCACCACCGGCGATGAGAACGGTGCGACCAGCGATCGGTCCATCGGAGAACAGACATCCGTGCGCCGTGATGAACGGAATGCCCAGACCCGCGCCCTGATCGAAGCTGACGTCTGCCGGCAACGAAACTGCCTGATCGGCAGGCACCACCGAGTAGGTCGCGGCCGTGCCACTCACCCGCTCGCGGGCGGCATGGAAAACCCAGACTCTCTCACCAATGCGGGCAGGGTCGACATCGTCACCGACTGCATCAATGACCCCGGCACCATCTTGATTCGGAATCTGCACCGGGCCCACCATTGGCGCGGGAGACGTACGCGACTTCCAGTCGGTGGGGTTGACGCCTGACACACTCACGCGTACTCGCACCTCACCTGGCCCCGGCTCAGGGTCGGGTCGCTCCACTACCGAGAGCACTTCATGGGCCGGACCTTTGTCTGAATACACCGCTGCGCGCACGTCAGCCACCTCCGAGGAGAGCCTAGCGGCGAACCCGATCTCGGTTTTTCATCCTCTGGTGACCAGAAGAATGCATAATTGCATCCACGTGGGTCTGTTTTAGGCCCCGCTAACGCCCTAGCCTGAGCCCAAGGCTCTGGCCAAGGAGGCACCTGTGACTGCAACGATCGAACTCGGACTGCCCGGACTGAGCATGTCCCCGGGCGACCACATCTGCGCGTTCTACCGGGGTTCGGTCGGGCGCGACGAGGTGCTGCTGCCCTACCTTCGTGCCGGTATTGACGCAGGCGACAAGTGCATTGCCGTTCTCGATCAGGTCGAGCCCGACGACCTCTGGGCCGAATTGGGATCTGACGAAGCCACCGGGCACGCCCACGACAGCCACCAGGTCGACGTCATGCGTTCTACCGAGACCTATCTGCGCGACGGTGCCTTCTCCAAAGACTCGATGATCGACTTCTGGAACACCGCGATCAGCGTCCCCCTCGATAGCGGTGATTACACCTTCGCTCGCAGTCTCGGCGAGATGACGTGGGCACTGCGTCAACTTCCCGGTGTTGAAGGTCTCGTCGAGTACGAATCCGAACTCAACCGCTTCTTGCCCCAGTACCCCCAAGTGATTCTGTGCCTCTACGACCTCGACCTCTTCGACGGTCGCGTCGTGGTTGACCTGCTCCGCACTCATCCCAAGCTGCTCCTGTGCGGCAGCCTCCTCGACAACCCGTACTACCTCGAGCCCGACGAGTTCCTCGCGTCGTACGCCGGGTCACAACCCACATGAGCACGGAGATGGCGGTCGGCCTCGCAGCCCGCGACCACCTCTCCCGCCTCAACGCATTGCTCGTCCTCGCAATGCTCATGACCGAAAGCACGGATGAGCAGCAGATCTTGCGCATGGGTGCCAGCGCGGCCCCCTCGTTCGCGTCATGTCGGCTCGTGGGTGTTCGCACGGTTGACGGAACGACGCGCCAGTGGACTCCCGGCGAGAAGGGTGACGCCCAACCTCCCGCACTTGATGATGTAGCAATCGGCGGTGGCTCACTTGAATTGCCAGGCGAGGAATGGGGCTGGGCCTACGCTCTCGGGAGCGCCTCCGCTTCATCTGGCCACATGGTGGTCGCCTCTGCCCGCGAACTCGAAAACGATGAGCACTTCCTGCTACGTGTACTTTCGCAGCAGATCGGCTCGGCGGTTCGCAACAGTCGACTGCACCAGGCTGAGCGCGCCGCCGCCAACGAATTGGCCTCGGTGAATCAGCAACTAGAACACACTGTCGAAGCGCTGCAGCAGCGCATCGACATTCACCACCGCTTGACGCGCGCAGCGGTTTCCGGCGAAGGCATGGAAAGCCTCGCTCGAGCGGTACATGAAGTGACCGGATTGCCCACCATCATCGAAGACCGCTACGGAAATCTGCGTGCGTGGGCCGGGCCGGGGCAACCAGCGGTGTACGCGAAAGATCCGCCAGCGCGGCGCGAGCAATTGCTACGTCGGCTACTGCGCGAAGGACGTCCTCTACGCGAGTCAGGGCGCGTCATGGTTGCTGCCTCTCCCCGACCAGACTCCGTTGCCGTTCTCGCATTGCTCGATCCCGACGATCACGCACGCGATGAAGACCTCGCAGCTCTTGAATACGGCGCCACCATTTTGTCGATGGAACTCGCGCGCCAGCGCAGTGTCGCCGACACCGAGGTGCGCATTCGCCGCGACCTCGTCGAAGACTTGCTGTCGGGTGCCAGCGCCGAGACCGTCCTGCCGCGCGGTGAAGCATTCCAACGTGACCTCACGGCACCACACCGAGTTGTCGTGTTTGAAGGTCGCGGCCGAGTGCGCGACGACGACCAGTTCTTCACCTCGGTGCGACGAGCAGCACGTGATCTCAACCTCGGAACGCTGTTGGTGTCACGAGCAGGAACCGTCGTGCTACTCACTGACCGCGACATCAACTGGGACGACTTGCATGCGGGCGTGATGCGTGAACTCGCGGGCGGCCAATGTCGTATCGGTGTTGGTGGTCAGACACGCGGAGTCGAAGACTTTCCGAACTCGCATCGCGAAGCACTGCTAGCACTGCAGTTGCAGCGCGGCAACGCACGTTCTTTGAACGTCACGGTGTTCGATCAACTTGGCGTGTACCGCCTACTCGCCGCTGCTGAGGATCCGCGCGAGGTTGAGCGGTTTGTGCGCGACTGGCTCGGCACGCTCCTCGACTACGACGAACACCGTCACGCCGAACTCGTACTCACCCTCCATCAATACCTCGAGTGCGGCGGCCGCTACGACGAAACCGCGGCTTCCCTGTCGATTCACCGCAGCACACTGAAGTACCGACTTCAGCGCATCCGCGAAGTGTCGGGACTGGCACTTGGCGAACCCGACGTCAACTTCAACCTGCAGTTGGCCTGCCGGGCGTGGCGCACTCTGCAAGCGCTGCGCGCGTAGCACGTAGGGTTCCCTCATGAGTGACGACCCGCTTGAACGCCTCGTGCCGCGTATGCGCCCGTATGCACAATCCATCTTCGGCACCATGGGCGTGCTCGCTCTACGCACCGCATCGGTCAACCTCGGGCAAGGTTTTCCTGACACCGACGGGCCGGTTGAACTTCAACGCATCGCCATTGACGAGATCACCTCAGGTCGCGGAAACCAGTACCCGCCGGCTCACGGCCAGCCCGCTCTTCGCGCAGCGATTAGCGCCCACCAACGCGAGTGGTACGGATTGGAGTACGACCCAGCCGACGAGGTCGTTGTCGGCACCGGCGCCAGTGAGGTCATCGCTTCGGCTCTGCTCGGACTGCTCAACGAGGGCGACGAACTACTCGCCTTTGAGCCGGCTTTCGATATCTACGCGGCTCAAACGGCCCTTGCGGGTGGCATCTACCGAACTGTTGCGCTTGGGCCTGGCTTCCGGCCTGATCTGGAAGCGCTCGCCGCCGCCATAACGCCCCGCACACGCCTGCTGTTGATCAACACTCCGCATAACCCGACGGGGGCCGTCTACACGCGAGCCGAACTTGACGGCATCGCGAAACTGGCGATCGAACACGATCTCATCGTGCTCAGCGACGAGGTGTACGAGCACCTTCTGTTCGACGATGTCACGCACCTGTCGATCGCCACCCTTCCCGGCATGCGCGAGCGCACGATCACATTCGGCAGCGGCGGCAAATCGTTCTCGTTTACTGGTTGGAAGGTCGGCTGGGCATGCGCACCCCGTGACCTCATGGCGGCCGTGCGCGTTGCGCGACAACACCTGTCGTATGTCAGCGGCGGCCCCTTTCAACAAGCCATCGCCGCCGGGCTCGAACTACCGCGCGACTACTTCACCGGGTTCGCCGCCGAGTTGCAGGACAAGCGCGACTATCTGCTCAACGGGCTGCGCTCGATCGGACTTGATCCGATCACTCCGCAAGGTACGTATTTCATCGTCAGCGATGTGCGGCCGCTCGGCTATGACGATGGTGGCGATTTCGCGTGGGGACTTCCTGAGAAGGCAGGTGTTGCGTGTATTCCGGTGAGCGCCTTCTGTCAGCACCGAGCGGAAGCCGACCATTTCGTGCGCTGGACGTTCTGCAAGAAGTACGAGGTACTCGACGCAGCGATCTCGCGGCTGCAGAAGACATTTAGCTAGTCGCTAGTGAGGCTGACGACGTCGATGAGTCCGGCCTCGCCGGCGTTTAAGGTGGCGAAGGTAACGATGGCCGATTCGGTGCCTTTGGGCGCATTGCACTTCAGTGCGTAAGGCGCGAGTTCAAGCGAAACGACACTGCCGGTGTAGCGGGCCGTCGACACCCCTCGTCGGCCAAAGAACTCAACCGCATACGTCAACACGCCCGATGCTTGAAAACCGAGTGTGTAGTGGCCAGGCTTGATCGCGCCCACCCGTTGACTCATCGAAGAGTTGACCCCCAGCGAGGCCAACCGAGCCCCGACGCCAATGGGTGGGGTCAGGGCCTCATCAGCGTACGTCACGACACCGGTTGCACGTGTCAGCGTGATCAGCGCGATCGTCGCTTCCTTCACAATGTCGTAGTCCGACAAAGATCTGCCATCTTCAAGGATCTTGCCGCCATAAACCAGTGCCTGCTTGTCGGGCGGGATGCCTTCCTTGTCCTGGATCTTCTGCTTCACATTGTCGATCGAGTCCGACGGTTCAACTTCGAGGGTGATCGCCTTGGTCGACATCTTGATGAAGATCTGCATGTCAGGCGCCTTTCAGACTTAGTTGCGCGTCAGGCTGACGACATCGATCAGAGCAGCCTCACCGTCGGCGAGTGTCGAGAACGTGACGTTAGCCGAGACGCTTCCCTTAGGCGCCATGCACGGCAGCGTGAACGGATCGAGTGTGAAGGCAGTGAAACTGCCCGTGTAGCGCGCGGTCGAAACGCCCTTCTTGTTGAAGAACTCAACTACGAACGACAGCGCACCCTGGGCATAGAAACCGAGGGTGTACGCACCCGCAGTCAATTCGCGCACATGCTGGCCCATGGTGGTGTTGGGACCAAGGGACGCCAAACGCCCACCGCCCGACTCCGGCGCGGTCAGGCCCACCTCGGCGTAGGTCACGATTCCGGTCTGACGCTCCAAACGAATCAGGTGAAGGGTCGACTCCTTCTGAATGTTGTAGTCGGCGAGCGTTCTACCGTCGAGAAGTACCTGGCCCGCGAAGATGAGCTGTTGCTCCGCGACCGGGATGCCTTCCTTGTCCAAGATCTTCTGCTTCACATTCTCGATCGAGTCCGACGACTCGACATCAAGGGTGATCGTCTTACCCGTCAGCGTCTTGACGAAGATCTGCATGCCACTCATACGGGCACCACGGCGGTCACAACAACCCAGTCATCGATCTGCGGCACTCCGAGAGGGCCCTCTTCAAAGGAGCCGTTCTCGATGTAGTTGCGCTTCTTAACGGGCTTCTTCGGAGCCGACGCCTCGGCGGCACCGGCGCCCGCGGCGCCGACGGCAATCACGGATCCGAGCGCGAGGGCACCGACGAGGAACTGCCGACGTGAAGTGGTCATAGTGGAAGATATCAGCGGACGTGTTCACGAGGGCGCCACGAAAGGATGAACTGCATGCCAACTCTTTGTGTGGGCTGCGGTCTGTGCTGCGACGGGAGCATGTTTCACGCCACCGACCTACAGCCATCAGATGACCGGGCACCCCTCGAGGCCCTAGGCACCGTGTTTGTCACCGACATCCACTCGACCCGCTTCGAACAACCCTGCCCGGCACAGGTGGGCGGGTGCTGCACGAACTATGAAAAGCGGCCCACGATGTGCCGCTCGTACAACTGCGCGTTGCTCGTGCAGGTCGAAGCTGGCGAACTAGACGAGGTCGACGCGCGCGTCGTAGTCGACGCAGCGGCGGCACTGCGCGATCGCGTTCACGCGGGACTCGCCGCACTCGAAGCCGACGGGCCGCGGATGCTGGGTTCACAGCACCTCACCCAACGAGTGGTTCGAGTTCAACAGCAGCGCGGTTCCTCACCCGAACTCTCACTCGTCGTTGATGAGGCACTTCAACTTCAGGCGATGATCGCTGAGCATTTCACGGTGAACGCCGAGGAATAGCGAATCTGCGGGCAAATACCCGCGTTAAACGTGCGTATTTGCCCACAGAGTGAGTGAATCCAGACGACTAGCGCCGCGGCGTGACCGTTAACGTGTCGCTCTCGGAATCGAGGTCGACCACGACAGTGTCACCATCGTGCACCTCACCCGCCAGGATTCCCTTGGCCAGTGAGTCGCCTACCGCGGTCTGCACGAGACGACGCAGCGGTCGCGCACCGTAGATCGGGTCGAAACCACCCAGCACCAGCCACTGCTTCGCCGCTTCTGACACTTCGAGGGTGAGTCGCCGATCAACGAGTCGCTTCTGAAGTGACGCGAGTTGCAGGTCGACGATGTAGGTGAGCTGCTCGGTACCCAGAGGATTGAACATCACCACGTCGTCGAGTCGGTTGAGGAACTCCGGCTTGAAACTCGATCGCACCACTGCCATCACGGCATCTCGCTTGGCTTCGTCGTCGAGGGTGGGGTCGACAAGGAACATCGATCCCAAGTTCGACGTGAGGATGAGAATTGCATTGCGGAAATCGACGGTGCGGCCTTGCCCGTCGGTGAGTCGACCGTCGTCGAGCACCTGCAGCAAGATGTCGAACACCTCGGGGTGAGCCTTCTCGACCTCATCGAGCAACACCACCGTGTAGGGCCGACGACGTACCGCTTCGGTGAGCTGACCGCCCTCTTCGTAGCCGACGTATCCAGGCGGTGCGCCCACAAGGCGCGCCACTGAGTGCTTCTCGCTGTACTCGCTCATGTCGATGCGGGTCATCGAACGTTCATCGTCGAACAGGAAGTCGGCAAGCGCCTTCGCCAACTCCGTCTTGCCAACACCGGTCGGGCCGAGGAAGAGGAATGATCCGGTCGGACGGTTGGGATCGGCAACACCGGCACGCGCACGGCGCACCGCATCGGCCACCGCTTGCACCGCCTTCTCCTGGCCTACGACGCGCTCACCGATGACCTGCTCCATACGCAGCAACTTCGCGCTCTCACCCTCGAGCAGACGACCGGCGGGAATACCAGTCCAGGCAGAGACAACCTCAGCCACATCGTCGGGGTCGACTTCTTCCTTGACCATCGCGGTTCGCGTATTGGTCTCGGCCGTCACGCGCTCAAGTTCTTCCTCAAGCGCCGGAATGTCGGCGTAGACGATGCGCGATGCTTCTTCGAAGTCACCATCGCGTTGGGCACGCTCGGCAACTGACCGCAACTCATCGATGCCGACCTTGATCTCACCGATGCGATCGAGCCCGCGCTTCTCAGTTTCCCAGCGTGCCTGCAGTGCGGAGAGCTCTTCTTCCTTGTCGGCAAGATCGGAACGCAGTTTTTCTAGACGCGCCTTGCTTGCCTCATCAGTTGCCTTTGACAGTGCGAGTTCTTCCATCTTGAGTCGATCGACTGCGCGACGCAAGATATCGATCTCGACGGGAGATGAGTCGATTTCCATGCGCAGACGCGATGCCGCTTCGTCGACGAGGTCAATCGCCTTGTCAGGTAGGAAGCGCGAGGTGATGTAACGATCGGAAAGAGTCGCGGCTGCAACGAGTGCTGCATCGGATATCGCTACCTTGTGGTGCGACTCGTACTTCTCCTTGATACCCCGGAGAATTCCGATGGTGTCTTCAACACTCGGCTCGCCGACGAACACCTGCTGGAATCGTCGCTCGAGAGCGGCGTCTTTCTCAATGTGCTCGCGGTATTCGTCGAGTGTGGTGGCGCCGACGAGTCGCAACTCACCTCGCGCCAACATCGGCTTGAGCATGTTGCCGGCGTCCATGGCCGAATCACCGGAAGCGCCCGCTCCAACAACGGTGTGCAGCTCATCGATGAACGTGACGACGCGACCCTCGCTCTGCGAGATTTCTTCGAGCACGGCCTTGAGTCGCTCTTCGAATTCACCGCGGTACTTCGCACCCGCCACCATCGCCGCGAGGTCGAGTGACACCAACTTCTTGCCGCGCAATGAATCAGGAACGTCGCCGTCGACGATGCGCTGGGCCAGACCTTCGACAACTGCGGTCTTTCCTACGCCGGGCTCGCCAATGAGAACGGGGTTGTTCTTGGTGCGACGCGAGAGTACTTGCACGACGCGACGAATTTCGGCGTCGCGGCCAATGACCGGATCGATCTTGCCTTCGCGTGCACGAGCCGTCAGATCAACGCTGTACTTCTCCAATGCCTGGAACGATCCCTCGGGATCAGCCGACGTCACGCGACGCGAACCTCGCACCGCGGTGAAGGCATCAACGAGTTCGATGGGTCCTGCACCATTGCGGCGCAGCAAATCGCCGGCGGGGCTGGGCTGGGCAGCGATGGCCAGCAGCAGGTGCTCGGTCGACACGTAGTCGTCACCGCGCTCACGCGCTGCTTCCTGTGCAGCGCCCAACACCTTGTACGACGCGTTCGACAGCGAGGGCTGTGACACGGTGGTGCCCGAGGCTGCGGGTAGCGCATCGATCTCGGAGTTCACCGAGCGTATGAGCGCCTCGTGATCGACGCGCACGTTGTCGAGCAGCGCGGTGGCGATTCCTTCGCGGTCTTCAAGCAGACCGCCGAGCAGATGAATGGGCTCAACTTGGGCGTTGCCGCGCATTGCGGCACGACGTACCGCCGAGGAAACAACCTCCTGCGAGCGAGTGGTGAGTTGTAGATCCATAGTGCTAATCCGTTCTGTTGCTGTCGAAAGATGCGCGCAGACGATTGGCTCAGCTGCGGCGGGCGCGATCAGGGCGCCATACGACCAAGGCGGTGGAGTTACGCTCGCCCTGCAACTGCTCAAGACGTCGGCGCATGTCGTGCACCTGAGCCTGCAGGTCGAGGATGCGCTGAATGCCTGCGAGGTTGACACCCTCAGTAGAGAGCTGCTGCACCTCGCGCAGACGCGCAATGTCACGTAGTGAGTAGAGCCGGTTACGACCGAGTGTGCGGTCGGGGGAAACCAGGCCGAGGCGGTCGTACTGCCGCAGCGTTTGCGGGTGCATGCCTGACAGTTGTGCCGCAACGGAAATGACGTAGACCGGACTGTCTTCGTCGTGTTCATACGGATTGCCAACGGGACGGTTACTACTCATGCTCATGACGTACCTCCTGCCCGTGCCATGAAGTCACCACGAGGATCTTGCGATCCCATGGCCGCGCGATACGCCTCAAGCGCTTCGCGCGCCTCGCTGCTGAGCTTCTGCGGAACGGCGACTTCAACAGTGACCAGCTGATCGCCGCGTGTGCCGTCTTTACGCGTGACCCCTTTGCCTTTCACTCGGAAGGTGCGTCCGTTCTGCGTGCCGGGGGGCACCTTGAGCGTGACCGAACCACCGCCGACGGTGGGCACCTTGACCTCAGAACCCAGCGCCGCTTCTTCGAACGTGACGGGCAATGTCAGAGTGAGGTTGTCACCGTTGCGGCCGAACAGTGCGTGCGGTGTGACATGCACCGTGATGAACAAGTCACCAGCCGGGCCGCCGTTTTCGCCCGGTGTTCCCTTGCCCTTGAGCCGAATGCGACTGCCGTCTTTGACGCCGGCAGGAATACGCGCCTGCACTGTGCGACTCGATCGCGCGCGACCATTTCCGTGGCAGACCGCGCATGGGTCGTCGACGACCAAACCGCGGCCGCGACATTCGCGACACGGCTCAGCGAACGCGAACCCACCCGCGTTACGTGATTCCGAACCCGTGCCCTGACACGTGGGACACATACGCGGCATCGTGCCCGCCTTGGCTCCCGTTCCACGACACGCGTCACAGGGTCCATCACCTGACAAACGCAACGGCAATGTGACACCGTCAAGTGCTTCGTCGAATGACAGCGTCACTTCACTTTCGGCGTCGGCGCCACGACGGGCAGCGCGTTGCTGCTGACGACCACCCCGATTGAACAGGCCTCCGAACACATCGCCCATGCCGCCGCCCTGGGCGCCAGCACCGCGACCGAGTAGGTCGTCGATGTTGAACGACTGTGCGCCGCCGCCGCCGCGAGCACCACCGCCGCCACCACTGCCGGGGAAGCGGAAGCCGCCGGAGCCGAAGAGGGATCGAGCCTCGTCGTACTCCTTGCGCTTCTTGTCGTCGGAGAGAACCTCGTAGGCCTCGCCGACTTCCTTGAACTTCGCTTCGGCCGCAGCATTGTTGGCGTTGGCGTCGGGGTGGAACTGCTTGGCGAGCGAGCGATACGACTTCTTGATCTGGTCGGCGGAAGCATCCTTGGAAACGCCGAGGACCTTGTAGTAGTCCTTCTCAATCCAGTCCTTGGTACTCAACGGATGCCCCTCCTCTCAGTGGTCGAGTCATGCAGTAGCTGGCTGGTCAGCAACTCCGACCCGTGCGGGTCGAAGCACGCGGCTACCGAGTGCGTAGCCGGACTGGTAAACCGCGGTGACGACAGTGACGGTGGGCCCTTCGCCAGACTCATCGGCCTCGTGAGTCAAGGCCTCGTGATGCGTGGGGTCGAACTCCTCGCCCACTGCACCGAACGTGGTGAGTCCGAGGCGCGCGGTGACAGCTTCGAGTGCTTCACCCACGCTGCGGAATGCACCTTCGAGTTCTTCGTGCTCGCGTGCCCGATTGATGTCATCGAGAATCGGGAGCAGCTCGGTGAGCGCACCCGCCGTAGCCGTGTCGCGCGCAACCTCACGGTCGCGATCGACGCGCTTGCGGTAGTTGGCGTACTCAGCGTGAACGCGCTGAAGATCGGCAGTGAGTTCGGCGACGGCTAACTCAGCGGCAGTGACGTCAGCCTCAACGAGTTCGGCTTCGGCCTGCGCATCGGAATCGGCGGGTGCGGGACTTGCGCCCCGCACCTCACCGGTTTCCGGATCGATGCGCCGCTTGTCGGTCACCGTGAATCCCGTGTCTTGGGGACCTTCAGGTTGCTCGACGTGCGGCGTACTCACTTGTCCTCATCCTCCTCGACGATCTCGGCGTCGACGACATCGTCATCGTCGTCGGTCGAGTCGCCAGCGGAACCTGAGTCTGAGTCATTCGCTGCAGCACCGGCCGTGGCGTACATCGCCGCACCCAGTGCCGAACTTGCCTGGGCAACCTTCTCCATTGCCGTCTTGATAGCTTCGGTGTCGGTGCCCTCGAGCGCCTTCTTCAACTCGTCAAGCGGCTCGGTGACGTTGGCCTTGCCATCCTCGGGAACCTTGTCTTCATTCTCCGACAAGAACTTCTCGGTCTGATAGACCAGCGACTCGCCGCCATTGCGGATGTCGGCCTCTTCCTTACGACGGAGGTCTTCCTCAGCGTGTGCTTCGGCGTCCTTCATCATGCGGTCGATTTCATCCTTGCTCAGACCCGAGCCGCCGGTGATCGTCATCGACTGCTCCTTCTGCGTGGCAAGGTCCTTGGCCGACACGTGCACGATGCCGTTGGCGTCGATGTCGAAGGTGACCTCAACCTGCGGAATGCCACGAGGTGCAGGCGGCAATCCGGTGAGCTCGAAGGTTCCGAGCTTCTTGTTGAACGAGGCCATCTCGCGCTCGCCTTGGTACACCTGAATGAGCACCGAAGGCTGGTTGTCGTCGGCCGTGGTGAAGATCTCGGACCGCTTGGTGGGAATCGTGGTGTTGCGCTCGATCAGACGCGTCATCACTCCACCCTTGGTCTCAATTCCAAGGCTGAGCGGAGTGACGTCGAGGAGCAGAACATCCTTGACCTCACCCTTGAGAACACCGGCCTGCAGAGCAGCACCGACAGCGACAACCTCGTCGGGGTTGACGCCCTTGTTGGGCTCGCGACCGCCGGTGAGGCTCTTGACCAGGTCGGTGACCTGCGGCATACGCGTTGATCCACCAACGAGCACGACGTGGTCGATGTCCTTGACGTTGACGCCGGCGTCCTTGATGACCGACTCGAACGGCTTCTTGCAGCGCGCCAGCAAGTCGCTGGTGAGCTGCTCGAACTGCGCGCGCGTGATGGTTTCGTCAAGGTGCAGCGGGCCGTCGGCCGAGGCAGTGATGTACGGAAGGTTGACCGTTGCCGACATCGAACTCGACAGTTCGATCTTCGCCTTCTCAGCAGCTTCCTGCAGACGCTGCAGTGCCATCTTGTCCTTGCCCAAGTCGACGCCGTGAGCGTTCTTGAACTGACTCACGAGGTGGTCGATGATCTTTTGGTCCCAGTCGTCTCCACCGAGGTGGTTGTCGCCACTGGTGGCCCTGACCTCAACCACACCGTCGCCAATCTCAAGCAGCGACACGTCGAACGTGCCACCGCCGAGGTCGAACACCAGAATCGTCTGCTCTTTGTCACCCTTGTCGAGGCCGTACGCGAGCGCGGCGGCCGTGGGCTCGTTGATGATGCGCAGCACGTTGAGGCCTGCGATCTCGCCTGCTTCCTTAGTGGCCTGGCGCTGGGCGTCGTTGAAGTACGCGGGAACGGTGATGACGGCGTCGCTGATGCTCTCGCCGAGGTAGGCCTCAGCATCGCGCTTGAGCTTGCCAAGCGTGCGGGCGCTGATCTCCTGCGGCGTGTACTTCTTGCCGTCGATGTCGTCAGTGGTCCAGTTGGTGCCGATGTGGCGCTTGACCGAGCGAATCGTGCGGTCGGGGTTGGTGACGCCCTGCCGCTTGGCGACCTCGCCGACGAGTACTTCGCCGTTCTTGGCGAACGCGACCACGCTTGGGGTCGTGCGGGCGCCCTCTGAGTTGGTGATGACCGTCGGGTCGCCGCCTTCGAGGACGGAGACGACGGAGTTGGTAGTGCCGAGGTCGATTCCTACGGCTCGTGCCATGGGGAGTTCTCCTTAGTGATGTGGATCTTCGGTTCGAACGGGGTGGAACTGGCCCCGGAAGGGTTCAGGTCCGGATGAATCATGACTAGAGTCTGATCCGGTCACGTCAGGGTCGCAACTCTGGCGCAGATAGATTGAGTGTACCAGACTCAACTCTATGATGTCTAACCGCTCATACCACCGCTTCATTCCCACCCGCACCCCTAATTTCCCCACCACTTTTCGCATGGGGGGACATTAGGCACGCATAGACGCAGTTTTCGACCACCGGCGGTGGTGGTCGATGTCCCACGGGCCGCCCATGAGCACCGAGCCCCCGCCAGGAATGCACAACTGCTCGCGAACCTCGTCCAGCGAAAGGTGCAGCAGAGACTGCCAGTCCCACGTCCGACTGGACAGGTCGACCGGCGTCTGGACACCGCGCTCGGCCGCGAGGGCCAACGCGTGAGGGTCGAGGGCGACCTGAGCCGGGTCGAAGACTCCGAGCTTGATGCCCTGGTGGAACTGGAGCATGTTGAACGCGAGAAACTCCGCGCCTCCGGTGCCAGCGTTGGCAGCGGTGAATGCCGCCAGATAGACCTCGTCCTCGGGGCTCGCGTCGTACGCGGCGAGCACATGATGTACGTCATGACTGCCCAGGACGGCAAGGGGCATGGTCCCAGGACTGCCGGGCACATCGAACCCGGTGTCGGCGTAGAAGCGCGCCAGTTCCTGGCCCACCGAGCCCTCGGGCGCGGTGTCGAGGAGTCGGCGCACACGCTCGACCTGCTCCGGCGGAGTGGTCACCGCGGGCTCGTGGCGCGCGAGGCGTGCTGCCACGACCTCGACCTGCTCGCCCGTCTTCCACGACAGGAACCGGCGGAAGAGGTCGGCCTCGGCCAGCTGGGCGTGGGCGCTGACCGTCGCCTCCACCTCCTCGACGGTGAGGTCGTCCGCCCCCAGCACCTGAGCGACCCAACGAGCCGCGTGAAGGCCCGGCTCATCCGGGATGACCGGCATCAGGGCCACCATCATGGCGCAGTGCGCGGCATCGCTTCGCTGCATGGGGTCGGGCAGCGCGGTGACCAACTCTGCCCTCAGCGCGTGGTCGTCCCACGTGACTTCGGGGGAGAGCACGTCGGCGAGGTCGACCGCCTCCATTCCCGAGTGCGCGAGCCCCACCACCTCTGCCATCGCCCGGACGAGATCGGCCTCCTCTCCTACGAAGGGGCGCGTCTCTCGCGCCGTCGCGACAGCGCGCATTCCGAGGATCATGGCGCGCCGGGCGGAGGGTGGCCCCGTGACAAGGAGTGGCATCTGGAAAGCGTATTGCCCAAGGGCGCGCAATAATCCAGCCATGTCACAACTGCGCACTGCCCTCGCGAAAGCCGAGGCACTCCTAACGATGTAGCGCCGCCGGATACGATCAGCAAGACGCTTTTCCCGCTCGCCGCCCGGAGGAGAAATTCCCGTGGAGCCGTACCTGATGGTCCGCCTTGTTCTCGGCCTGCTGATCACGATTGTGTGCTTGGCACTTGCCGCGCGCCGCGCGCTGTGGCTCAAGAAGATCATCGGAAGCGGCCAGCCCGCGGTCGGTCGCATCGAGAGCCCCACCGTGGTCGCCGAGGCCGAGGCCGTCGAGGTACTCGGGCAGAAGAAGCTGCTGCAGTGGGTCGTTCCAGGAACCGCCCACGTGTTCGCCTTCTGGGGATTCCTCGTGCTGGGCCTGACGATTCTCGAGGCCTACGGCGCGCTGTTCAACAATGAGTTCGCCATTCCGATCATTGGCCAGTGGCCCATTGTCGGATTCCTCGAAGACCTCTTCGGCGTCCTCGTACTCGTCGGCATCATCATGTTCGCGATCATCCGACTGCGCACCAACCCGTCGAACCAGGGCCGCGAGTCACGCTTCTTCGGCTCCCACCTCGGCGCCGCGTGGCTGGTGCTGTTCATGATCTTCAACGTGGTGTGGACGCTGTTCCTCTACCGCGGCGCGCAGTATGCAGTCTGGAAGAACGGTGGCCCCGAGGAATTCCCGTTCGTCAACGGCGGCGCGTTCGTTTCCGAATGGGTCGGCAACCTGCTCGTACCGCTCGGCCTTGTCACCGACCAGTGGCTCGCGACCATCGGCATCTTGCTGCAGATCGGCGTCGTGCTCGTCTTCCTGATCATCGTGCTGCACAGCAAGCACTTGCACATCGGTCTTGCGCCCATCAACGTTGCAACGTCACGCCGCCCCAACGCGCTCGGCCCGCTGCTTCCGATGTACTCGGGCACCGAGAAGATCGACTTCGAAGACCCCGCCGACGACGCCATCTTCGGTCGAGGACGCATCGAGGACTTCACCTGGAAGGGCAACCTCGACTTCGCCAGTTGTACCGAATGCGGTCGCTGTCAGTCACAGTGCCCGGCATGGAACACCGGTAAGCCGCTGTCGCCCAAGTTGATGATCATGAACATGCGCGATCACCTCTGGGCCAAGGCGCCGTACATCCTCGCCGGCGGCGATGAGATGAGCGACGAGACGCGCGCCGCGCTTCCGGCAACTGCTTTGGCCGAACTTGATCGCCCACTCGTCGGATCGCGCGAAGACGATCCTCACCGCGACACCGACGGTTACACCGCCGATGGACACCGCTCGCACGAGGGCGCGGTCATCGATGAGGAGGCGCTGTGGTCGTGCACCACGTGTGGTGCGTGCGTGCAGCAGTGCCCTGTCGACATCGAGCACATCGATCACTTCATTGACATGCGTCGCAACCAGGTGATGATCGAAACCAACTTCCCGTCTGAACTCAATGGCCTGTTCAAGAACATTGAGAACAAGGGCAACCCGTGGGGTATGAACGCGAGCAACCGCAATTCCTGGATCGAGGAAGTCGACTTCGATGTGCGCGTGTTCGGAATGAACGACGAAGACGTCATTCCCGACGACGTCGACTACTTATTCTGGGTCGGTTGCGCCGGTGCGTTCGAAGATCGCGCGAAGCGCACCACCAAGGCGGTTGCCGAGTTGCTCAATGTGGCTGGCGTCGAGTTCATGGTGCTGGGTGAAGGCGAAACGTGTACCGGTGATTCCGCACGTCGCGCGGGTAACGAGTTCCTCTTCCAAATGCAGGCCATGCAGAACGTCGAGATGCTCAATGAGATCAAGGCGAAGAAGATCGTCGTCACCTGCCCGCACTGCCTCAACACCATCGGCCGCGAATACCCGCAGCTCGGCGGCAACTACGAGGTCGTGCACCACTCGCAACTGCTCGCCACACTCGTCAAGGACGGTCGTCTGAAGCCGGTCAAGCCCATCGACGAGACCGTCACGTACCACGACCCGTGCTACCTCGGTCGTCACAACAAGGTGTACGTGCCGCCGCGCGAGATCGTGAAGGCACTGCCTGGCATGAAGTACGTCGAGATGGAACGCAGCGGCACGACGTCGTTCTGCTGCGGTGCCGGTGGTGCGCGCATGTGGATGGAAGAGAAGCTCGGAACCCGCGTGAACGTCAACCGCAGTGACGAAGCGATCGCCACGGGAGCCACCAAGGTTGCCGTCGCCTGCCCGTTCTGCAACGTGATGCTCAACGACGGTGTCACCTCGCGCAAGCAGGAGGGTGCTGCGCGCGAAGAGGTTGAGGTTCTCGACCTTGCAGCCCTGCTTCTCGAAACCGTGAAGTCGGAGTAACTTCCCCTTCTTGCCTTTCCGCGAGTCCATCACTTACGCGGCTTAAAGCGGGGTTTTAGCCCGCGTAAGTGATGGACTCGCGCGAAATTGGGGAGAGGGGTGGGGGCGCCGTCAGCCCAACAGCGGCTTGAGCGCATCGGCTAAGCGCGTGGCCAACGCCGTCGCGTAGGTCGCCGTCAAGTGGCTGTCGTCGCGGTACACGAGGTAGGTGCCGATCACCGCGGGGCAGGTCTTGCCGCTGCACAGTGAGTCCGTGAGATCGATGGCCGTTACCCCGGCGAATCCCTTCACTAAGTCGATGTCGAAGGCGGTCGGCGACAACGTAGTCGTTGAGAGATCACATGCACTCGGATCGTCGAGGTGCTGCGACACACACTTGGCCATGTCGGTTCCGGGCCAGGGGGTATCGCGCAGCACCACCACCGGAACGCCAGCCTTCGAGAATGTCGAGAGCGTGCGCTTCCACCCGTCCTTCCACTCCTGCTGAGCGGCCGCCCCCGACAACCGCTCACCCGTGGCCCGATCGACTAACGACTCAGTTTGTGTGCTCGTTGCCAACACAAGATCGGGCTTGTTCGCACCAGTGAGGTCAGCGTGCATCGCCGCGCGGAATTCATCGCACTCGGTGTACGGACGTTCCTGAGAACGCAGGTAGAACGTGACGTCAGGTGCCGCACATCCACTCTTGGTGCGCGCCACAATCTTCCAGTGATTGCGCTTACCCGCCGCATCAAGCGCTGGGAACCATTGCGCGGCATGCGAATCCCCGATTAGCGCGATCGTGGTTGTCGACGCTGTATCGCCGAACACACATGCACCACCGGTGGTCGCAGTGATCGGAAGGTGGCAGTCATCGCCATAGATGCTCGGAAGGTCGGCACGCGCCTTCGACGGCGCCGGCGTGATTGCGCTACCGGTCTTAGGCGGCGCCAACGCAACGGCCTTTGACGGCTGAGGTAGCGGCGTGGGAGATGCGGTTGATGTGGGTGTACGCACGGTGTCGCTTTCGGAAGCAGTAGCAACAACAGCCGTCGATGCGAATGCGCCACCGCCTTGCAGCGCCCACAACAACAGCCCCGCAACCACACCGAGCAGCGACAACACGCCACCGAGCACCAACGACTTGCGCGGTGATGCGATGAGCGACGGCGCATGGTGAATGGGTTTCTCAATGAATCGGAAGGCGAGTGCCGACGGTATGAGCGCAAGAATCACCAACGCCGTTCGCGCGAGCACACTCTGCGGACCCAACCACGCCGCAACAAGAACCAAAACCGGCCAATGCCACAGGTACCACGAATACGACAACCGACCGATCGACCGCATTGGCCAGGCACCCAACATCCTGTCGGTCGCGACCGGTGCATCATCGGGACGACGTGTTCCCGCTACCAGCAGCAATCCCGTTCCGAGTACGGGCCAGATCGCCGCGGTTCCGGGGTACGGCATGTCAGCGTTGATGCGCACAGCAGCGGCCAGCAACACGACCAGCCCGACGATTCCGACGGCGGCGCGCATCTGGCGCCCTAGTGCAACCCCGCTCGCCGCACCGATGGCGATCAGACCGCCGACTGCGAATTCCCACGCGCGCGTGGGTGTTCCGAAGAATGCCCACGGTTCAGCCGTTGTGGTCAAACGCAGCGAACCAATGAACGACAGCACGCCGATGACCGCCAGCACGATCGCCAACGTTCGGAATAGTCGCTCACCCTCCGCCGCACGTTTCACGAGGTACGCCGCAACAGCGAGCACCAACAGCGGCCATACGAGATAGAACTGCTCTTCGACACCGAGTGACCAGAAATGCAACACCGGACTCTCGGCGCGACCGGCACCGAGGTAGTCGGTGGCCTGAGCAGCGAAACGAATATTCGACACGTACAAGCTCGCAGCAACGATGTCGCCACCTACCAGTTCGTGATCGATCGCCGGAATCACGAACCACGACACCAACGCGACGACGACCAGCACCAACACGGCCGCGGGAAGGAGCCGCCGTGCGCGGCGTGCCCAAAACGAAGCAAGCGCCACGTGACCTGATCGATGTGCTTCAGCAACAAGCAATCCGGTGATCAAGAAGCCGGAGATCACAAAGAAGACATCAACGCCGATGAATCCGCCCGGAATGAATGGCAAGCCGGCGTGGTAGCCGACGACCAAGAGAATCGCGATCGCGCGCAAACCCTCGACATCGGGACGAAACGCAAGGTGCGGGGTGGCAGGTGTCTCGGCACTGACTCCAACCCCGGAAACGGCACTCATGCGGTAAGCGAGGTGGGCGCGCGGTACAGATACGGGTCAGGTGTGAGTGGCAATTCCGCTCGCTTCAATACCTCAACCCACATCGGCCAGAGCGTGCGCGAGAACGTCGCCGACAGATGACCTGCGTTGCGATACCGCAGTATTCCCTTGCTCGCCGGAATACACCGAGTGGTCGGACACACGGTGTGAAACGCATCGACCACGCGCGCGTTCGGATTCGCCACAATGGCAGCGACCTCGGCAGCGCGAATGGTGCGGCGCACGGCGCTGCCCACCGGGTACGAACACGTATCGCCGGCCGTGGCGTACACCGCGCGCGCGACACATGGCACGACATCCTGTCGCGCGATCGGAGTGTCGTGCAGCACTAGCACCACTGCCTTCGGCACGTCCTTCTTCAACCGACTGAGTAACTGCGCGGTCGCTTTCTGCCATGCGGCATCACGCTGTAAGCGTGCTGCTGGTGTAGTTCGGAAAACGACGCCGTCGAGTCCGATGATGCGGGTGGTGTGTGAACCCCCGACAAGTACCACGCTGGGTTTCCACGAAGCGACCTTCGCCAACACATTGGCGCGCCATCGGCGGCACTCGTAGTAGGGCGTGGCCTTGTCAACGAGACTGACGGTGAGCGTGACGTTCACCGGCATCGCCGGACACGTGGTTTTCGTATAGAGCACCAGCCGCCAGTGCGCTTTGGTTGCCGCCAGCATCAAACCCGGAATCCAGTTCGCAGCGTGCGAGTCGCCGATCAACACGACCGTCTTCTCCGACTTGGTGTCACCTACGACGCAGGCGACGGGATCGGTGTCTTGCACACGCGCATGGCATTGGTCGTAGGTGCTCGGAAGGTCGTACAGCGCATCCGCGGGAAGCGGCTTCCACGTACTCGCCTTCGGCACAATCGCCTGTGCGGCTGGAGGCGTCACCGACACGAGGGCCGCTACCGAGAGGGCCGCCGCGAGAACCAACCGGGTTCGCGCAATTCGGGCCATGACAATCAGTCGATCTCCGAACGGTGAAAGTTGAGGAACGACTTGCTCGGCGTGGGTCCACGCTGCCCCTGGTAACGCGATCCGTAGACCGACGATCCGTACGGGTGCTCGGCCGGCGATGACAATTGGAACAGGCACAACTGGCCGATCTTCATTCCGGGCCACAGCATGATCGGCAGAGTCGCAACATTGGAAAGCTCAAGCGTGACGTGACCTGAGAAGCCAGGATCGATAAAGCCCGCGGTCGAGTGCGTGAGCAAACCCAGGCGTCCGAGCGAGGACTTTCCCTCAAGTCGGCCAGCGATGTCGTCGGGAAGGGTGATGACTTCGTACGTCGAGGCCAACACGAACTCACCGGGGTGCAGTACGAACGGTTCGCCAGGTTCGGTCTCGACCAAGCGAGTGAGGTCGGCTTGCTCAACAGACGGGTCGATGTGCGGATAGCGGTGGTTCTCGAAGGTGCGGAAGAGGCGGTCGAGCCGCACATCAATACTGGACGGCTGAATCATCGAGTCGTCGTAGGGCTCAAGGAGCACACGCGAAGCAGCGATCTCAGCGCGAAGGTCGCGGTCACTCAACAGCACGGGAATACCTCCGACGTCGCGGGCTGCCCACCGCGGGACCCGCTTGTACGTTGAGGGTACCTGTTGCGACCCGGCGCCACGTCACCCGGCGCATAGGATGACGGAGTGTTAATAGGTAGGGGGTCGCGCGTCGCGATCGCCTCCTTGATCGTCGTCGCGGTTGCACTGTGGCTGCTTCCCCCGATCGGAATGGTGCTGACCGCCGGGTTCGGGGTCGTTCTCGCTCCCTGGGGCCGACGCCTCGGTGAGCGCGTCATCCTCTCGGTGCTCGCCGCCAGCGCTCTGGTCGCCGCCATTTTCGTCGCGATGACCGCCACCGGATGGATCCTTCCTCCCCTCGGCTGGCGCGCACTCCTCACCGCGCTCCTGCTCGCGGAGATCGCAGCGCTGTTCACCCGTCGCAGTGCCCCGGTGTGGCCTGTCGTGCGCGGTGACGATGCTGCCGGACTGGTTGCGGGAACCCTCTTCCTACTCATCTACTACGGCGTGTACGCGTTCGCAAATACCGAACACACACTCAACGGATTGCTCGCGTGGTGGGCACACGGCGAAGTTCCCCACGACCACAGCAGCCACCTGCCAATGTTCCACCAAGTGATGGCGGCGCAGAGTTGGGACTTCAGCGCGCTCTCCCCTGACTTACTGTTCACCGTGTATCCGATGCTGCACGTGAGTTTGTGGTCGGTTGGTGAATGGGCCGCGGGGGTTGATCCGCTCACGCCCGGGCTCGACCTCGTGCGCCCCTACGCCGCCTGGACCGGACTCACCGCTGCCCTCGCGGCCGCGGTACTGGCGTGGAGCGCCGGACTCGCAACGCGCGCATTCGCCGGCAAGCGCACCGACCGCAGCATTGTTGCCCTGGCGGCAGTTCTGGCAGCGGCTACAACCGGATTGTGGTGCCTGCTCGGGTCCATGGGTTCCATGGTCGACTTTGCCGCGGGCGGCTACCTCGCCGCTGCGGCACTCACAATCGGTGCAGTAACCGTCAGCGTGCGATCGCGCGCGGCTCTGCGTCGCATCGGCTGGTTCGCACTTCCACTGGCCGGACTATCTGTCGCGTACGTTTATCCAACGTTGGCAGCCGGCCTCGTACTTCCCGGCCTTGTCGTTGTACTCGCGCTCGCTCGCTGGCGTCGCCTCATGCTGATCGGCTTCATCGCACTCACTGTTGCGTGCGGCGCGGTGGCGTGGCCGGCATTGCGTGCCGTCACCGACTCCACCAAGCCTGGACCCTGGGGAACTCTCACCGGTGGCTTGCCCGCATTTGAATATTGGCCGGCCGTTGTGTTGACAGCACTTGTGTTGATCACCGTCACGTTGCGCTGGCGCATTCCAGGTCGCCTGGTATCGGTCGGAATGGTCGGCCCGCTACTTGCTGCGGCCGGCATGGCGTTGATGTTTGGCGTCGAGTCCGAGCGAAACGGACTCGCATTCGGCAACTCGTACTACACGAACAAGATGGTGTATTCGCTCTTGCTCGCGGTCGTGCCACTCGCAACAGCGCTGGCCGCAGGATGGGCCGCGCAACGAATGCCGGCTGTTGGCTCACAACGACGCACGATCGGAATCGTGCTGGCTGCAGTCGTCATATTCATCGCCGTGGCTGAAGTATCAACTCTGACGGCGCGTCCCGGAGTGGGTGGTGGGACTCTGGCGCTCCCCGCCGGAATCGCGGCACTGCAAGCACGCAGCGATGCCGTCACGCGCGATCCCGTGGTGGGAGACGTTGTGGTGGCGGCCGCACGGAATCCTTCGGCCGACGGTTTCACCACTGTCACCTGGATTCCGGTCGATCGGTCAGTCACGGGAATTCGCAGCGAGTACGTCAACATGTTCGCGGGCCGAACTGCTAATGGCTTGAACAACTTCGCCACCAAGGGTTTCGAGCGGTACAACGTGACCGTCGACACCATCCTGCGCACCAAAGAACCCGTCGCGAGCCTGCAGTTTGTGATGCGCACCGCGCCTGAGTTGAAGTTGACCCTCGTCGTTCCCGACCAAGCGACGGCTGACACACTCGCACCGGCAGTGAACGAATTCGGAGCCGACCGGCTTCGTGTCATCGTGGCAAGTGGAGGCTAAGTCGTGAGACTCGAGCACGTTGAACTGCGCATGGTGAATGTTCCGTTGGTGTCACCATTCCGCACGTCATTCGGAACTGACACGCGCCACGAAGTATTGCTCGTTCACGTGATCACCGACGTCGGCGAAGGCTGGGCGGAGTGTGTCGCGATGGATCGACCGGCCTATTCCAGTGAGTACTTCAATGGCGCGATCGACGTCATTCGGTCGTTCTTCCTTCCCGATCTCTTTTCACTCGGCAACGACCTCACCGCGGAAGGCGTCGCGCCTGCGCTGAAGTGGGCCAAGGGTCATCGCATGGCGAAGGCTTCCCTTGAAACAGCCGTGCTCGATGCGCAGTTGCGAGGTGCGGGTGTCTCGCTCGCGTCGTATCTCGGCGCGGTGAAAGACCGGGTGCCCGCGGGTGTTTCCGTCGGCATCATGGATTCACTTGCCGAACTTGAAACCGCCGTCGGCGGCTACCTTGATGAGGGCTACCTGCGCATCAAGCTCAAGATTGAGCCGGGCTGGGACATCGAACCTGTGCGCATGGTGCGCGAGACATTCGGGCCTGAGATGTTGCTTCAGGTCGATGCCAACACCGCGTACACACGCACCGATGGCGCGCACCTCGCGCAGCTCGACGAGTTCGATCTGTTGCTGATTGAGCAGCCGCTTGATGAGGAAGACATCGTGGGCCACGCGATTCTTGCCACCCAGGTGCACACACCGATCTGCCTCGACGAGTCGATCGTGTCATCGTCAATTGCAGTGGATGCGATTGAACTGGGCGCGACCACCATCATCAACATCAAGCCAGGTCGCGTCGGCGGATACCTCGAAGGCGTGCGCATTCACGACGTGTGCGCCGAGCGCGCAATTCCGGTGTGGTGTGGCGGCATGCTTGAGACCGGAATCGGACGGGCGGCGAACGTCGCGCTCGCGGCGCTTCCTAACTTCTTGCTGCCCGGAGATACGTCAGCGTCGAGTCGCTACTTTGCCGAAGACCTGACCGCGCCCTTCGTGCTTGAGGACGGCTACGTGCGCGTTCCAACCGGACCTGGCATCGGCGTCGACCCCATTCCCGAGGTACTCGAGAAGTTCACACTTTCGACCGAAACCATCTCCCGCTAACCCCCCCTCCCCTCTTCCCGTTTTGCATGGGGGGACATTCAGCACGCATAGGCGCACTTTTTGGTACCCATGGACCGCACCGACAGCGGAGGGTGGGGCGTCTAAGCGCGCTAGGTAGGTGCTTGGGTGCCCCCGATGCGGAAGGGGGTGTGGGCGCAGGTGAATCCAGCTCCAAGCCCGGGTCAGCGACCGAGTCCGGCAGAAGTGACCCAGTCCGGCAGAAGTGACCCAGTCCGGCATAATCGTGAGAGTCGCAGCTCAAGGGCCGCGCACGCGGGTGTAGTTCAATGGCAGAACATCAGCTTCCCAAGCTGACAGTGCGGGTTCGATTCCCGTCACCCGCTCC
>CAIYMF010000207.1 GCA_903927265.1 uncultured bacterium | reverse complement strand
GTGTGCGCCTGGTTGTCTTGGTCTCCGGAAGCGGCACCCTGCTTGCGTCGCTCATCGACGCGACATCGAACCCCGAGCACCCTGTTGACATCGTGGCCGTGGGTGCTGACCGTTCAGCGATTGAGGGTCTAGCCCGCGCTGAACGAGCAGGAATTTCCACCTTCACTGTGGCACCAGCCGACTTCGCCGATCGCAACGCGTGGGGTGCAGAACTGCGTGAAGTCGTCGCTTCGTTCGAACCTGACTGGATTCTGAGCGCGGGCTTCATGCGCATCCTGCCGGCCGAATTCCTCAGCGCGTTCCCCAATCGGGTTCTGAACACCCACCCAGCACTTCTTCCCGCATTCCCGGGCGCCCACGGCGTGCGAGATGCGTTGGTGTACGGCGCGAAAGTGACGGGTACCACGGTGCACCTCGTTGATGAGGGAGTCGATACCGGACCGCTGGTAGCCCAGCGGGCCGTTGAGGTAGAGGATGGCGATACCGAGGAGTCATTGCACGAACGCATCAAGGTTGCCGAACGCAGTCTGGTGGTTGACGTCATGACAGGCATCGCGGTGCAGGGCTGCACCATCAACGGTAGAAGGGTGACGATTCCGTGAGCGACTCGACTAGCGAGGACAGGCGCCCCGTTCGACGGGCCCTCGTCTCGGTGTATGACAAGACCGGACTCGAAGACCTCGCGCGTGCACTGGCCGATGTCGGTGTCGAGATCGTGTCGACCGGATCCACCGCCTCACGTATCGCCGACCTCGGTATCGCCGTCACCGCGGTGCAAGACCTCACCGGATTCCCCGAGTGCCTTGACGGGCGGGTCAAGACGTTGCACCCGCGCGTGCATGCCGGGCTGCTTGCCGATGTGCGGCGCAACGGTCACCGTGACGAACTCGACGAACTCGGCATCGAGCCCTTCGAACTCGTGGTCGTCAACCTGTACCCGTTCGAGCAGACGGTGGAGGCGGGTGCGTCACCTGACGAGTGCGTCGAGCAAATTGATATCGGCGGACCGTCGATGGTGCGCGCGTCGGCGAAGAACCACGCGAACGTTGCCGTCGTTGTTGACCCCGCGCGCTATAGCGAGGTCATCGAGGCGGTCGTATCGGGGGGTTTCACGTTGGCTCAACGTCAGCGTTTGGCCGCAGACGCGTTCATCCACACCGCCACGTACGACATCGCGGTGGCTTCGTGGATGGGCAATGTGGTGGCCCCCACCGATGATGGCACCGGCTTCCCGGTCTGGATCGGCGCGGCCTGGAACCGTTCGTCGGTGCTGCGGTACGGCGAAAACCCCCACCAAAGCGCCGCACTCTATGTGAGCGCACACGGGGATGGGGGTGGACTTGCCACGGCCGAACAGTTGCACGGTAAGGAAATGAGCTACAACAACTACGTCGATGGTGAAGCAGCTCGTCGCGCTGCCGGTGACCATGGCGAGCCCTGCGTGGCAATCATCAAGCACGCCAATCCCTGTGGAATTGCTGTTGCTGGCGACATTGAGACGGCGTATCGCCTTGCTTTCGCCACCGACCCGGTGTCGGCTTTTGGCGGAGTTGTGGCCTCTAACCGCATCGTCAATGAGCAGATGGCGTTTGCGATCGGAGATGTGTTTACCGAAGTTGTCGTCGCCCCTGGATTCGATCCTGCGGCACTCGAGATCCTTACCCAGAAGAAGAATGTGCGACTGTTGGTGTGCCCCGTAGGCCCGGCGCACGGTGTCGAGTTGCGACCCATCAGCGGTGGTGTTCTCGTGCAGTCTGTCGATGCTGTTGATGCCGAGGGTGACTCGCCCTCGAATTGGACGCTTGCCTGCGGTGAAGCCGCCGACAAGGCGACGTTGCGCGATCTCGAATTCGCGTGGCGTGCCTGTCGCTCAGTGAAGAGCAACGCAATCTTGCTCGCCAACGAGGGCGCCACTGTCGGAATTGGCATGGGTCAGGTCAATCGAGTGGACTCTGCACGACTGGCCGTGGCGCGAGCTGGTGAGGAGCGCGTTCGCGGTTCAGTGGCAGCAAGCGACGCGTTCTTCCCCTTCGCCGACGGACTTCAGGTGCTACTCGACGCCGGTGTTCGCGCCGTCGTACAGCCGGGTGGTTCGGTGCGTGACGAGGAAGTCATCGCTGCTGCTGCTTCTGTAGGCGTCACGATGTACCTCACTGGCACACGTCACTTCTTCCATTGAGGCAACCAGCAGCACTCGCAA
Organism: uncultured bacterium; assembly: GCA_903927265.1. Lineage (GTDB taxonomy): Bacteria > Actinomycetota > Actinomycetes > S36-B12 > CAIYMF01 > CAIYMF01. Next base: position 10,964 of record CAIYMF010000207.1, on the reverse strand, counting down.
TCGCATTCCTGAGCGGCGCCATCCTCGCCGCACAGGGTCGAGTCAATGCCCAGTTCACGATCGAAATTCACGATGGTCTGTTCGCTGCGCTGGTTTCATGCCTGATCGGAATGACGATCATGGTGGTGATCGTTCTCGCCATACCGGCTCGTCGCCGCGCGCTCGTGACGGTGCCGATGGCCATTCGTGAAGGCCGTATTCGGTGGTGGTTCTTACTCAGCGGATTCGCGGGTTCGTGTTTCGTCGCCAGCCAAGCAATCGGGGTGCCACTCCTGGGCATTGCCCTGTTCTCCATCGTCGTGACCGGAGCGCAGGTGACCTCCTCGCTCGGCGTTGATCGCATCGGACTCGGACCTGCCGGCAAGTCGCCGGTGACTGGTCGGCGCGTCATCGCGGCACTCCTGGGACTGAGCGCGGTGGCGGTGGCCGCGTTGGGACGATCCAGCGTCGAAGGAGCGGTGCCGCTCGCGGCCCTGCTGTTGGTGTTGGGGGCAGGAGTGGTGATGGCACCTCAGCAGGCGCTGAACGCGCGCATCGCCGGTGCGACACATTCAGTGAGCGTGGCCACGGCCATCAACTTCACCGTCGCAAGTTTTGGACTGCTCATCGCGGTGCTCGTGGTGCATCGTGGAATTCCGGCGGATTTTGTCGACGGTGTTCCCCCATGGCTACTGCTGGGTGGGCCGATCGGATTGATCTACATGGGGATGGCCACCCTCGTGGTGCGCGTCGTTGGTGTGCTGCTCTTCTTCCTCACAGCCGTGTCGGGGCAGTTGGCGGCCTCGCTGCTTGTCGACATCGTGTTCCCGGTTCCTGGCACCGTCATTTCTTGGGGATTGGTGAGCGCCCTGTGCCTCTCACTCGTTGCTGTGGCAGTGGGAGCGCTGCGGCGCTGACAGCCGCGCAATGACGCGACTGCTCGCCCCCTAGGCTCGTCAGCATGCCCACCGGCGAGTCACGGATCCTTATTGCGCTGCTGGTGGTGGTGACGGCATTCGGAACTGTGGTGCAGTCGCGGATCAACGGCGAACTCGTCGTGATTACTCGCAATCCTTTCGAGATCGGGATTCTGAATTTCATTGTTGGCCTTGTCGCGTGCACGATTCTCGTGGTGTCACGCCGCGCAGTACGTACGGCGTGGACAAGAATGATGACGTTGACGCGTCGCGGGCAGATTCGATGGTGGGAGTGTCTGGGAGGGATTTGCGGAACGTACTTCGTGACGGTGCAGTCGGGCTCAGTGCCGATTCTAGGCGTCTCCGTCTTTACAGTGGCAGTTGTTGCTGGCCAAGCAACAAATGCGGCTGTGCTCGACCGCATCGGTCTGGGCCCTGCCGGACGGCAGCCGGTGAGCGCACTGCGCATCTGCGCCGTCATTCTCGCCATTGTTGCGGTGGTTGTCTCCGTGTCCGATCGCTTCGATCCATCACGTTTCGCCGACTCGCGACTGTCGATGGTTTTTGCGCTACTGGCGATTTCCGCAGGCCTGGTCAGTGCGGTTCAGAGCGCACTTAACGGCCGCGTGGCGCAGAAGGTAGGGCATGGAATGGCCGCGGGCTGGATGAACTTCGCCGTAGGCACCGTCGTCGGGCTGCCAATTGCCATTGTGTTGTCTGCGGCGACCGGACGTGCGTTTGTGGCACTGCCGCTTGATCGACCCTGGCTGCTGATCGGCGGAGCCCTCGCTCTGCTGTACGTCGCTACCGTCGCGTGGGCGATCCGTCCACTGGGAATCCTCGGGGCGGCGGTGCTCTCAGTCGTGGGACTGCTGCTTGGTGCGCTCGTCATCGATCTCCTGGCACCAACGCCAGGCACCCAATTCGGTTGGCATTTGGTGGCGGGTGTCCTACTGGCGATTGCCGCGGCTGGACTCGCCGCGCTCGGACGCACTCGTTGAAAGCGACGAAGCCAGACTCGGCGCTTAGGGTGGGGGAGTGACTGATCTGGTGATCGTTGGCGGCGGTATCGCTGCTGCCACGCTCGTACGCGCCCTACGCATGCTGGGTGATAACCGTGAGATCACTGTGCTGTGTTCGGAGGCTCACCCGCCGTACGATCGGCCGCCGCTTTCCAAAGAAGTACTCGCCGGTTCCATGACCGAGGCGGCGACGGAACTCTTGACTCAGAGCGATCTGGAATCGTTGGCGGTCGATCTGCGAGTCGGGGTAGCGGCGTTAAGCATCGATCCCGACACACTGCGCGTGCAGTGTTCCGACGGCACCGCCCTTGAGGCGTTAGACATCGTGATCGCAACGGGTGCACGGGCCCGACGTGTTGCCGACTACGAGGTCGAGGATTCGGTCTACTACGTGCGCACCCTGGATGATGCTCGAGCGCTGAGCGAAGCGCTGCAAGTCACGCCACCTGTTCTAGTGGTGGGTGCTGGCTTCATCGGAATGGAAGTTGCGTCGACTGCGCGTCACCTCGGCTGCGACGTGACGGTCGTCGAGTTCGCTGAGGCGCCGATGATGCGGCTACTCGGTGCCGAACTCGGCGCCCTCGTGTCGCACCCGGCGATTCCGCATGGGGTCGATGTGCGGTGTTCAACGTCGGTCGTCGAATTCGTTGATGACGGTGGACATCGTGTTGCCGTGCTTCAGGATGGAACACGGGTACGGGCAGATGTCGTTGTTGTCGGTATCGGAGTCGAACCGGAAGTTGAATGGCTTGCAGGTGCTGGCGTCGAAGTCGACAACGGCGTGGTCTGCGACGGGGGAGGGCGCACTTCGCGCGGCGGCGTATGGGCAATGGGCGATGTGTCTCGCTGGCCCAACGCGCTGACCGGTCAGCATGTGCGCATGGAAGCGTGGCAGGCGGCGCTCGACCAAGCCCAGGTCGTGGCGGCCAACCTGGCGCACGGCCGCGGTGTCGTCGACCATGACACGGTCTGGAATACCCTGCCGTACTTCTGGTCCGACCAGTTTGGCGCCACGATTCAACTCGTCGGAATCACCGGTGAAACGCGCGAGGTGTGGGAAGGCGAAGGCGGTCCCATCGTTGCTTTCGGAACCCCCGACCGAGTGTCCGGGCTGCTCGCGGTTGGGCACCCTCGACTGATTTCCAAAGCCCGCCGCATCATCTCGGGTACCGGCTCATGGGACGAGGTACGGCCACTCATCGTGTGACCCGTCCCCCAGTGCCAGCCATGTCCGAGTGGCTCTAGCATTGAGTCACCCCTGAGAGGACGTGAAGCGATGACTATCGCAGCTGACTTGTACATCGATGGTGAATGGGTTCCGAGCGCGAACCGTGTGCCCGTGTACGACCCGTCTGATAACTCCGTCATTGTCGAGGTTGCCACCGCCGGACCTGCTGAGTGCGAAGCCGCGCTCGCTGCTGCTGACGGAGCGAAGGAATCATGGGCAGCAACTCCGCCGCGCGTTCGCGGTGAGATTTTGCGCCGCGCATTCGAGATCATGACCGCCGAGGCCGACCGCTTTGCCGAACTGGTGACGCGCGAAAACGGCAAGGTGCTTTCCGACGCACGGGGAGAGGTTGCTTACGCGGCCGAGTTCTTCCGTTGGTTCTCAGAAGAGGCCGTTCGTATCTCAGGTGACTTCCGGATGGCTCCGGGTGGCGACAAGCGCATCCTGGTCACGCACCAGCCCGTAGGGCCGTCGTTGCTCATCACGCCGTGGAACTACCCGGCCGCCATGGCAACGCGCAAGATCGGTCCTGCTATTGCCGCTGGCTGCACGATGGTCATCAAGCCGGCGACCGAAACGCCCCTTACCACCCTCGCAGTTGTTGAGGTGCTGGAGCGCGCAGGATTGCCCAAGGGCGTCGTCAACGTCATCCTGCCCGTTCCGGTGGGTTCGCAGATTTCAGCGATGCTGCACGATCCCCGCATCACGAACCTGTCGTTCACGGGTTCCACGGAAGTTGGGCGCCACCTGGCACATGAGTGCGCTGACCGCATCGTGCGTACGTCACTTGAACTCGGAGGCAACGCGCCGCTCGTTGTTCTCAGCGATGCCGATATTGAGAAGACTGTTGCCGGTGCCATGGTCGCCAAGATGCGCAACGGCGGATCGGCCTGCACCGCAGCCAACCGCTTCATTGTCGCTCGCGAAGTTGCCGACGAATTCAGCAAGGCGTTCAGCAAGGCGATGGCGGCTGTCGCCATGGGCCCGGGTCTTGCCGCCGGTAGCCAACTAGGTCCGCTGGTGTCGGTGAAAGAGCGCGACAAGGTGGCTGAATTGGTCACCATGGCGCTTGACGAGGGGGCCGTGGCACTCACCGGTGGAGCCGTTCCCGATGGTGGCGGCGCCTACTACCCGGCAACTGTGCTCACGGGTGTTGCCTCTGATGCCACGATCCTCGATCACGAGATCTTCGGTCCCGTGGCACCGATTGTCGTCGTCGATTCTGATGAAGAAGCCGTCGCGCTGGCGAACAAGACCGAATACGGACTGATTAGCTACGTGTTCAGCGAGAACCTTGGTCGTGCGCTCAAGGTAGCCGAGGGCATTGAGTCGGGAATGGTGGCGATCAACCGCGGAGTCATCTCCGACCCGGCAGCGCCGTTCGGTGGCATGAAGCAGAGCGGTATGGGCCGCGAGGGTGGATTCGATGGGATTCACGAGTTCCTGGAGACCAAGTACATCGGCTTCGAGCTCTAAGCACGACGCGCGAGAGACGCCAGCGAACTGACATGACAAGATCGGCTTCGTGACCGCGACCATTCTTGACGGCAAGCAGACAGCAAGCGACATCAAATCCGAACTCGCGATCAGGGTCTCAGCCCTGCGCGAGCGGGGTATCGTCCCCGGTCTCGGAACCGTGCTTGTCGGGGATGACCCCGGTAGCCGCGCCTATGTGGGCGGCAAGCATCGTGACTGTGCCGAGGTTGGTATCGAGTCGATTCGCGTCGACCTTCCCGACACAGCGACGCAGGCTGATGTCGAGGCAGCGGTGGCAGCGCTCAACGCTGACCCTGCCTGCACGGGTTACATCGTGCAACTGCCACTGCCCAAGGGACTCGATTCCAATTGGGTGCTTGAGTTGATGAGCCCGAACAAGGATGCCGACGGACTTCACCCGACCAACCTGGGGCGACTTGTGCTCGGCACGCCGGCGCCGCTTCCGTGTACGCCCCGCGGAATCGTCGAATTGCTGCGTCGCTACGACGTTGAACTCAATGGCGCTGAGGTATGCGTTGTGGGTCGAGGTGTCACGGTGGGTCGCCCGCTTGGGTTGCTATTGACGCGCCGCTCTGAGAACTCCACGGTGACGTTGTGCCACACCGGAACTCGCGATCTTGCCGATCACGCTCGCCGCGCTGACGTGATCGTTGCGGCCGCGGGGGTTCCGGGCATCATCACGGCCGACATGGTGCGTCCGGGTGCCGCGGTGCTTGATGTCGGCATTACGCGTACTGAAACCGGACTCGTGGGTGATGTGCACCCTGACGTGCTCGAGGTCGCGGGATTTGTGGCACCGATGCCGGGTGGGGTTGGCCCCATGACGCGGGCGATGCTGCTGATGAATGTGGTGGAGCAGGCCGAACGTTCGGCGTCGTAAGCGGGCTGTTACGACGGCGGCGGAACGACGAGCGAAAGCGTTGACACTGCGAGCGCCAGCAAGCCAAGGGTGATCAGATCTACACTGCGCGATCTCACGGCGAGCAGGCCCGCGTCGCGCTCAGAAAGTAGCATTCGTAAGAAGAACGCGAGCACGACGGTGAACGAGAAGAGCACCGCGCCTCGTCGGAAGTGGTCGTCGGCGGCAATTGCCAGACTCGCGATGAGCAACACGGAGACTAAGAAGAGCGGCCACTCGGCTAAGCGTCGACGCTCGGGGCGCAATTGGCGCACATTGTCAGGAACCCGTTCAGGTTCGGGGACACGTGCCGGCAAACTCACCCCCCCAACCTACCCCCATTCCATGCTCCGGGCCGTCTACGGCACAGAGGTAACGGTCCGGTAGGCTACAGGTGTCTTGATATCGAGACATTTGGCATCCGGCGGCCCGCAGATCTCGGCCCGGCCGCCCGTGAAGGAGAGGCAGTCATGGCCCGCACTCCCGTCAACGTCACCGTCACTGGGGCAGCCGGACAGATTGGATACGCGCTGCTGTTCCGCATCGCATCCGGTCAGTTGCTCGGCCCCGATACTCCCGTGCGACTGCGACTTCTTGAAATCTCCGCAGCGGTTAAGTCTGCTGAGGGTACGGCGATGGAACTCGACGACTGCGCATTTCCTTTGCTCTCGGGCATCGACATCTTCGACAACCCGACCGAAGCTTTCGCCGGCGCCAACGTCGCCCTGCTCGTGGGTGCGCGTCCGCGCACGGCGGGCATGGAGCGCGGTGACCTACTCGAGGCCAACGGAGGAATCTTCAAGCCTCAGGGCGAGGCCATCAACGCCGGTGCCGCCGATGACATTCGCGTGTTGGTCGTAGGCAACCCTGCGAACACCAACGCCCTCATCGCGCAGTCGCACGCTCCTGATGTTCCGGCCGAACGGTTCACCGCGATGACTCGCCTCGATCACAACCGCGCACTGGCGCAGCTCGCCGCCAAGACCGGTGCCTCGCTCGGCGACATCACTCACATGACCATTTGGGGAAACCACTCGGCCAGCCAGTACCCCGACTTGTTCAACGCACTCGTCAACGGTCGCAGTGCTGCTGAGGTCGTCGGTGACGCCGAGTGGCTCGAAAATACCTTCATTCCCACTGTTGCCAAGCGTGGTGCGGCGATCATTGAGGCACGCGGCTTGTCATCGGCAGCGTCTGCTGCGAACGCCGCAATCGACCACGTACACGACTGGGTACTCGGAACCCCCAAGGGTGACTGGGTTTCTGTGTCGCTTCCGTCTGACGGCTCTTACGGAGTTCCCGAGGGCATCATTTCGTCGTTCCCGTGTGTCTCTCGCAACGGTCGCTGGGAAATCGTGCAGGGAGTTCCGATCAACGGATTCTCGCGTGAGCGCATCGACGCCTCAGTGGCTGAGTTGGTTGAAGAGCGCGACGCCGTCCGGGCCCTAGGCCTGATCTGACCGCCGGGCCGCGACGCGCGGTCCGTTTCACCCGAACCAAGGAGTAGCAGTGTCGAAGATCAAGGTCGTGAACCCCGTAGTCGAACTCGACGGCGATGAAATGACCCGCATCATCTGGACCTTCATCAAGGAGCAGTTGATCCTTCCGTACCTCGACGTCGACCTGCAGTACTTCGACTTGGGTGTCGAGAACCGTGATGCGACCGACGACCAGGTGACCATTGATTCGGCGCTGGCGATTCAGAAGGTGGGTGTGGGCGTGAAGTGCGCCACCATCACGCCCGATGAGGCGCGCGTTGAGGAGTTCGGCCTGAAGAAGATGTGGAAGTCGCCGAACGGAACGATTCGAAACATTCTCGGTGGCGTCATCTTCCGTGAGCCGATCATCATCAGCAACATCCCGCGTCTGGTGCCGGGATGGACCAAGCCGGTAGTGGTGGGACGTCACGCTTTCGGAGACCAGTACAAAGCCACTGACTTCGTGGTGCCCAGCGCCGGAACTCTCACGATGACGTTCACGCCCACCGATGGCTCAGAACCCATGGAATTCAACGTGTTTGACTTCCCAGGTGGCGGTGTTGCCATGGGCATGTACAACCTCGACGATTCGATTCGCGACTTCGCGCGCGCGTCGCTGCGGTACGGACTCAACCGTCAGTACCCCGTGTACCTGTCGACCAAGAACACCATCCTCAAGGCGTACGACGGTCGCTTCAAGGACTTATTCGCTGAGGTGTTCGATAACGAGTTCAAGGATGAGTTCGCTGCTGCCGGAATCACCTACGAACACCGTCTCATCGATGACATGGTCGCTGCCTCACTCAAGTGGGAGGGCGGCTACGTCTGGGCGTGCAAGAACTACGACGGCGACGTGCAGAGCGACACCATCGCCCAAGGATTCGGTTCATTGGGTCTGATGACCAGCGTGCTGATGACTCCCGACGGCCGCACGGTCGAAGCTGAGGCAGCACACGGCACGGTGACGCGCCACTACCGCCAGCACCAGAAGGGCGAGCCCACGTCAACCAACCCGATTGCTTCCATCTTCGCGTGGACGCGTGGGTTGGCGCACCGCGGTGCACTGGATGGAACTCCGGAACTGACGGCGTTCGCTGACACTCTCGAGCGCGTCTGCATCGAGACGGTTGAATCGGGAGCCATGACGAAGGACCTCGCACTGCTCGTGGGGCCCGACCAGCCGTGGCAGACCACCGAGGAGTTCCTCGCCTCGATCGACTCCAACCTGCAGCGCGCACTCGCCTGACGCGCGTGGCCCGTACCGCAAAGCCGGCAGCTGTCGGCTGGAACACCGTCACGGCCAACGTCAACGGGATCCGTGCTGCTTCCCGTCGTGGTGGATTGGCGTGGCTGGCTGACAGTTCAGCCGATGTCATCTGTTTGCAAGAGGTGCGCGCCACCCACGAGCAGATGCATGAGGTGTTGGTTGAGGCGGGTCTTGCCCATCTCCACGTCTCACACAGCCCCGCCTCGGCGCTTGGTCGTTCTGGTGTTGCCGTGCTGTCACCACAGCCTCAGTCGGCAGTACGTATCGGGTTGGGGCACGCAGACTTCGACGAGCAGGGCCGCTGGATCGAGGTTGATGTTCCGAGCCCGTTCGGCGTCGTCACGGTGGTGTCGGTGTACGTGCACACCGGCGAGGCGGCGACACCGAAACAGGATGAGAAGCAGTCCTTCCTCAGTGAGATGGACAAGCGGCTCGCCGCGCTACTTGCGCGTGCCAAGCGGCGCGGATCGCACGTGCTCGTGTCGGGTGATTTCAACATCGCGCACCATGAGGTCGACATCAAGAACTGGAAAGGCAACCGCGGCAAGGCCGGATTCTTACCCGAAGAACGGGAGCACCTCGACCGGTGGGCCGCACTCGGGTTCGACGATCTGGGTCGGTCACTCGGTGGCCCGGGTCCGGGGCCTTACACATGGTGGTCGTGGCGCGGTCGTGGGTTCGACACCGATGGTGGGTGGCGCATCGACTACACCATGGCCTCACCTGGACTTGCTCAACTGGCCACCTCGGCCGAGGTGGGTAAAGCGGCCACGTACGCCGAGCGTTGGAGTGACCATGCTCCACTCACCGTCAGGTTTAACGCTGCGCGATAGCCTGTCGGGATGATCGCCCGAGCCCGTGTCGAGCACTCGCGATGAGCGATGGGCTCAAGAGCGTGCTGCTCATTGTGGCGTTCACGCTCATCGGTGGCTTCTTCGTCGGTGCCGAGACGGCGCTCGTCGCACTGCGTCAGAGCCAAGCCGAGCGCCTGGGGGAGAAAGCCGGAAAACGCGGTCGTCGCCTGCTCGATCTCATCAACGATCCCAACCGGTTCCTTGCGGCCGTGCAGGTGGGCATCACCGTGGCCAGCTTCCTCGCGGCAGGGTACGGCGCCGCCGAGATCGCCCCGCAAGTAGTTCCGTGGTTGGTTGATCTGGGGCTGTCAGAGTCACTGGCTGGCACCGTGGCCTTCGTGGGTGTCACGCTCGTGATCGTCTACTTCACCTTGGTCATCGGCGAACTCGTGCCCAAAAGGCTCGCCCTGCGCAGAGTTGAAGGTTTCTCGCTTGCAGTCGCGGGTCCTATCGACATCATCAGCACCCTGTTCCGGCCGTTTATTTGGTTGCTCTCGGTATCGACTAATGCCGTAATGCGAGTGATGGGAATCCGCGATAGCAATGCCCGTCAGGGCATTAGCGGTGAAGAGTTGCGCGGCATCGTAGCGATGCATCAGGAACTCAGCCAAGAAGAGCGCGAACTCATTGACGACGTGTTTGAAGCCGGTGATCGTGAACTACGCGAAGTGATGATTCCGCGCACCGACGTTGAATTCCTCGACGGCAGCATGTCGGTGCATAAGGCAGGCGAGGTCGTACTGTCCCTGCCACACACGCGGTACCCCGTGATTCGCGGTTCCAATGACAACGTCATCGGCTTCGTTCACTTGCGCGATGTCATTGGCCACAAAGTGGCACATCCCGATCGCTTCCCACTGTCAGCGATCGCGCGGGACATCGCGGTCTACCCGGGAACCAAGCGCGTCATTCCGACACTGACTGAAATGCGCCGTGACGGGCATCACTTGGCTCTTGTGCTGGACGAATACGGCGGTACCGCGGGAATCGTCACTCTGGAGGACCTTGTCGAGGAGGTCGTGGGTGATATTCGTGACGAGTACGACATCGAGGAAGTCGCGAGACCGAATGTGGGTGAGGGCATAGAGCTGGACGGGCTGACGAACATCGAGGATTTCGAGGAAGAGTCAGGCGTGGTGCTTCCAGAAGGCCCTTACGAAACCGTCGCGGGCTTCCTCATCGAGCGCACCGGACAACTCGCGTCACTCGACATGGTGGTCGAAATCGACGGACATCGCGTCAGCGTCGTCGAGGTCGAGGGACGCCGCATTAGTAGGGTGCGAGTCGAAGCCCTTGACCAGCCAGAGAACGCGGCTGCGGAGGGCCACCCCGACGAGGGGCCGTCGACCGACTGAGCGAGAATGGCCCATCATGAGCCCTGACACCCTGCCGCGCGTCTTTTCCGGAATCCAGCCCACGAGCGATTCGATCCACTTGGGCAATTACCTTGGCGCGCTTTCTCACTGGGTGACCCTTCAGCAGTCGCATGACTGCATCTACTGCGTCGTCGACCTGCACGCCATCACCGTCGAGCACGATCCGGCGCTGCTGCGTCAACGTACGCGCATGCTGTACGCGCAGTTGGTCGCCATCGGAGTTGATCCCTCGCGGTCGACTCTGTTCGTGCAGAGCCAGGTTCCGGCGCATGCGGAACTTCAGTGGGTGCTGGGCTGCATTACGGGCATGGGTGAGGCCGGCCGCATGACGCAGTTCAAAGACAAGTCTCAGAAGGAAGGCTCTGACCGGACCACGGTCGGCTTGTTCACTTACCCGATTTTGCAAGCGGCCGACATCCTGCTTTACCAGGCGGCAGGTGTGCCGGTG
>CAIYMF010000206.1 GCA_903927265.1 uncultured bacterium | reverse complement strand
CTGCCACTGCTCAACTCACGCGCGGCCATACGTTGTGCACGACGTACACACAACGATCACGATCCGAATCTTGACGACTCACACTGGGTTGAAGTTGAAGCCACCCGCTGGACCGAATTCGGTATTGCCTTTGAGATCGAAGTCCGTGCGCGCCTTCGCCACGTTCTCGGAGCCCAGTGCGTCGATCTCACCGACCTACGTCACGCGGATGCGACAACTGCGGCAACTGCCGCGATGAACGACGGAGTTCGCGTCATCATTGGCGGCGCGCTTCCCGATGACATTGCGGGCGGACGTCGCGGCCGCCCCGACCTCCTCACCTCCACCGGCACACGCTCCGACGGCGCTACCGGCTACCTACCAGCCGACATCAAGTCACATCGCGTGGCGAAGGAATCGACCCGCGGATCCGCCGCAACCTCACCACTCGCACAACTCGGCTCCGGCGCTCCACTCGTCACGGTGCCCGGTCTCGCTCCAAATACCGGCAACAGACTCACCGACCTACTCCAGTTGTCGCACTACTGGCGCATGTTGCAGGCGTGTGGGCATGAGTCACACCTCGGCCCGACTGCCGGCTTGATCGGTACCGACAGCTTCGCGGGAGACGACCCGTACGTCCTGTGGCAGCAACTCGACGAGCCCGTCTTCACGACTTATTCAAGGAGCAGAGGCACAACGAAGCGATCGGCACTTGAACGCTACGACCACGAGTTCGAATTCCGAAGCCGCATCGCGAAGACAGCGCAAGCGCAGGACGAACCACTAGTCCGGCCGATCATTATCGAAGAGTGCGACTCATGCCCTTGGCATGACGTTTGCCTGGAACTCGTCGGTGAACTCGAACCCTCGCAGTACATCACCAGCGGTCGTCTTGGAGTGCGAGAGTGGAACGCCCTGCATGATCGCGACATCCGCACTCTGCAGGAACTGGCAACGTTGAGCATCAGCGATCCGCGACTGGACGATTACTGGAGCGAACTCGACATCGCCGAGTCAAAGGCGCGTACGCGGCTGTACGACGCGATCGTGCGCGCGCAAATGATGATCACAGGTGAGAAGCTTCGCCGCATCAACGCCGACCCCATCGTGATGCCGCGAGCAGACGTTGAAGTCGACTTCGACATCGAGTGGGACACCGACGGCCGCATCTACTTGTGGGGGCTACTCATCACCGATGCCGACGGCACCGTCGCCGACTCGATTGTGAGTTGGGACGAACTTGATGATGTGGCCGAAGACGCACTCGCAGTCCACGCGATCGGGCGTCTCATGCAACTGCGCGACGTCGCACACACGCGCGGCCAATCGTTCGCGGTGTACCACTACAGCCACCCGGAAGTGTCGATGGTGAGCTCACTCCTGGAGCGCAGAGGCGCTGACCTTCCCTCAGTCAACGAATGGCAGTCGTTTACCGACGAACACTTTGTGGACCTTCTGCCCATCGTGAAGAGACACTTCATTGGCGTGAAGGGGTTGGGGCTCAAGCACGTGGCACCATGGGCTGGCTTTGAATGGGAAGACGAAGATCCCAGCGGTGAGCAGTCGATGGTGTGGATCGACGAATCACGCCACTCAGCCGAGGCCGACGACCGGCAGAAGTCTCGCGATCGGCTGCTGCAGTACAACACCGACGACGTGCGCGCGACGCTGGCCGTGCGGCGGAAGTTGGCCGAGGAGACTTGAGTGTCAGAGCCTCCTCAGCCGAGTTCGCGTCAGGAACAGCCGTACTCGTCAGTCAGGTCCCAATCCATCCCGAAGCCTCCCCCGGTATCGCCGGGTTCGGTGAATGGAAAGTCGAGTCGCGCTGTTTCACCTGCCGCCAACGGGCCGGAACTTGTGTTTTGCCAACCCACGATGGTCATGCCCGAGTAATGCGCAACCTTCACGTAGATGCCGATTGGGCAGTCTGTATTTGCGCGCACCATCATCACACCGCAACCGAATCCTGCATCGGCATAGCAGTCATAGGTGTCCGGCACGGTGTACGAGAAGTCCCCTAAATCCCGCCATCCCATTGAATTGCTGTTGGAGTTTGAGTCCTGTGTCGGACTCGCTTCTGCAGCGGCGGCGGCCTCTGCCGCCGCAGACGCTTCGGCCTCGGCCTGGGCTTGAGCCTCGGCCGAAGCCGATGCCTCAGCCGCCCGAGCTTCAGCCTCACGCTTCTTCTTCGCCGCGGCCGCCTTCTTCTTGCGGGCAGCTTCCTTTCGCGCCGCAGCAGCCTTCTCGGAAGCGGTCAACTTCTTGGTAGGAGTTGGCTTTGCGGACGGGACCGAAGGCGAATACGTGGTCATCAAGGAAGACGCAGGTTGACTCGACGACTTACTCGGGGCCGTGCAGCCAGAGAGCGTCGTCGTCGCAACCGCCAGTACACAGACCAAGGAAGCCCAGAGCGTCAGGCGCCTGCCGTGGATTTCGTTCACTCGCGAATACATTTCATTACCCCCAATACCCACATCTTGGCATGAGGAGTTTCGGCGATGTGGCGGTTTCAAGACGATTGAACACAATCGCCGCGTGAGGATTCCCCCAAACCCAAACAACCTGTGCCTCAACCTTTTAGACTCACCCCAACGGGACAGGGGGAACGATGGCAGGCACGATCAATGTGACGCTCAACGGCGATGAGGCCGTGTTTGCATTCACAGCAGTTGACCGCGCAGCGATCTACGGAAGACGACGCAGACTCGCACTCGACGAAACCGGCACTGCCTGCACGCGCGCATCGCTCCTCGATGACGGCTCAATGCTGCTGCGCTCGGGGATGACCGGCCAGGGCTACTTCCTCCCCGACGGCCGATGGGTTCCCCAAGGCGAGCTTGAGGGCATCAATCCCGATGGAACGCCTGCCGAACAAGTACCCAGCACCGTCGGCGCCTCGCAACCACTCGTTGAAGCGACTGCCACTGACCTTCTTGATCTGCAGGTCGCCACCACCTACGCACTCGACGCGCAGACTCTGCCCGACTCACTCAAAGACGCACTTCAGCAAGGCTCGGTCTACTCCTTCACCTTCAACTTCCGACCTGACTACCGCGCTGAGAAGGCAATGCTTCTCGCGAACGACGCAGGGTATTGGGCGCTCATCGGCCAACCCACCACACCTGAATGGCAGGCGCTCGCCACTGTCACCTCGGTGTCGGATGCCGCGGGCGACGATTCCGGTGACGACGACCTCGACTTCGAAATGTTCTAGGACGACAAGAGCCACACACAACGACAAAGGGGGACTTATGGACTTTGCTGCCATTCTCATCGTCTCAGCGATCTTGAGTGCGTTACTCGGCGCATTTGTGGGTTTGCAGAAGGGGCGCGGAGGCGACGGCTTTGCACTTGGCCTGCTGCTGGGCCCCTTCGGTGTCATTACCGTCGCTGCGATGGGCTACTCGACCAAACAGCAACTCAAATTCGAAAACAGACTCGCTTCAGCAATTGGCACATCGCAAGAAGATCAGGATTTCGAATTCGAAATGCGGACATGGGCGGTAGGTGAGGCCATGCGCCGTGACCCGAGTCTTACCTCAGGCGACGATCCGGCCACCTTGCGCCGTCTTGCCGCCGAGGCCGACGCCATCGTGTTGGAGCAGGAGACACAGAAGTTGCGCGAAGCTGCGCTTGCGAGCCGGTAGAAGCCGACATGACTGTTCAACGCATGCACCTCGCGAACGCGTCGAACCGCGACGCAACCGTTCTCGCGGTCTCGATCTCAACGCCACCCGGTCCGACCTCCGGCAAAGAAGGTCAGCGCGTCACCTTCCGTCGTTACGTCACCGCTGGCGAAGGACTGCTTGACGCCGACCTGCAAGCGCGCTTCGAAGGTGCCTACGACAAGCAACTTGTCGACGGCGACCCCGAAGTCGATCTTGAAGCCGTGGGGCGCCTGATTGACGTTACGCAATCGGTGCTCGTGGGCAGCAGCGGCGAACCGATGTACTGCGCACCCGAAGTGGTGGAAGTGACGTACTCCGCCGCCGGCGAAGAGACCGAACGTCGCGCTCCCGTTGATGTTGTTGCGACCATCAACGATTCAATCCCTGTGCGATGGACCGGTCGACTCATGCCAAAGGCCGACATGGCTCGCAAGTTCGCTGTGAAGCGTTCGCTGCAACTGCGCCACGTCGACGGTGTCACCTTCGACTTCCTGCACGGCATGGCCTCCGAGTTGGCCGAGAAAGAATCCGTGGTGCTACTCGGCTCGGGCGAAGACGGTAAGGGCCCCTTGGTGTTCCAGCTCAACGGCTCGCCCTACCGCGGATTTCTCGAAGGTCGCGTCGACGGCGATCGCTACCAACTGCTGCTTCACCTATCGAACATGGAACTCAAGCGCCCCGCCAAACTCGACGCCAAGATCGATGCTGGGGAGGAGTCGTGAGTCGCTACCGCACTGAAGGCGGCCGACCCCTCGGACCCGCCACCATTTACACGATCGGTTCGGTGACCGATACCGAACTCACTCGCACTTTCGACACGTACCGAAGCGCTGTCGCCTCGCGCTATCTCGCAGTCGGTTCCTCCGAGATTCCGCATCGCATCGGCGGCGGGCCGTACTGGGTGTCACCCAAACTCGACGGTGAACTGTGGTACCTCTGTCGACTTGAAGACGAAACCCTGCTCGCTGCACCAAACGGTCGCGTGATCAGTGGCG
>CAIYMF010000205.1 GCA_903927265.1 uncultured bacterium | reverse complement strand
GCCTACGCGGCTCGCACCGCGAGTGGGTGGCTTCGCGCGGCTGGCGTCACGGTTGCCGATGAGATCGCTTCGCTCACTCCGGGCTTTCCAGGTGGAAACGACAGCGCTGCCATTCTCGTGTCAGCAACGGGCGGTTCGGTTGAAACTCTTGATCGGCGATCTCGCGTGCATGCCGACACTCTGACGGTCGCCCTAACAAACACGGCCGATTCCGAACTCGCAGCGCAGTGCGACTGCGTGGTGCCGATGCTGGCGGGCCGTGAAGTGGGAGGAGTCGCGTGCCGCACCTATCGGCACACGCTGGCTCTGCTGCTGGGGCTGGGAAGGCCGCTGGGCGAAATGGCTGAGCAGTGTCGCCGCGCAGCCGAACTAAGCAACGACTTGCTGTCTGATCGATCATGGCTAGACGACGTCGACGAGGTGCTCGCCGACGCGCCAGCTACCTTCTGGGTTGCCCCCGCCAATCGCATTGGTTCAGCGATGCAGTCAGCGCTGATGGTGCGTGAAGGGCCTCGGCGACTGGCTGTTGGCTGCGAAACGGGCGACTGGAGCCACGTTGATGTGTACCTCACGGCGTCAACCGACTACCGCTGCGTGTTCTTCACCGGATCGCAGTGGGATGCGCAGGCCGCGGAGTGGCTCGAACGTCGCGGGTCACTCGTGGTGAGTGTGGGTCGTGATCGGCTGGGTGTTTCAGGCGAGTTGCACATCGCCCTCGATGCCGAACCGCTAACGGCGGTGTTGGTCGAGACGCTCATTGGCGAACTGCTTGCTCAGCGATGGTGGGAGCGCCACCCGGTCGTGGTGAACTAGTTCCGTGCTCGAGAGCGTACGACGCGACCTACTCGCAACCGATCGTGAGTTATTGATGCCCGCACAGCGTCGCGCTCAAGGTCTCGTGCCTGTCTCTGTCGATGAGGTAGCACCGCTTGATCGTGATCGGGCCGTTGCTCTTGTACGGCTCGCAGACGATCGCGTCATGGTTGTTCCGATCGCGCGAGACGGTGGAATGTGGCGACGAGCGGTAGCGGGCGACCAGGTCAGCACTGCGGTTCTCTCGGCATCGGCACCGTTCGGGGTCGAGTTGCTGGCTGAAGTTCCGACGTGCGATTCCTCGGTCGAGCGCGTTCTCACGGCGGACATGTCCAACGAGCTGGTCGTCGTTGATGAGGTGCTCGCTGTGAAGTGGCAACTGTTCGCAGAGCAGGGGCACCTTGCGGGACCACGACTGACCTCGCACCTCTTCCGTGTTGGTTTTGATCAGACCCCGACCCCCGTCGCCGTCGTGACGTGGAATGAGCGGCTCATCGCGTCAGCGACACGCTTTCTTCCGGACGCTGTCGACGGTTGGGAATGGATGGTTGAGGATGTAGTGGCGTACGCGACAGGCGACGCGGAAGTTCCGACGTGGCCGAGTGACGTCGGCGCGCTTGTCGCACGTTTTCACCGCGCGTGCGCCACACCCAGCGACGTCATTGCCAAACCCGTTGTCACCTCCGAGAGCCTTGCGCCGTGGGTTGATCACTACCGGGACCTTCTTGCTCGCATCCCCACCCTCGACGACGAAATGCAATCGGCGTTGAAGCCGTGGTTGCCGAGATTCACCCATGCCATTACGCAGTTGTCGCAGGCTCGCAACATCGTCGCGATTCCGCTGCACGGCGACTTACACGCGGGCCAATTGCTGCGATGGAGTGGTGGCTTGGCGGTCAGTGACTTCGATGGAAACCCCTTGCTGCCGGCCGAATATCGAGCCGACCCAGGCCCAGCGGCATTTGACCTCGCCTGCATTCTTCGATCGGTCGATCATGTCGCGCAGGTGGTAGCGAAGCGCGCCCGTGAACTGAATCGAAAAGCAGCTGCCGATATCGCTCTCGACTGGTCGATCGCTGCGCGCCGCGAATTGCGTTCGGAATACGTGCGCGCGGTCGAGCCGCAATTGTGTGCCGCCGAACTCGTTGATGCCTTTGAATCGCTGTCGCCGCTACACGAAGCGGTGTACGCGGCGACCTACCTACCGCGTTGGCGCTACGTCCCGCTCGGGGTACTCGCGCGCGGCTGGTGAAGTGACGGCGTGTGGTCGGTAGGCTGCAGCGTCTCCGGAACTCGTGCCGTGAGCGTCGCCAACGAGAGGCACTGACATGGACACGTCCGCCGAGGCGACCGACCACCAGGCGCGCGTGCGGCGACTGACACCGGCCGATCTCAACGATGAGCAGCAGAGGCTGTACGACTCGATCGTGTCTGCGAGTCAGGCTCAGGGACCGCCGCCTTTCCAAGTAATCGACTCATCGGGGGCGCTGGAAGGCCCATTCAACGGCTACCTTCACCAGCCCGCTCTTGGCGCCGTTCTGCAAGACCTCGGCGACGCGATGCGCGATGACACGTCGCTGACGAGTCGCGCCCGCGAATTGGCGATTCTTGTGGTGGCCGCTCAATGCAATGCCGATTTCGCGCGGTACGCGCATGAGGCAATTGGCCGCGCAGTCGGACTCACCGATGTAGAAATGGCCGGGGTGCGTGACCGCAGGTACGAAGTCATCGTCGACCCGTTCGAGCGCGCTGTAGTCGACACGACCGATCAACTGGCATCGCGCGGAGACCTGAGCGATGCTGAATGCGCGGCGGTTGTTGAGAAACTCGGCGAAGCGATGCTGCTTGAGTTACTGACGTTGGTTGGCTTCTACTCGTTGCTGATTCTGCAAATGCGCGTGCTGCGAGTAGGGGTTCCGGCGCAATGATCGCGTGAGGTGCGCTACTGCGTGATCTGCATGACCACAGCCTTGGGTTCGGTGCAGAACTCGCGGCTGAAGTCACCGCCTTCACGTCCGACGCCAGAGTCACCCTGACCGCCGAATGGTGCACGCAAGTCGCGAATGAAGAAGCAGTTCACCCACACCGTTCCCGCATTGAGGCGCGCTGCCATGCGGTGGGCACGCGAGAGGTTCTCGGTGAACACCATGGCGTTGAGTCCGTAGCGAGTGTCGTTCGCAAGGGCGAGTACTTCCTCTTCGGTGTCGAAGGGAGTCGCGACAACAACGGGGCCGAAGATCTCCTCCTTCACCACACGAGCATCGGGACCAGCGTCGGTGATAATCGTGGGCTTGACGCCCCAACCTTCGCTGAGTCCGCCGGTGAGCATGTGCCCGCCGCCGAAGGATTCCTCGTTGAGATAGCTCGACACCTTGGTGAAGTGCTCTTCGCTAGCAAGCGCTGGCGAGAACTGAGTTGCAGGATCTTTCGGGTCACCGACGATCATGGCCTCGGCAGCTGCCTTGTACTTGACCAGGAAGTCTTCGTAGATTCCGCGCTGCACATAGAGGCGGCTACCCGCGAGGCACACCTGGCCGGCGTTACGGAAGATTGATTCGACGGCCCAGTGAACGGCGTTGTCGATGTCGGCGTCATCAAAGACGATGTTGGCGCCTTTGCCGCCGAGTTCGAGGCTGACGGGCGTGAGGTTGTCGGCTGCCACCTTCGAAATAATCTTGCCGGTACCGCTTTCTCCGGTGAAGGTGATGCGGTCAACGTCGGGGTTGGTGGTGAGCGCAGCACCGGCAGAGTCGGGGCCGTAGCCGTGCACCACGTTGAACACGCCAGGCGGGAATCCCGCTTCGATTGCCAGCCGCGCGAGGATCGTCACCGAGGTGGGGGTGTCTTCGGCGGGCTTGAGAACCACGGTGTTACCCCATGCCAGTGCAGGAGCGATCTTCCAGGTGGCCAGCATCAGCGGGAAGTTCCACGGTGAGATCGCGACGATGACGCCAACCGGGTCATAGCGCGTGTAGGCATGGTGACCGGAGTCCATGGGGTACACGTCGGACGTACGCATTCGCGCGTGGTCAGCGAAGAAGCGGAAGTTCCAGGCGCTGCGGGCCACATCGTGCTTCGCCTGCGTGATGGGCTTACCCATGTCGCGGGTATCGGCCATCGCCAACTCATCGGCGTGCTCGTCCATGAGGTCGGCGAGGCGATGAATGAGCGCGTGACGCTTGTCGTAGCCCATCCGCGGCCACGGGCCCTCGTTGAACGCCTTGCGTGCGACCGCGACTGCCCGGTCTGCGTCGGCCTTGCCACCGAGTGCAATGGTCGCCCAGGGTTCGCGCGTGTAGGGGTCGACGTCGGCGAAGGTGGCGCCGTCAAGCGAGCCGACCTCCTCGCCATCAATGATGTGGCCGAAGAAGGGGAGTTCGGTGCCCATGCCAGCTCCTTGGTAATCGCGCGTGATGTCGACCTCTAGCATTCCGTACCTGACCAGCGTGCGTCACCGATCGGTCCGCCTACAGGAACGGTCGACCCGCTAGGCGGTCGGAGCCCTGCGGCGCGAGATGAGTACGGCTCCGAGACTAGCGACCACGACGCCGGCGAGGAATGCGAGCAAAGTGGTGACCCACGAGCCCCCACCCGAGGAGGCGGTGGGGGTGTCAGGAGTGGCCGGGTCGGTGGGTCCGCCGGAGGACGTGGGCGCGGGTGAAGGCGAGGCTGTGGCCGAAATCACTGCCCGCGGAGTGCCCGTCACCGTGGTGTTGAGCACTCCAAGACCCAGTTGTCCAGTGCCGTTGCTGCCCCAGCAGGAGGCGGCGCCTCCGGCCTTCGCCGCGTTCACACCGCACACGTGATTGGTGCCCACGGAGATGCCCGCGAGGCCAACCCCTGCGTACGGGCGGGCCGTGACGACCGCGGTCGGCGGAAGAGGCTTGGGACTGCCGGCCTCACCGTTTCCGACCTGACCAGTTTCGCTGTCGCCCCAGCACACGGCGCTGCCCACTCGATCCAGAACACAGGTGGTGGCGCCCGCTGAACTCACCGCTCGCAAGTCGCGGCCGGCAAGAACGGCATCCTTGGTGGGGTCAGCGGCTTGCTTGGTGGGAACCGCGGTGGGGCTGAAAACGGAGGCATCCTGATTCGTTCCGCTGTAGCCGTCGCCGAGGCGTCCCTTGATCAATTCGCCCCAGCAATACGCGATCGCGATGCTGCTTCCTGATGGTGTGGCTGTCGCGCACGAGAACGAGCTTCCCGCGCTGATGTGGCTCACTTTGTTGGCTGCTGTGAACAGTGGGTCGAGTTTCGTCGGAAGCAGGTATTGGCCACCCTCACCGCCGCGGTGGGGGACACCCGAGCCGATCTGACCGTACTTATTGTTGCCCCAGCAGTAGCCGATGCCGGTCGAGTCGACGGCGCAGGCGTGGTCGGTTCCGACTGCTACCTGCGTCACCGTGCGGTCGCGCAGCACGCCGCGGGTGCTGACGCCGGTGGGCGTCGCGCGCGGGGGACCGGCTGCGCCGATCCCGAGTTGTCCGGCCGAGTTGTCACCCCAGCAGTACGTGACTCCGTCGGAGGTGATCGCGCAGGAGGTGTTGCCACCGGCAGCGAGCGAGTTGACGGTCAAGCCGGCCAGATTTCCGACAATGTCGACCGCTGTTGCCGAGAATGTGGGTCCGCCTTCGGTGGGCTGGACGCCATTGCCGAGTTGGCCGTTTCCGCTAGCGCCCCAACACAGCACCTTGTGGTCGCTGCTGAGGGCGCAGGTGTGGTTATCGCCCGCAGCGATGGCGATGAAGGTCTGGCCTGCCACCGCTCCTTCCACGGGGGTGGGGGTCGGGATGGGGGCCGGAGCTGGGGCGGGTGCCGGTTTGGCTGTGCTGCCCTCGGTAGGTGCCGGGGCTACGGGGATGGTGGAGGGGGCTCCGATTTGGCCGAGAGTGTTGTCACCCCAGCAGTAGACGTGGCTGTCGTCGGCGATTGCGCACGTGTGGCCCGATCCTGAGGCGATGGCCTTCCAGGCGCCGGTTTCGGCATGAGCCGGGGCGGCGGTGAGTGCGAGGGGCACTGCGAAGGCGATGATCCCGGCGGCTGCGGCTCCGAGCCATCGGCGAGCGGCCGTGCCGGTCATGGGTCCTCCGGATGTGAGCATGCGTGGGTGTGGCGATTGCTCACCCGGTGGATATGACGCAGCGATGGGGGTGTCGGTTCCGAATCGTGGGTAAGCCGCTGCATGCCTGAACCCCTTCTCCCCGCGAGTCCATCGGTTAAGCGTCCTTCGACCGCGCTTTAGCCCGGCTAAGTGATGGACTCGCGCGGGGGGAAGAGAGGGGGAGCGGGGCGTCACACGGACGAGGGGTCGAGCGCAGTGAGCGCGTCGCGGAGCGTGCCCAGCGTCGCGGCGAGTCGTGTACGCAGGGGTTCAGTCGTAGCCATGAGAGCTCGCTGCTCGGCCGCGTACTCGCGTCGGCCCGCGGGGGTCTCGATGCGAATGGGGTCGAGCCCGAAGGGTTGCATGTCGTAGGGCGAGGCCCGCATGTCGAGTTCACGCGCGCGGGCGGCATTTTCGAAACAGTCGAGAATCAGGTCGGAATCGACGAGCGGCGAGAACCAGAACGCGTACTTGTACACATCCATCGCGGCGTGCAGGCAGCCTGGTTGTTCCATGTCGGGCTGGTTGTCGCGCGTGGGTCGGTGCTCATTGAGGGGAGTGGCATCTGCGGTGAAGAACCGGTAGGCATCGATGTGGGTGCACCGCAGGCCGATCGCGTCGACGGTGGTTTCCACCACGTCTGGCGTGACTCGCAGGGGAAGGTATGCGTGACGAAGTTCGTCTTGGGTGAGTCGGTAGGTCATCGCCCACTCATGTAGTCCGAAGCAGCCGGTGCCGGCGGGCCGGGACGGAGTCGTGGTCAGAATGCGCAGCGCGAGGTCGAGTCGGGCTTTGCGAGGTGTGAGCCAGTTCAGGTCTGCGGTGATTCCAGTCTCAACCTGACGGTAGCCCGTGAGTGGTTCGTACTCGGCGCTTCGGGGGCCTTCCAGCACGACTCCATAGCCGGGGTGCCAGGTGGCGAGCTTCCCCGGTGAGTAGGGGTAGTAGTCGAACAGGAAATCGTCGATGGCGTTCTTCTGGCCGCGTGCACGTCGTTCAAGACGGTGGGAGATCCAGGGTTCAACACGACGAGCGTGGGCTTGCGCGAGCGGCAGCCACGTCGATTGCAACACCAGAGCAGGCTAGACGGTGTGTAGGAATCCCAAGGGAATCGGTCGACCTTGGGCACCGAAAACTGCGCCTATGCGTGCTGAGTGTCCCCCCATGTCAGTTGAGTGGGGAGAGGTCGAGGGTGGCGCAGCCCGCGGCGAATGCTTCGATGCTGGCGGCAACCGTGGCACCGGGTCCGCCGAATGCATCGGCGGGGCCGAGGGCACCTGTTCCCGTGAGTTGACCGCCGACTGCCTGATCGGCAGCCCAGGCGAGAAGTTCGGCCGTGAGGTCGTAGGGGCTGGGTCCTTCGACCACCACTCGCGACAGTTGGCGACCGACGCCGTCGAAGGTTTCGGCGACGGCCAGAGTGCGTGCCTGTGCTCGAGTCTCTTCTGAGGGCCCCTCGCCGGGCGCAGGTGCGGTGCGCGAACTGAGTGCCCCGAGTGCGCGATCGAATCCGGGAACCTTGGCGACGAGCGACGTGGCCCCCGACAGTCGACTGACATGCCGAGTGTTCTTGCCGGCCCAGCCAAGGTAGGTGTTCACCTCGGTGATGGCGGGCGACAGCCGCGGAACCGTGAAGTGTTCGGTGGCGCCCACTGAGAGTCCGTCCCACTGTGTGCCATCGATTTCGAAGCTGCGCCACGAGTTTCCGCCGCGCACTGTGGTGAGGTGCGCCCGCGTGAATTCAAAGTGAGGCATGGTGAGCACGCCTGCTGCGCTTGCGGCCGTTCCACCACTCATCGACATGGTGCCCTTCACGAAGTAGCCCACGTCGACGCGCACCGGTGAGACTCCTGCGTCGACTGCGTCGCGGAATGCGAGTGCCGCTGCGAGGTTTCCGGGCACGTAGTCGTAGCCGAAGGCGGTGAGCAGCGCCACGCCCGCGCGATCGGCCTGCGGTCCCCACTCGTCAAAGACACGACGAATGAAGGGTGGTTCTCCTGTGGAGTCGATGTAGGCAAGGGCGCCCTTGGCGATGGCGGTGGTGATGGCGGGTTCACCCATGGTGACGAAGGGCCCGACGGTCGAGACCAACACATCGCCGGCTCGCACCACTGCTGCCAATGAAGACGGGTCGGTGACGTCTGCGATTTCGAGGCCACCTGCAACGGATTTCGCCGAAAGTATCTCACCGACAACCGCTTCGAGTTTGCTGCGTGAACGACCAACGAGTACGGGTCGTAGGCCGCGTCGTGCCAATGCCAGGGCGGTCAGTCTGCCCGTGAATCCTGAGGCGCCGAACAGTAGGACACGGGGTGAGGAGTCGGTCATGACTACACCCTAGGATTCGAATGCGTTCGCCCGCGCGGTGGCGTCGAACAGGAGGTTGTCATGGACAAGGTGGTGGCGTCAGCCGCTGAAGCAGTCGCCGATATCGGCGACGGTGCGTCTCTCGCCGTTGGCGGCTTCGGACTCTGCGGTATTCCATCGGTTCTCATCCAGGCTCTACTCGAGACCGGCGTGTCCGAACTCTCGGTCGTGAGCAACAACTGCGGCGTCGACGACTGGGGGCTCGGTGTGCTGCTGCAGGCCAAGCGCATTGCCCGCATGACATCGTCGTACGTGGGCGAGAATAAGGAATTCGAGCGGCAGTTCTTGTCAGGAGAACTTGAGGTCGAGCTCATTCCGCAAGGAACCCTGGCCGAGCGTCTCCGCGCTGGTGGCGCTGGCATTCCGGCATTCTTCACCCCTGCCGGTGTCGGAACGCAGGTCGCCGATGGTGGCATGCCGTGGCGCTACGACGGTGCCGGCGGCATCGCGCTTGCTTCACCTCCCAAAGAAGTACGCACCTTTGAACTTGATGGCGTTGAGCGTGAATACGTGCTCGAACACGGAATCGTCACTGACTTCGCCCTCGTGCGGGCCAGCGTCGGCGACCGACACGGCAACCTCGTGTTCGACAAGTCCACGCGCAACTTCAACCCGTTGGCAGCATGCGCCGGGCGCATCACCATCGCGGAGGTTGAGCGACTCGTCGAGCCAGGTGAGATCACTCCCGACGAAGTTCATATCCCCGGAGTGATGGTGCAGCGCGTAGTCGCGCTGACGCCTGAGCAAGCAGCCGACAAGCGCATCGAGCGTCGCACCGTGCGGAAGGAAGGCTGACATGACACTGACCCGCGAAGAATTGGCGGCGCGCGTTGCGCTCGAACTCAATGACGGCGAGTACGTCAACTTGGGTATCGGCCTTCCGACGCTCGTTCCGAACTATTTGCCTGAGGGAGTGCACGTCGTTCTGCAGAGCGAGAACGGAATCCTCGGAACCGGCCCCTACCCTGCCGAGACTGACGTCGATGCCGACCTGATCAATGCCGGCAAGGAAACAGTCACCGTGCTTCCGGGTGCTGCGTATTTCGACTCGGCAGTGAGTTTCGGAATGATCCGCGGCGGAAAAATCGATGCCGCCATTCTCGGTGCCATGCAGGTGTCGAGTGATGGCGATCTGGCCAACTGGATGATTCCCGGCAAGATGGTCAAGGGCATGGGCGGCGCCATGGACTTGGTGCACGGCGCCAAGCGCGTCATCGTGATGATGGAACATGTCGCAAAAGACGGTAGCCACAAGATCGTTGAATCATGCGACCTGCCGCTGACGGGCAAGGGCGTCGTGCAGCGCATCATCACCGATCTCGCCGTTATCGATGTCACTCCTGAGGGACTCGTGCTGGTCGAAACAGCTCCCGGTGTCACAGTTGATGAGGTGCGCGCGGCCACCGGGCCGACTCTCATCGACGCAACGGGCTGATCGTGTCCGATGTCGACGAGCCGTTAATCGAGAGTACGGGCCGGCCGGTTCAGCAAGCGAACGAATCGGGTGCTGTTGATGCGACTGCTTCGCTCGAGGCGTTGACGTTGCTGCCCGAAGTAACACGTGACGAGACTGGCGAAGGCTGGGGAGATGAACGCACCGAGCAGGACTATCTGCGCGAGCGTCCCCCGCACCACGGCGACTGACCTCAGGCGTCCTTCGCGTCGTTCTCGACGCCGCCTTCCTGGGTGCGTAGCGCGTCGCGAATCTCGCGCAGCAGGGTGACTTCGGGTGATTCGGAGTCGATCTTTTCGCCGCCGACACGTTCGTTGAGCTTGTTCATCGGCACCACGATGAAGAAGTAGAGCGCGAAGCCCACGAAAATCACGTTGAGGATCGCGGTGAGGATCAAGCCGATGCTGAAGACGGCGTTGTTGATGGTGAAATTGCCAAACGCGTCGAGGTTGGGCTTGCCAAAGATCGCTGAAATGAGCGGATCGATGAAACCTTTCACCAGCGCGTCGACCAGACCGGTGAATGCAGCGCCAATCACCACGCCGACGGCCAACTCAATGGCGTTGCCGCGCAGAATAAAGTCCCGGAAACCCTTAAGCATGAGCGCGTCCTTTGTCAGTGGTGAAGTGGTGGTGCGACAACGTTAGTGCGCCGCCTCGGGTCGATCCAGTTGAATCGCGGACAGTCAGGCTGCAAGAACTGTGACAGTGAGCCGTGCTGAGGAGGTTGCGTACGCCAACGCGGGAACCGCAACTGACGGGACAGCAAGCACCACGAGTGCTGAGGCACCCGATGTGGCCAGGAGGCCACCGCTCGTCGGCCGGGGCACGGCAAGTACGACGGCCGCCGCCGCAACCCGTACGGCAACCGCTGGGACCGAACCTTCGCGACTTGACCACACGTCAACGCGATCGCCGGGTGCCAACAAGGCAGCCACCGCGGGGTCCGATAGTCGAATGGGAATTGCCACCCCGTCACCTCCTGATGCCGTCATGTGGCGGCTCAGGGCTTCGGGTGAGACGACTGATGTGGTCGTGACAGGAGTTCCGGCGGGCACGGCGACGGCGGCCACTCGCCCGACGGCGACCGCCGGATCGGCGAGTGCTGCAGGAGGAACTCCTTCGACCGGCCATGGTCGCAGGGCGATGTCATCGACCTGCACGACACTTCCCGCAGCGAGATCGTGCACCGTCACCACGGTTGATCGACTAGGCGGCGCATCAGGGCGCACGATGCCGAGGGTCAGGTATGCGGCCCACGCGGCGAGCAGCGCAGCGAGCAGTCGTCGATGACGCCGAATGGAGCGCGCCAGCGTGGTCAGTGGAGTCAACGAAAAGGAGAGCACCCGGCCACGTTATGTCGATTAGGGCTGTGGATACTGCCGCCGTCCACAGGCCCGGCGTGCTAGGACGCAGCAGCGGTGGAGGGGGCGGTGGGGGTGGTGGTTGCCGGTGTGCTGGCGGGAGACGAGCTGCCACCTTCTGAGGAGCCGCTGCTCGAACCGCCGGAGGAGTCGCTTGACGATGACGACGAGTCGGACCCGCTCGAGGTGGAGGCAGGACTGGTGCTGGTCGATGTTGAGCGGCTGTCGTTGCGGTAGAAGCCCGAACCCTTGAACACCACGCCTACCGAGCCGTAAACCTTGCGAAGGCGACCCGTTCGGCATGCGGGGCAGTCGGTGAGTGCGTCGTCGCTGAAACTCTGGACAACCTCAAGCGGAGCGTCGCAGTCGGTGCATACGTACTGGTAAGTCGGCACTGTGTCCTCTGAGGTTCTGATGTATGCGTGCGGGATCAGTCGATGGTTGGCACTCACAGGTGCCGAGTGCCAATTGTCACCTATCTGCCCCCGATGCGTCCATTCGGGCTCGGCGCAGGGTAGAAATATTGGGTGATCGTAGATGTGCAGTCCCTTTCCAAGGCCTATGGCAGTGTTCAGGCGGTACACGAACTTTCGTTCCGTGTCAGCCCCGGACACATCACTGGTTTCCTCGGGCCCAATGGCTCGGGCAAGTCAACGACGATGCGGCTGATGCTCGGTCTCGACCATGGCACCGGCACCACCTTGTACGAGGGAAAGCGACTCGTCGACCATCGCCCAGTGACCAAGGTCGTCGGCTCGCACCTCGACGCCAAGTTCTTCCATCCGAAGCGAACCGCTCGTGCGCACCTTCAGATGATGGGCAGTGAGGCGGGTGTGAGTCGGGTCCGTGTCGATGAAGTCCTCGAGTTGGTGGGCCTTCAAGGCGTGGCTGATAAGCGGCCCGGTGGATTCTCGCTAGGTATGGGGCAACGACTCGGGTTGGCCACCGCGATTCTCGCTGAGCCGCAGGTGTTACTTCTCGATGAGCCGGCGAATGGCCTTGATCCCCAGTCCATTCAATGGCTCCGTGACTTCCTGACTCACTATGCGCAGCGAGGCAACTCGGTATTGGTCTCGAGCCACCTGCTCAGTGAAATGCAGCTGATGGCCGACCACCTCGTGGTGATCGCTCGCGGCCGACTCATCGCCGACGAATCGATGTCGCAGTTCGTGTCGCGCAGTACCAAGAACGACGTGCTCGTGCGTTCAAGTGACGCGGTGCGGCTTGCTGCCGAACTTCGGGCGCAGGGTCTAGGAGTCGCGGCAGAAACTCCCGAAGCACTTGCGGTGACAGGGGCGGGTACCGATCGCATTGGCGACATCGCGTTCGCCGCTGGAATCACGGTGCGCGAGTTGGTGAACCGTCAGGCCAGCCTTGAAGACGCGTTCCTCGAACTGACCAGTGAGTCGCAAGATTTCGCTGCTGGCAGTGATCCCGGTGCCATGCCGGCCGACGGAGGTGCCCGATGAGCGCCGCCTTGGTCTACGAGTGGCGGCGCATCACGTCGATTCGTTCCACGTATGTTCTGGTCGCGTTGTTCTTGGTTGCGACGGGACTCGTCGCCTACCTGGTGGCGCAGGTGACGCAAGGTTCCTTCGGTGATCCAGGCGACGGCAGCGACGGAATGATCGGTAGCGGATCGGTTCCGTTGGGTGTCGTCATGATCGCCGGAACCAATTTTCTTTCGGCCATCTTCGTGACGACGATCGCCGCGCAATCCTTCGGGCACGAGTATCGCTATGGCTTGATCCGGTTGACACTCAGCGAGTATCCGCGCCGGTGGGTGATCTTCACAGCCAAGTTGATCGTCGTTGTGGTGTGGGTTGTGGCGCTGTATCTGCTGTCGATGGTGGTGGCATTCGCAGTGGTGAAAATCGCGGGTGTCGCGATCGACCCGGTGACCTCGGAAACGTGGCTTCAGTTACTGCGGGCCGGGTTGTTTCTTGTGGGGTACAGCATTCTGGCTTTCATGCTCACCCTGATCACCCGCAACCTGGTGCTTGGCGTGGTGATTCCGCTCCTTCTTGGCGCCGTCGTTGAGCCGCTTGCCTCGGCTGGCCTTGTTGATCGACTGCCGTGGTTGCCGCAGTACCTGCCGATCTCGGCCGGGCAGACCTTCCTCAATGGAGGCGACGACCTTGGGCGCGGTGGCGTGGTCTTCTTGGCGTGGGTTGTGGGTCTGAGCGTTATCGGACTTGTGCAGTTTGCGCGGCGGGACGCCTGAGTAGTGGCGCATGACGCCGACCTCATTCCGATCGTCGCCTTGGGTGGCGTCGTGGGGGCCCTCGCGCGTGCAGAAATCGATGTGCTGATTCCGCACGGTGTGGGCGACTGGCCTTGGTCAACCTTTGCGATTAACCTGCTCGGTGCTTTCCTACTGGGCCTGATGTTGCAGGCTCTGTTGAGGGTTGAACAACGCTGGGTTCGGCCCTTCGCGATTACGGGCATCCTCGGGGGTTTCACGACCTTCTCGGCGTTGTCGGTGCAGACGCGCGACATGCTCGCTCACGGCAACGCGGCCCTGGCTCTCGCGTACGCCATCGGATCGGTCATCCTCGGTGTCGCGGCCGTGGGACTTGGCATCGCACTTGGGCGCCAACTGTGGCCTGCGTCGCACGGCATTGTCGAATCGGCGGTGGACGAAGCATGACCACGACACTTGCACTAGCGGTCGCGATCGGTGCCGCGGTAGGGGCACCCCTGCGTTTCATGACCGAGCGCCTGATGACGCATCGTTTTGGATCGAAGCTTCCGTGGGGAACATTCACCGTCAACGTCGTGGGGTCAGCGATGGCCGGTGTGGTACTCGGACTGGCAATGTCGCGCGGTGTGTCGGACTGGTGGGTGATGCTGTTGGCCACCGGTTTTTGTGGATCTCTGACGACATTCAGCGGTTTTGCGGCTCAGGTGTTGGAACGCACTGTGCCTGGTGGTCAAGCGCGGTCGTGGCGAGGTGTTGGGTATGCGGCCGCATCGTTGGTCGCTGGTGTAGTCGTGGCCTCTCTCGCGTACGCCGTTGCGAGTTGAGAGCTACCCGGTGATGAACCGGTCGACGTGACGGTCGTGGGCGGCCATCGGAATCGCACCCGATTCCAGTACCTCGTCAGCGCCGCTCAGCGCGATCACTGCGGGGCCGCCATCGCGAGGAAGTGCAGCCAGCACGGTGTCGTAGTAGCCGCCCCCTTGACCAAGTCGCGCACCTGACGCATCGACAGCGAGCGCGGGGACGATGAGAACAGCGGGGTTCAAAGCGAGCAGTTCGAGTGGGGAAGTGGCGACCACACTGTCGGCGGTGGGCTCGAGAATCCCGAGCACAGCAGGCGCCAGGGAAGCGGCATCGGAATACGGCGCCCAGTGCAACACGCGGTCCGGTCGAATAATCGGAAGCAGGACCATCGCTCCCGCAGCGTGAAGACGCCGCAGTAGTTCGGCGGTGGGGGGCTCGGTGGGAAGGCTGGCG
>CAIYMF010000204.1 GCA_903927265.1 uncultured bacterium | reverse complement strand
GTCATTTCAGAACATGCTCGCCATGCTCAATACGGCGTCCGGTCCGCTCGCCGATGTCAACGTGCGCAAGGCAGTGGCCGAGGCGATTGACTACGACGGCATCATCACTACCTTGCAAGGAAGCATGATCAAGGCCACCGGCGTCATCCCCCCTGGCCTCTTGGGATACACGGAAGAAGTTCAGCCGACAACAAATGTTGCAGACGCCACAAAATTGCTCACTGAGGCTGGGTACGGAACCGGCGGCAAGAAGCTCTCATTGCTTCTCACCTACGCGGCCGGAGATCCGGTTCAAGAGACAGTGGTGACCATCATGAAGGCGAATCTGGCCGCCGTCGGGGTTGAACTGCAGGGGAAAGCACTGGCGTGGGAAACGCAGTGGGACCTTGGGAAGTCCCCTGATGCGGCCAAGCACCAGGACATCTTCTTGTTCTACTGGTACCCCGACTACGCAGATCCCTACTCGTGGTTTATCAACCTCTTCCACTCGGCGACACCGCCCTACTTCAACCTTTCCTATTGGAATGACCCTGCTGCCGACGCGACCATTGACGGTTTGCAGGCCCTCACCGCAACTGACCGGCCCAAGGCCAATCAGCAATACGTCGATCTGCAGAAGACCATCTCGGATCAGGCGGTAACGGCGGTTGTGGGTGTCACCAATAACCGACGTGCGCTGGCATCCACCGTGCAGGGTTACGTTGACAATCCCTCGTATGGCAACGTCGTGTTCGTGTACCAACTCACGCCGACTGGTTAAATCAGCGGAGACCCGTGAGTAGCGGACCAACGCACGAGTATTGACCCGGAGAGTGGGGTATGAGCCGCTACATCGCCTCGCGGATTCTGCAGGCTCTCGGGGTCGTGCTGGGTGTCATCGTCATGACGTTTGTGATCGCCCGACTGATTCCGGGAGACCCGGCGATCGCCTATGCCGGCCCCCGAGCATCCGCCGAAGAGTTGGCGGCCGTGCGAGAACAGTTCGGGCTGGACCTGCCCATGTGGCAGCAGTTCGTCAGTTACGTCACAGGAATTCTTCACGGTGACCTGGGAATCTCTCTACACACCAAACAGCCGGTCACCTCAGATCTCATTCAGGTGCTGCCAACCACCCTTGTGCTTGTTGGGATTGCTCTGGTGTTCGCAGCCATCGTCGGTATTCCACTGGGAATCGCCGCCGCGCGATGGCACGGAACCTTCGGCGATGTCGCGGCGAAAATCATCGCAATCCTGATGGTCTCCATGCCGGTCTTCTGGCTCGCAATCCTGCTGCAGATTGTTTTCTTCTCACGCCTGGGTTGGCTACCGGTAGCGGGTCAGTACGACTCGGCCTACGACTCCATCAGCCCGCTCTACACCGTGATCGGCGTTCCCGTGATCGACTCGCTCCTCACCGGCAACTGGCCGGTTTTCGTCAATGCTGCCGCGCACATGATTCTGCCAGTGTGTGCAATTGCCGCGTACCCCATCGGGGCGGTAGCCATGGTGACCCGCGGTTCGTTGCTTGAGAACCTCGGTGAAGAGCACGTGCGCATGGTGCGCGCCCTCGGTTTTCCAGAGCGCGCTGTCTTTGGCCGATTTGCCCTTCGGCCATCACTGAATCCGATCGTCTCGCTCATTGCACTGGTCTTCGCTTACGCCCTGACGAACTCCTTCATCGTCGAGTCAGTGTTCAACTGGCCAGGCCTGGGTTCATACGCCGTCAGGGCGTTCGTTTCTCTCGATATCCCAGCGATTCTCGGGATCACACTCATGGTGGCCCTGCTCTACGTCCTGCTGAATTTGATCGTTGATCTCGCACAAGCCGTCATTGACCCGCGGGTTCGAGCATGAGCGGGCCGGTGCCGGATCTGGCCCCCTTGGCGACGTCAGAGACCGAGGGCGTTCCGGGCCGCCGCCGTTCGTGGATGTGGCCGGGTTGGGGTGCGGCTAAACGAGTGCCATTACTCGTCATCGGACTGGTGTTGTCAGCACTCATCATCATCGCGGGCGTGCTTGCACCGTGGATCACGCCGTACCCCGAGGATGCCGGAGCGGTCGTCCACCCCACCCAGGCGTTGCTCTCACCGAGTGCCGCGCACTGGTTCGGTACCGATCTCGTCGGCCGAGACATCTTCACCCGAGTCGTTTTTGGTGCGCGTGTTTCGCTCGGAATAGTCGTCATCGTGCTCGTGGTGTCAGCTGTCGTCGGGCTCTCGGTCGGGCTCGCGGCAGGGTTCTTCGGTGGTTGGCTCGATGCCGTGCTGATGCGGGTGACTGACATCTTCCTAGCGTTCCCCGCGCTACTGCTTTCGATCGCTCTTGCGGCGGTACTCAGCCCAAGCGCACTGCATGCCGCGTTGGCCATCGCATTCACGTGGTGGCCGTGGTACGCGCGACTAGCGCGCGGCCAGGCAGCATCCATCCGACGGCAAGGCTATTCAGACGCTGCACGCATCCTTGGCGCGAGCCGCACTCGCCAACTCGTGCGACACGTGTTACCCAACGCGTCGACGCCGGTGTTCGTGCAAATGTCTCTTGACGCCGCAGGCATCATCTTGACCGCAGCCACGTTGTCTTACCTTGGCCTCGGGGCTCAGGACCCCACTCCCGAGTGGGGGTTAATGGTGGCCAACGGCCAGCCACTTGCCACCTCAGCATGGTGGGTCATCACCTTCCCCGGGTTGGCAATCTTGGTAACGGCCGTTGCATTCAACTTCGTTGGTGACGGACTTCAGAGCGTGTTTGACCCGAAGCGAGGACAACGGTGATCAGCGTTCGCGACCTGAGGGTCTCTTATGGCGGCACTGTCGTCGCTCATGTGCCCGAGTTTGATCTGGCCACCGGCCAGGTACTCGGAATCGCCGGTGAGAGCGGCTCAGGGAAGTCTCAAACGGCACTGGCACTCATGGGCCTGACTCGCTATTCCGGGGGTGTCGTCACGGGCAGCATGAAACTTGGCGACGTTGACCTCAGCACACTGTCGAGCAAGCAGTGGCGTGCTGTACGCGGACGTCAAATCGCCATGATTCTGCAAAGCCCTCGGGCTGCGCTCAATCCCACGATTTCATTGGGCACATTGTTCGGACGCACCTTGAAGTTGCACGGCGTAGCCCGGGCTGAACGTCACGCTCGAATGGAGCAGGCGCTCGCCGAGGTGATGCTCCACCCCCAGATCCTGAGTCGGTACCCGCATGAAGTGTCTGGCGGACAGGCTCAACGCTTTGCGATCGCACTTGTCGCCGCGTTACGGGTCGATGTTCTCATCGCGGACGAGCCGACGAGTGCCCTCGACGTCACCGTACAGTCGGAAGTGATCGATGTATTACGCAATCTTCGCGAAAGTCATGGCACCGCGATCGTGTTCATTTCCCACGATCTCGCAGTGATCAGTGAGCTCGCCGATCAGGTGATGGTGATGCGTGGCGGTGAGGTTGTCGAGCAGGGAACCACCGAGCAAATCCTGCGCGAACCGGCTGAGCAGTACACCCGTGACCTCTTGGCGGCTGTGCCCGTGATCGGACGTACGCGATGAACGCACTGTTGACGGTCAACGATGTGCGCCTTTCGTATGGTGACCGCGAAGTGGTCCACGGAGTTGACCTGCACGTGCCTGCTGGCCCCTACGGCCTGGGGATCATTGGTGAATCTGGATCAGGCAAAACGACGATCGCACGCGCACTGTTGAAGTTACATCCGGTCACATCTGGATCGATTACCTTCGCGGGGGCAAATGTTCTCGCTCTCAAGGGTTCCGCCCTGTCGACCTATCGCCGTGAAGTGCAAATGGTGTTTCAAGATGGCGACGGCGCGCTTGACCCTCGAATGTCCGTGCTCTCGTCGGTTTCAGAGCCCTTAGCGATTCATGGCACCGTGCCGAAGCCGCAGCGACGCGATCGGGTTGGCGAACTGCTCGACGAGGTGGGTCTGACTGCTGACTTGATGTCCCGCTTTCCGCATCAACTTTCCGGCGGACAACGTCAACGCGTGGTACTGGCCCGGGCACTGGCTCTGGAACCGCGGCTGCTCGTTCTCGACGAACCCACCAGTGCCCTTGACGTGACTGTGCAGGAGCGAGTGCTGCAACTCGTCGAACGACTGCGCGAAGAACGCAAATTGGCGTATGTGCTGATCTCGCACAACCTTGCCGTGGTCGACCGGCTGTGCGAGTCAAGTGTGGTCTTGTACGAAGGCACCGTGATGGAGAGCGGAAGCACCCGTGACCTACTCGATTCCCCGAGGCACCCGTACACGCGCGCATTGCGATCGGCGGTCCCGGAGATCGGCGTGCACCGATCAGCACTCACCCGCATCGGCACCGGAGTGGGTACGTCACCGGCGGGGTGCACATACTCCGAGCGTTGTCCTTTCGCGCTCGATATCTGTCGCAAGGAAGTGCCGGCCCTGCTCGAAGTCGATGGCCGCCAAGTTGCCTGCCACCGAGCCGGTGAAGCGATGACCCTGCCAGCATGACACCACCCATGCCGCCATTACTGCAGAATACAACGGCTGGACGCGGTCAAGCCTTGGTAACCGATCAACGCTTTGGTAGGTAGTTCTCAAGCCGCGCCGGCTTCAGACCCACAGCCGCAT
>CAIYMF010000203.1 GCA_903927265.1 uncultured bacterium | reverse complement strand
GTGCCTTCTGATCAGCCCCCAACTCAGCGGCTTCGACTGCCGTCGCTTCCTCAGCGAGAATGTCGTCAATTTTGCCCATCTACTTCTGCCTCTCTGTAGATCCGCTGGTCCTTCTCGTTGGCCAGCCAGCCGTTGACCCCGCAGTCGATCCCGCCACTGGACATCGCAATAACCGTGATAACCGCTTCGGCAAGCATCGAGTAACCGATGATCCGGACACTTCGACCGCTAGCACTGTTGTAGTCAGGACTGACCACGACTCTGTTCAGATCTGCCACTGCATCGTTTGCCAATGCGACGCTGATCCCGTGTTTCGCGTGCATGTACTCACCGCGCTTTGACCAATCGAGATCGTCTAGCACCCCTCAAGCGTAAGGCATTACATTACGGTTAGGCAATGTGACTCCGTGCTCGGCAGCGACTCCACCAGCCGGGAGAACCCGAGCATGTTTGAGCCGGTACACGGGTCGGCCCCAGACATCGCAGGGCAAGGAAAGGCTGACCCGACCGCGGCCGTGCTGTCACTGGCAATGTTGCTTAACCACGTGGGCGAACCGGATGCCGCACGTTGGGTCGAGGAAGGTGCTGTAGCCGACCTTGTCAGCCGCAAGGGTATGACGCGTTCAACGCGTGAGACCGGAGATGCGTTGGTCGCCGCAGCGTTGGCAGCAGCGACGAACTAGGGGCCAGCGGTGGACACGGCCCATCTGTTCAGGATTCCCGGTTGAACGGATTCTTCTGTCTGGCCTCAACCCGAAGATCGTCCCATCGCCTGGGTCACGTGGTTCGACGCCGCCCGACTTGCCAACTGGATGCACAACGGACGGGGGAGTGGTGGCACAGAAACTGGTGCCTACACCTTGATCGACTTCCAGGAAGCCGGATCCGTCGAGCGCAATGCCGATGCACGATTCTGGATTCCGACCGAGGACGAGTGGTACAAGGCCGCGTATTACGACCCGGAGAAGTCCGGTGACAGCAAATACTGGAACTACCCCACGCGAAGTGACAAGCCGCCGCGCATTGCCTTGGTGTCCGACGGTGCGCAGGCACCTGCCGCCAACTTCCAGAACGTCTACAAGGGCGGCGACGGCGGCGTCTTGACACCGGTTGGTTCGTATGCCGGATCGACAAGCCACTACGGCACCTTCGATCAGGGTGGATCGCTGTGGGAGTGGACGGGTGCGGCCTACCCTGACCCCACCAGTGGCCCCAACCGCATAGTGCGAGGTGGGTCATGGGGGCCGGGTATCACGCCGCTGAACAAGGCGGTTCGCCGCGACTACGGGCCAATGGGTGGTGCCCCGTTCTATGCCGATGACGACACGGGTTTCCGATTGGCGACGCTGGCTGCTGCGTAATCGGCCAGGCCGCGGGTTCCCTTGCTGATGGCTTCAACTCAGTGACTGATGAACGGCCATCCGCTTCCAGGCCAATCGCAAGGTCGACGCGCGCGACGTTTCTTCCCCTGCTCGGAACTCCAGACGCAACAAGTCACCATCGAACCGGGCAGTTCGGAATTGGTCGTCGCCCACCCAATTGGGAAATAGGCAGATGTCGATGTGGTGCGCCACCACGTCGTCGACCACATCGTACGTGCCTGAGTAGGCGAAGAAGTGCTGCCCGGCGGCGGCTCGCTCGGCGTCGGTTGAAAACTGTGGGTTGTCGGAATCAAATCGATCCCGATCCTTCGACCCGAAAATGACCGACACTCGACCCTGCTGGTACGAAATCACCCCGGTGACATCGTCGCCAAACGGGTACGCAACACGGCCATCGTCGTAGTCAACACGGTACGACTCAAGCGACCAGGTACCTTCGAAATCCTGTGGCGTCATGATGCTCCCTGTCTGCGTGATGGCCTCTATGGCGTCATCTGCCGTGCGCCTGAACATGTGACGGTTCGCCGGTCGACGTGGTGAACGACCGTGCTAGCACGGTAGCCGCTGAGCAAGCGAGGTGCTTCCGTTGGGAAATGACTACCGCTCGGCACACGGTGACGGCGCGAGTCATTGGTACCACCCTCGCGGTCGCTGTCGTCTCGTTGATATCAGTGGGACTCGGAGCCGGCGCCTCTCAGGCACATGAAGCTCCGCATGAGGCACGAGAGCACTCCCTTCCGTCGGCGGGCCAGGGCGTGCCTTCGGCGATCCCGCACGAGGTCGCCTGCATGCGCTCGTATGCGAAGAATCCAGCTAACAACTTCACGAACTACGCGGCGGCAATCGGCGCGCCCGAGGTGACCGATGCGATCCACAGCGGAGTGCAGCCGTGCGCCACCTTCACTGGCACCATGAAGGGTAAGAACCAAGTCGCGCAGTTCACGAGCACACAGTCGTACCCGGGTGAAATTCAGATTGTGACGTTTGGTGGTCCCAACGCTGCGTTCCTCTTCGGTGGAGCGCCTTGGTCTCCCATGCCCTCGTATACCGAAGGTCCCTATATCTCCCGGTTCGACCCCGCGACCGGTAAGGAGATCTGGCGCAGACACCTTCCGATGCTGGACGGCCAGTGGGTGATTCCGGGAAGTATGGCCGTGGTGAAGGATGGTTCTGTCGCTGTGGCCATCGGCCCGCGAGTGTACAAACTCGACCCCACGACCGGGACGATCACGGTGTGGGGGCAACAGCCCGTACTTGACGGCCAACCGCAAGATGCGAACTTCGACGGGTTCGCGGTGGCTCCCGATGCTCGCGGCACGATTTTGCTCAAGACACAGAATCGGTCACCTGGCTGCACGATTCAGGGCAGCAAGGCGATGTCGGACTGCATCGCAGCCACCGGCCTACCACAGCCGTTCACGACCTTCGTTGCGGTTGATCCTGTGACTTTGACGAACATCGCCAAGATCAATCTTGGCCAGGCAGTGCCCGCGCGACCCATCTTGGTTCCGCACGGTAAGAAGACCTACGTCTATCTCGCGGGTGCTACTCAAGGGCTGCGCATTATCTGGGATCCGAAAGCACGCACGCTGACACAGGACCCGACATGGGCACCCAACTACCTGCTTGATGGCCAGGGGCCCGGTGACGGGCCGGTGCTGATCGGTAAGTGGGTCATCTTCAACTCCAACGCGATCACGTCGACCTCGAAGTACGTCTGCGCGGTGGCGGTGAGCCAGACCGACGCCAGCGATATGCACCGCATCTGCCCGTGGGGGGTGTCACTCCCGGCCGGCGGCAGCAGTGAAGCGCCCTCGAGTTTCTCAACCGACCCCGAGAACAGCATGATCTATATGCAGGACCTCATCATGGGGGGTGTCTTCGGTGTTCACCTCGATCAGGCGACCGGAACGATGAAGGTGCTGTGGAGCCGGCCTGACTGGCGCACCTCCGACTACTTGGCCACGATGGGCCCGGCAAAGAACCGCGTCTTGATATCTCAGTACATCGATCCCACCGGCTTCACCGTCGACGATCTGTTCGACAATGGCTGGCGTGAGAGCGTCTTGTGGGCGAATGCGGCTACCGGTGCCACAGTGGCGCAGTCGGCGGTCAACGGGCCCTCTGATTTGGCGTGGTTCCCCATGCCGGGCTACGCGGGCCGTGTCTACACCATGAACATCGATGGCACGCTGAACATCTACTTGCCGCTGTCGTGTTCCCGCTCAACTACGCAGTCGGTGTCGCCCGCATCGGCGACCATGTGTTCCACTGACTACGCGACGTTGCCTCAGCCTGTCGAGTTGCCGCCGCTTCCTCCGCAGTCGTAGTCCACTTGGGGGCTACACCCGAGTGGACTAGCAAGACAACGTGAGCGTTTTCATTCCTGTTACGGTCGCTGCGCAGTCGCTCGACCCATGAGATGCGGCGCATCAACTGCAGAGGAATGCGACATGTCGATTCTTCCATCCGGGGTAGGCGTATCGCATGCGCAGGATCGCCGTCGGCTGCTGTGGGTAGGAAAGACGACGTTCGACCTCGTGCTCGATGCCTCGCAAACTCAAGGTTCGATTGCGTTGCTTGACCAATGGGGTGAGCAAGGCGATGTCACGCCGATGCACATTCACCATGGTGAGGCAGAGATCTTCTACGTGCTGCAGGGCAGCATCCTCGCGTGGGCCGGAGATGAGCGTGTGTCGCTCGCATCGGGTGGAGCCGTGTACTTGCCGCCTGATCAGCCGCATGCTTTCGGTGTGACCAGCCCGACCGCTCGATTGATCAGCGTGACAGCGCCGGCTGGGTTCGCTGGATTTGTCCAGGCCGCCGGTATTCCGGTCAATGGTGAAGTGCCTGCTACGTGGGAGTTTGACATGGGTGCCTTAATGTCAGCGGCTGCGGATCACGACATCGACATTGTCGGACCACCGCCGGCACTTCCCGAATCTCTTTTCGGTTCCTGAGTCTGCACCTGACGCTGGTTGTCCCTGTTGTTACAGTGAGAGTCGTTGCCAGCCGTAGGTTCCGTCTGAGAGGTCACGTGATGACTGAGAAAGAAGCACCCCGTGATGAGGAGATGCCAAGTGAGGCAGCCGAACTCAGCGATGCCGAACTAGACGCCGTCATCGGGGGCGTTGGCGCTCACGGCCGCCACACCGTTGGCGAAGCGGGCTAGTCGCTCTTCGAGGCTTCACCTCCTAAAGAGTTCGCCCTGAAACAAGTAAAGGATCCGTCATGACAAAAAAGCCGGTCGCATCCGAAGATGCTGCACCTCAACCCTCGGATGAACTGAGTGAGGACGAGTTGAATGACGTGATCGGCGGTTTCGGTTCTTCTACTCTCAAAATCAAAGGCGAAGCATAAATCAGCGTCTTCGCGTGGCCATGAATCGCTTGGGTGATGTCGTCTCGCGCAGCGTGTACGGAACCGCCGGCTACATCGCCGATCGGCGTGACGTAGAAGCCCTCGAACGG
This sequence comes from uncultured bacterium, assembly GCA_903927265.1. GTDB lineage: Bacteria > Actinomycetota > Actinomycetes > S36-B12 > CAIYMF01 > CAIYMF01. The sequence goes on along the minus strand of CAIYMF010000203.1, from coordinate 28,161 downwards.
TCTATCGTTCACAACCTGCCGATTCTGCATCGTTTTCGACGGGTCGTGGTGGCCACGAACTTTGGTGGCAAAGACACCGCGGAATTGATGCGGGCCAACACTCAACTCTGGCGGCGCTACTTTCCTGAATGCGTGATTCTGGATTCATCGTTCAATCGTGGGCACTCGATCGGTACGAGCGATCTCGACAACATGCTCTTTGACTACTGCAAGGGCAATGGCATCGGCTGGCTCTGCAAGAGTGCCAACGACGTCTACCTCGACGAGGAAATGCTGCACATTCCAATCGAACCTGCATCGTTCTACTTTCTCAACGCTCTGTCATACAGCGCGATACGCCAGAACGAGTTCGACATCGCCCCCTTTACGACTGACTTCTTCTTTCCGCAGACCACGTTCTACCTCATCGATGTCGGGGCCACTGACTTCCTCATCGACACACAGTTACTCGATCGTTCGTGGACGATAGTGAACCGCATTCATGAGTACAACGGCCGAATCTGGGAGCACATCCCCGGCTGGTCGTGCGAGCAATTGCTGCGCATCTGCGTCGAGCGCAATAACCTGACGCGATTCCACCTGATGACCGACGAGCAATGGCGCGACGTCGTGCATCGTGTTATTGACGAGCGCATCGAGGATTGTAGCTTCAAGGGATTGTCGATCAACGGAATTTGCCACGATCCCGAATCGGTCAACTAGTCAGTTCGGCTCCGACAATCGCGTCGAGGTTAAAGCGTCGCCGATCGGCAATCCAATTACGAGTCTCGCGCTCACCTAGGCCTCGGCCTGGGAAGCACACCGACTCGTACCCCACATGTTGAAAGAGACTCGGTACGTGCACGGCGTACTCGCTTCGCTCGCCGCCGTGCTGTGCGATGAGGAGAGACAGTCGGATGTCACTGCAGTTGCGTCCGTTGTCGCCGTAAGTTTCTTTGTGCACATGAATGCCAAGCGACGATTCGATCTCAGGGCCAAACCAATCTTCTCTCGCGCACATCGTCACGATGTCGCGGTGAAGGAGCAGCGCTTGATTGCCCCACCAGCCTCGTCCGTCGCTTCCCATGGGGTTGAGAACGTACAGTCCACTCGGCGAGAACTCGGCAACCTCACGCATGTCGCAGAACGAGATTGCCGCAACGTTGGATGGGAACGAGGTTGCTGCGATACGCGCTGGTGCCTCGTGGTCGACGAGCACGTCATCTTCGAGGAAGAGCACGTGCAGGCCCCCGGCCCCGGCTAGTGCAATCGCCTCGCGAGTCGCAACGGCAGCGCCCACGCCGAGTGCATCGCGGTAGACGAGTGGCTCGGCGAATCCCCGAGCCCCTGTAAATGCTGAACGGATGGTGTCGACGTGTTGCGGGTCTCGTCGAGGCATCGTGAGAACGACGGGTTGGATCAGCATCGACCCCGCCTCCCGCACTCGTCGTGGTGTGAGTCGCAATTCTATGACCCTGCCGCGAGCATCGAATAACTCGCAGGCCGTGCGATGCTAGCGCCATGACGCCGTCCGAGGATTTGGTCATCTACCTGCCAGGAGGACAAGTAGAGCCGCCCACCAACCCCTACGGACGGTTCGTGGCGAATGCCGGCACCTATCGAGCACTCGCCCGTCACGGCGGCTATCGGCGGTTGCATTTTCAAAGTCGCACGCCACCGGATTCCGAGCAGTTAGCGCGTGAACTTCGCCTCGATGACGACACAGTCGTGATTAGTTCAGGGTCAGCGCTGTCGACATCGGCCGCAGTGCGTTCCGGAATTCAACTTTCGGGCCAGCCCTACCTTGCAGAACCCGCGTGGGTGCGGCGTCACGCGGGGCGAGACATCGACTACAGCATCGTCGGCACCATTTTCGCGTACGCGTCAGCGACACATCGCGAGCAAATGATGCAGTCGGCCCTCGCTCCTCTGTATGAGTGGGACGCCATGATCTGCTCATCGCCTACACTGCGCGACACGGTCGCAGATGCCTTCGATCGCTGGGAGAACTACCTTCAGGAGCGGCTAGGGGCCGCCACTCTTCCTCGACCGCAGTTACCGGTGATTCCATTCGGCACGAATGTCGCTGAGATTGAAGTGCAGTCCAACGACGCTGACGCGCGAGCGCGATTGCGAGCGTCACTCGGTATTGCCGAGGACGATGTGATGGTCTATTTCTTAGGCCGACTCTCGTACTACGACAAAGCTTTCCCGCAAGCAATGTTCAAAGCGGTCGAAGCGGCTCACCACCAGTCGGAAGTGACAACCCACTTCGTGCTCACAGGTTGGTTCCCAGACCCAGAGCGAGATCGACCCCTGTTCGAAGCGGCCGCACGCGCGTACGCACCTTCGGTACGCGTCACATTTCTTGACGGCAACGATGCAACGGTGGTCGCGCAGTGTTGGGCCGCCGCTGACATCTTCCTGTTGCTGTCAGACACGATCTTGGAAACCTTCGGGCAGGCACTCACCGAAGCGATGGCCGCCGGACTGCCGCTGGTCGTCAGCGATTGGGACGGATACCGGTCGATCGTCCGCGATGAGGTTGATGGCTTCCTGATACCAACGCTGGGAGGGCCAGGAGGTGCGCTCGGTGAGACGTTGGCGCTGGCTCAGTTGCTTGATCTCGTTGACTACTCGCAATATGGCGGAGCCGTTGCGGCACACACGGCCGTAAATGTACCGAGCGCAGCGGCCGCGCTTAGTCGCCTCAATGCCTCGCCAGAATTGCGCACCACGATGGGAGCGGCGGCCCGCCAGCGTGCGCGTGAGATGTATGCGTGGCCCGTGGTCGCCGCGCAGTACGCTGAACTGTTTGCTGACCTTGCACAGCGTCGTGCGCATGCGGTGCCGGTCGTCTCGGCACACCGAATGAATCCATTGCGAAACGACCCATTCGTTGACTTTCGACCGTTACCCACTCAAGTTCTTACCGACGATCTGGCGCTACAACTTGCTGCGGGCGCCAACGGAGGCTCCGACTTACTGTTACCCAACCCCTTAGTCGAACTCGACGCGATGTTCCCAGGGCTGCGCGGAAACGAGAGCGAAGCGGCGGAGGTCGTCGCATTGCTCGGTAACGCGGGAACGCTGACCGTGAGCGAACTTCTGCAGTCGTTCCCGCAGGGCCGACGCGCGTTTGTTCGCATGACCGTGATGTGGCTGGCCAAAGCAGGAGTCGTTGAGTGGCTCCCCGAATCGTGAAGAACGGTTAACGAAGAGGAAAGTCGACGAAATGTCGCCAGTCGCGTTCATCGTCAGTCACTCGTCGCATGGCAAACAAGTTCTCACATTCGGTATCGATTTCGACGAAGTCGATGCGGTTGCTGCGCAGGAATGACGCAACTGCGGCGATGCTGTCGAGCCACGTGTCGTGCAGCACGATCGCGCCGCCAATCGGGCACATCCGAGCGGCCAGAGTGAAGTCAACGAGTACGTCGTCAAAGCGGTGGTAGCCATCGATGAAGCTCAGACCGAAGCTCGCGCCGATGCGTTCAAGATCGACTAGAGCCGCGTGTGACATCTCCTCGATGAGCATCATCGACTCGTCGGGGAGTGTGGTGCTCTGCGCAACGAGTTGTCGCGCAGTGGTGATGCCGATGCCGTTCCAGTCGGTCGCTTGGTACGGATCGATGGCCACGTGCGTGCCACCACCATTGTGTTCAAGCGCTGCCAGCAGGTACACCGTGCTGAACCCGTAAGCGAGGCCCACTTCAAGGGTTGTGGTCACGTCTGACTCAACGCACAGTGAGTAGAGCGCTAAACCTTCATCGACTGAAATTCGTGTCGAGTCGTCGATGTCGTGTCGTTGGCCGCTGGCACCGAGTTGGCCTTCGTTGGCGTACATCGACATCAACGCCACGCGGTAGTCGTTACCGAGGGCGTCGAGATCAGCAGCGCCGGCAGGCATGAGGATCACTCTCTCGGTTGTGGGGCGTCGGTCGGTGTCGAGTCAGGTGCGTGAAGATTCTAGGCTGCGCACATGGACACTGGCTTCCTTACCCGCTCGCTGCAGCAAGCGGGCGAGACGCGGCTGTACCAGGTGTATGTGCCAAGCGACTACGACGCACAGCGCGCATGGCCGACAATCCTGTTTCTACACGGGGCAGGGGAGGGTGGCCGAGACGCTTTGGCTCCCACCGAATACCAACTCGGAAGCGCAATTCGCCGCAACGCCGCTCGCTACCCGGGTCTGGTCGTGTTTCCACAAGTTCCTTCGTACCAGCCGGTGTGGCTGTCACATGATGTTGACTTCGCGCTGCTCGTCTTACAGCAGGTTCAGGAAGACTTCAGCGTTGACCAGAACCGGATTTACGTGACGGGGGTGTCTACCGGAGCCAAGGCCGCCTGGCATGCGCTGTACCGTCACCCGCATCTGTTCGCTGCCGCATTGATCGTGGCAGGCGTGGTTCGGCCGCGGCTCGACGACGGACGTCTCCTTGCAGACCCAGACCCGGTCGTACCCGACGCTGATGGTGATCCGGCACAGCAGTTGGCGACGAGACTGCGGCATCTGCCGCTCTGGAACTTCCACGGAGATGTTGATCCGGTGTTCCCTGTTTCCGATACGCGCGTCGTGATGGCGGCACTCGCCGCGCAGGGTTCACCCGCGAAATACACCGAACTCGAAGGTTTCGGACACGACGTCTGGGACATCGCGTACTACTCGCCTGAGGTTGCCGACTGGTTGTTTGCCCAGGTACGGGAAGGTTGACGCACGTGTCTGCCGATCAGTTGAACGCATTCCTGCTGAAGGTGAGTGGCGATCGCGCTCTGCAGCAGAGGCTCCGCGTGAGCGATGCCGCGACCGCCGCAGAGTTGGCCGCCGAGGCGGGCTTCGACGTCACCGTCGGAGACCTCATTCGGTACAAGGCGCGTGCGACGACCTGGCAACTTTCCGATGCAGAACTTGCAGTGGTGGCGCAGTGGCAGCCGCACGACCAGCCTTATTGGTGGCAGTACATCTGGCCCATCGGGTGACGTGGTGCCGGGCTTGGCCCACGACCGCATGAATTAGGCGACGCAGGATTCATAGGGCAGCATCGCGACAAGCCAGGGCAGAAGCACGGCCCCAACTAGTACTGGCACGGTGAACGCACTGGGATTCCAGCGTCGAAAGGCGATCACGACAAGGGCAACGGCAAGACCCACGCCCAACGTCCAGAGGCTCAGGCTCACCCAGAAGGGAGCCACTGAGGGCGGTCTTTCCTCGCATGAAGCGCCATTCTGCGGCCACATAGTGTAGGCGGTGATGAGCCCGAGCGTGGTAAAGGCAAATAGCGAAATCGTGAGAGTGCCGACGGGTGGCGCCACGCGGCGCCGCTCGGTCCATGCGGTGCCTGACCACCAGCGTTTGCCCGCGGCGTTATCTGGGTCGCTGTACCAGCCGCGAGGTGGCAGTGCTGTGGTCACTCATCCAGTCTGTGGCAGTGACGGCAACACTGTGAAGGGTCGTTGGTCAAGGAATGCGGCACCCGCTCGCAGTACGAGATCGTCGGCAAGACGAGGACCGGCAATCTGCAGGCCCACCGGCAAGCCTTCAGGGGTGAGTCCGGCTGGAACGCTGATGGCCGGACCATGCGACAGGTCGAAGGGGTAGGAGAACTCGGCCCACACCAGCCAGTCCCAGACGTGCTGTGGCCAATGCGGCGGCTGCTGGAGTCCGACTTGAAAGGCAGTGACTGAGGCACTCGGAGTGACGATGAGGTCGTACCCCTCGTTTCCGAACCACGTGTTGACCTCTGCGGCGTAAGCAAAGCGGCGCTGTTGAGCGTCGATCGCCTGCAGTGCGGTGTAGCCCTCGTAATCGCGTACACATGCGACGAGTCCCGGATCCATCTGATCGGCCATTGCGTCGTCAGTCGGTAAATAGCCGAGCACCGCCAATGCCCACAGCGCCCGCTCCATGTCGGGTCCGGTCGGACCCCACGCAGGGGTGACTTCTTCGACGGTCGCGCCGGCTTCCATCAACGCGGTCAGTGCCTCGTCGACAACGGTCGCAACATCGGAGTCAACGCGTGCGTGCCCGAGGTCGCGGCTATAGGCGATGCGCAGTCCGTGTAGTCCGCCGGGTTCGATGTCGGCACGCGGCTTGACGGGGAGTGAAGTGTGGTCAAGCGGAGTCGGCCCGGACATCACCGAGTACATGAGTGCGGCGTCGGGCACGGTTCGTGTGAGCGGGCCTATGTGCGAGAGCCCGCCGTTGTTCGGGACGGGCACGTAGGGAATGCGGCCGTACGTTGGCTTGAATCCCACTGCGCCGCAGAACGCCGCCGGAATTCGTACCGAGCCGGCGCCGTCAGTTCCGATGTGTAGCGGACCGCACCCCGAGCCCGCGAGTGCACCAGCTCCCGCGCTCGAACCGCCCGACGTGCGGCCGTGCATCCACGGCGTGTGCGTGTGGCCGGTGAGTGGGCTCGATCCCACGGCCGTCCAACCGCGCTCGGGAGTGGTGGTGACTCCCATGATGATGGCGCCGGCGTCGCGCAGTCGCGCGACCGCGGGGGAGTCGCTGGTGGCCATAGTGTCGGGCGTGATGCGTGCGCCGCGGCGAGTGGCGAAGCCTCGGGCGTCCATGATGTTCTTCACCGTCACCGGAACACCGTGCAGCGGTCCGAGTGCGTCACCACGCGCGACGGCGTCGGCGGCTTCCCGAGCTTGCTCACGCGCACCATCAGCGTCGAACTCGACAAACGCGTTGAGGTGGGGTTCCCAGTCATCGATGCGGTCGAGCAAAGCATCAACAATGTCGACGGGGGATGCCTGTCGGGCACGTACAGCAGCGGCAAGATCAACGGCGCTTGCAGTAGCGAGGTCCATTCCGCGATGCTACCGCGCTGCCGGAGCGACCCCTCTGTCTTCAGGGAAGACGCAGGAGGCCGCCGGGTGCGCGGGCGGTGGCAGCGGCAACCTGCATTGCGCGCGTCAGCAGGGCTTCAAGTGCCTCCGCGGGTGCGTCGATACCGCAAGTGAGCAACCCGGCCACCACGACGGCGAGGGTGGCGTCGCCAGCCCCAAGCGTGTCAGTCACCGGTCCAGGAGTCTGGGCAATCGGAACGTCGATGCGAATATCATCTGAGCGGACCAAGCGAGCACCAGCGGCGCCGCGAGTGTGGAGCACCGCCGTCGCGCCTGAATCAAGTAACTGCCCCACCACGCGATCGGCGCTCACCCCATAGAGCAGGTCGATATCCTCGTCGCTGACTTTGACGAGCGCTGCCAGTGAGGCGATTCGTTCGAAACCTGCACGGTAATCGTGAACGTTGCCGACGAGTGCTGGCCGAGGATTCGGGTCGATGACGCGCAGCCCGGTGGCGCAGGAGAGCGCGTCGTACAGTCGGTCCACCTGCTCCGGCCGATCAAGGGGATAGGTATCGACAACCACCGCGGGGGCATGCTCCATCGCCGTGATCGCCGCCGTGCCGAAGGAGTAGTGCCGACGCAACATTGACGGACTGAATGAATACGTGGGTTCGCCGTTGATTCGTTGTGAGGTGGCGACGCCGGTGAAGTCGGCGCCGGGTGCACGGCACATGGTCACGCCGCGCTCGTTCAAATAGCGCCGAAGTAGACCGCCGTCACGGTCGATTCCGGTTGTGGTGAGTTGAACGACGGGAAGACCCAAAACTGCTAGGCCTACTGCGAGATTGAGCGCCGCGCCGCCGGGAAGTCGCACGAAGGTTCCATCGTCGTTTTCGAGCACATCGATGATGGCGTCACCAATAACGACGAGGGGATCTGACATCACTGCATGTTGGTGTGTCGGTGAGCCATGCCATCACGCGACTGCGGTTCCTGCTCAGCGATGGAAGAGGCGACGGCATCAAGCAGTGCGAGGGCTGACTGTTCGAACAGGGTCCCCATCAATTGATGCGACTGAGTCACCGGCGCAACGAGGACATGGTCTGACAGTGCGGCAAGGGGACTTTCGGGGCTGGCCGTGACGAGAAAAACGAGGGCACCTTGTTCGCGGGCGATCGATGCAAAGCCGATGCTGACCGGAGTGGTTCCTGAACCTGAGACAACGAGGAGCGCGTCACCGGCACGCACTGACGGCGATGTTGCGTCACCCAGCACGTGTACCTCTCGGCCCAAATGCATCAGTCTCATCGCGCCCATTTGAGCCGAGAGGCCAGAGCGTCCTTGTCCCGTGAAGAACCAACGACCCGAATGGGTTCTGGCAGCGTCGGCAAAGGAGGTAAATGCTGTGCCATCGACCTGCTGCAGTACTTCGTTTAGTTCGAGTCCCACGGCCAGCCACGGCCGGGATTGATCAGCGCGCTCCGAATCCATTGGGTCACCTCCCTCGGGTTGGCCGCACTGGTAATGGCGCTTCCGACCACAACGATTTCCGGAGCGACGCCGATGACGTCGCTCATTGAGTCCGGACCAATGCCGCCAGCGAGTGACACCCGAAGCCCACGCTCGTGCATCTGGGCGACGGCGGCAATGTGGTGAGACGAATGTTGACCCGACTCGCGTACGTCGGTGGGCGAATGCACGGCGACGTACGCGATTCCGTCAGGAAACTCGAAGTCATCGGGCAGCAGTGAGTGCTTGCCTGATTCAGTGATGGTGTCGAGAACCACAATGCCGCCGTATTCAGCGGCGACACGTGCGACGGCGTTCTGTGTGGCGCTGGATGCGCTCGAAAGAACCGTCATGAACATGGCGCCCGCGCCGAACACGAGGTGAGCCTCAAGGGCTCCACCATCGACAGTCTTCGTATCTGCCAATACGGGCACTTGGTCAGTAAGTTCACGGGCAGTGGCGATGGCGCTCACCCCGAATCGTTTGAGCAGCGGTGTGCCCACCTCAACGATGTCAACCAAATCGGCAACCTGAGCTAAGACCGCCAAGTGTTCAGGTGCATCGAGCGCCAACTGCAGCAGCATGAACGCGTCTACTCGCCGGTGACGTTCGGGTCGCGCCACTCACGTTCGAATGGCAGCCGCCACGCGTGCGGAGCGATCAACTGGTGAATCGCGTTCGGCCCCCATGAGTCCGGCTCGTACTTGCGCACGGGGGTTGGACTGTCGAGCAGCGTCTGCGACAACTCCCACAGTCGCTCAATACCTTGCGCCGTGGTGAAGAGAGTGTGGTCACCCTTCATGGCATCGAGGATGAGACGCTCGTACGCCTCGAACACGTCACCGGCAAGTCCGGTGTCGTGCATGGCGAACTGCAGGCTCTGCTTATCGAGCTGCATGCCAGGGCCAGGGCGCTTTCCGTAGAACGACAGCGACATCTTGGCCGAATCAGCGAGGTCGAACGTGAGGTGGTCGGGGCCTTGGGTGCCGATACCCGAATTGGCGGGGAACATGCTCTGCGGTGGTTCGTGGAATGCAATCGACACGATGCGCTGACCCTCAGGCATCCTCTTCCCGGTACGAAGGAAGAACGGAACACCCGCCCAGCGCCAGTTATCGATGTTGACCTTGAGTGCTACGAACGTCTCGGTGTCGCTCTCAGGGTCGACTCCATCGACCGAGCGGTAGCCGCTGTATTGCCCACGTACGACATCGCTGGGGTCAATCATCTGCATGCTTCGAAAGACCTTGTTCTTCTCCTCGCGAATAGCGTTGGGCTCAAGCGCGGTGGGTGCCTCCATGGCGATGAACGCCATGATTTGGAATAGGTGAGTGACCACCATGTCGCGGTAGGCGCCGGTGTTCTCGTAGAAGCCCGCACGCTGCTCAATGCCAAGCGTTTCAGGAACGTCGATCTGCACGTGGCTGATGAAGTTGCGGTTCCAGATCGGTTCGAACAGCCCGTTTCCAAAGCGGAACGCCAAGATATTGAGCGCTGGCTCTTTGCCCAAGAAGTGATCGATGCGGAAGACCTGATCCTCAGCGAAGATGTTGTGAACCTGCTCGTTGAGTTTGACGGCCGATTCAAGATCGGTGCCGAATGGCTTTTCCATGATGACGCGTGAGCGCTCGATCAAGTTGGCATCGCGCAGCATGGTGATGGCGTCGAGAGCCGACTTCGGTGGAACAGACAGGTAGTGCAGGCGCCGTACTCCTTCGCCGAGCTGAGTCTCGGCGCGAGCCACGGCTGCGGCCAACGCTTCGGGCCCGGCGGATACCGGAATGTAGTCGAGCCAGTCGTCGAACTCGTCCCATTCGGAGTGGTCGAGCTCGCGTGAGTAGAACTCGTGCACAGCATCGTGGGTGAACTGCACGAACTCCTCGCGGGTCATGTCGTCGAGCGAGACGCCGACGATGCGACAACCTGGAATGAGGTCGTTGTCTTCCTGGGTGATGTGGAACAACCCGGGCAGCAACTTGCGACGAGAGAGGTCACCAGTGGCGCCAAACAGTACGACTACCTGAGGATCGTGGGGTCCCGCACCCGGGTGCATCTTTACCATGCGCACAGCCTCTCAGGCTTGTGGCCGATCGGGAAGCATTGGGGGTAGACCGGCGTACGCTGGCGTCATGACTGCACCCCTTCCCCTCGCCGGCCGAACCGCCATCGTCACGGGCGCTGCCCGCAATATCGGAGCTGCCATCGGCCGCCGATTGGCCGCAGATGGGGCTTTTGTCTGCTTGGTCGATGTCGAACCCGCGGTTCACGAGGTCGCCGCGAGCCTCGGCTCTGACCAGGCGTCGGCCTACATCGCCGACGTGAGCTCAGTTGATCAGGTCGACGCACTGTTCGACGCGGTGCTCGCCGAGCGCGGATCGTTCGACATCCTGGTCAATAACGCTGCGATCGTCGGCGGCGCAGTGATGCACTTCCTGGAAATTGACGAGCAGTTCTGGGACAGCGTGGTTGACGTGAATCTCAAAGGCACCTTCCTGTGTTCTTCGCGCGCGGCGAAACACATGGCGCCTGCCGCCGGTGGTGTGATCATCACGATGTCGAGTGGCGGAGCGACGCGCGCACACCGTGGCATGGCGGCTTACGACGCATCGAAGGGCGGAATTGAGGCGCTCACGCGCGCCATGGCACTTGACCTCGCGCACTACGGAATTCGTGTGGTGGGCATCGTGCCCGGCCTCATTGGTCAAGACGAGCAGACTCCCGAGATGCTGGAGCGCACGGCCGCGACAGTGCCTCTCGGACGCGCGGGTGTTCCGAACGACATCGCATCAGCTGTGTCTTTCGCTGTCTCAGCCGATGCCGCCTACATCAGCGGCAGCATGATCGTGGTCGACGGCGCAGTGCTCGTGCAGCAGCGCAGTCCGCAAATCGAGTCGTTTCCAGTCGATCGATTCCCGTCAGTCTGAAGCGTCGCCTTCGGGCGCACGGAACGCGCGACCGAGCACGGCCATCGTCTGACTCAACTCTGCCGGCAGGATCCAGATCTTGCTCGCAGTGCCATTGGCGATTTCCGGAAGAGCCTGCAAGTACTGGTAGGCCAGCACCTTCTCGTCGGGATTGGCGTTGTGCACAGCGTCGAAGACGCGATGAATCGCCGTGGCCTCACCCTCGGCCCGTAGTACGGCCGCCGCAGTCTCACCTTCCGCACGCAGCACGGCGGCAGTCTTCTCGCCCTCTGCATTGAGGATCGCCGCCTGCTTGGAACCTTCAGCGTTGAGAATCGCTGCACGCTTGTCACGTTCGGCGCGCATCTGCTTCTCCATCGATTCCTTGATACTCACTGGAGGGTCAATGGCCTTGAGTTCAACTCGGTTCACTCGTATTCCCCACTTGCCGGTGGCTTCGTCGAGTACTCCGCGCAGTTGGCCATTGATCTGATCGCGTGAGGTGAGCGTCTCCTCAAGATCCATCGAGCCGATGACGTTGCGCAACGTCGTGACGGTGAGCTGTTCGATCGCCTGCAAGTAGTTAGCGATTTCGTATGTTGCCGACTTGGGATCGGTGACCTGGAAGTAGATCACCGAATCGATGTTGACCACGAGGTTGTCTTCGGTGATCACCGGTTGCGGGGGAAATGACACCACTTGCTCTCGCATGTCGAGCAATGGATTGACGCGGTCGACATACGGCATGAGAAGCGACAGTCCTGGCTGCAGAGTGCGGTGGTAGCGGCCGAGACGTTCGACGATGCCCGCGCGAGCCTGCGGCACGATGCGAACCGATCGGGCCAGCGTCACTAATACGAACAGGGCGACCAGCAGTGTCACAATCAGGGCACCGACACTCGTGCTGTTCATGGCTTCTCCGTCCTTAGGCCACCAAAGCGGTGGCTCCATCAATGCTGAGTACTTGCACGGTGTCGCCGACGTTGACCACAGCGTCGGGGTTCATGTGACGCGCTGACCACACTTCTCCACCGATCTTCACACGGCCACTTCGGTGATCGACTCGTTCAAGCACGATGGCGTCTTGGCCGATCAACGCTTGGATTCCGGTGCGCAATTGCGTCGGAGTGCGCAGGTGGCGCCGCGCGATGGGCCTGGCCACCAACAGCAGCAGAGCCGACAGTACGGCGAACGCCCCGACCTGAGCGGCCGGAGGAGCGCCGAGTGCGGCCGTTGCCGCACCCGCGAGCGCCCCGATTCCGATCATGCCCGCGACCAACACAGTGGTTTGCGTTTCGACGATGCCCAGCACGAGCGCAAAGACAATCCACCACACCCATGCGTCCATAGGTTGATGCTATGTCGGAAGTGGGGTCAGTGCGCTGTGTCAGGCGTTAGAACACTGCTTCTGGACCAGTAGGTGCGGTATCGGCGATGGCTTCTTGGGTGGTTGGGCGGTGTCTCAACTCAATCTGAGGCATGAACCACGCCATCACGAAGGCCAGACCCATGATGGGTGCGGCAATCATGAATACCCGGTCGATGGCGACCACGAAGGATTCGAGTACCGGCCCCTGAATGGCGGGCGGCAGTGCGGCGATGCCGGCAATCGAGGAAAGCCCGCCGCCCGACACGGCTCCGCTTGCCTGAGGCAAGCGAGTGGCGATCTCCGAGGCGAGGGCGGCCGAGAGCACGGCGCCGAGCACTGCGGTTCCGAAAGAACCACCCATCGATCGGAAGAAGGTAGTGCCGCTCGTCGCCGCGCCGATGTCGCCCACCGGTACTGCATTTTGAGTTGCCACCGTGAGTACCTGCATGAACAGACCCATGCCGACGCCCAGAATCAGCATGGCGACAGCGGTCTTCCAGTACGGGGTGTCGACCTGCAGTTGGGTGAAGAGCGCGAGTCCGATGGTGGCGATCGCACTTCCAAGAATCGGGAACAGGCGGTAATTGCCTGTCTTACTCACAGAACGACCCGAGACGATCGACATTGAGAGCATGCCGACCATCAGCGGAAGCAGCATCAGACCTGACGCAGTGGGTGATTCACCTTTCACGATCTGCAGGTAAATCGGCATGTAGACGATGGCACCGAACATGGCGAATCCGGTGACGAAGCTCATGCCCGAAGCAACCGTGAACACGCGCATGCGGAACAGGCGCATCGGCACGATCGGTTCGGGAGTGCGCAGTTCGTGCAGCACGAAGAGTGTGATCAAGACAACGGCTGTGATCGACATTCCGATGATCTGCGGTGATGCCCAGGCGTACTCGCGACCGCCCCATTCCACGACGAGCAATGCGATGACGACACCGGCCACCATCAATGCCGCGCCGAGCCAGTCGATGATGACTTCGCGATGGGTGGGCGGTAGGTGCAGTACAGCGGCCAGCACGACCAGTGAAGCGATACCGATCGGAATGTTGATGTAGAAGATCCAGCGCCAACTCACCGACTGTACGAAGAATCCACCGAGCAGTGGACCGAGAATCATCGACACAGCGAAGACGGCTCCGAATAGGCCGGTGTACTTTCCGCGTTCACGCGGCGGAACAACGTCGGCGATCACGGCCATGACGAGCACCATGAGTCCACCACCGCCGAGGCCCTGAATCGCGCGGGTAGCGATGAGTTGGCCCATCGTCTGCGAGGCTCCCGCGAGCGCCGAGCCGACCAAGAACACGACCACGCTGGCCTGAAGCACGACCTTGCGACCGAGAAGGTCGGAAACCTTGCCCCACAAGGGGGTGCTCGCGGTGCTGGCCAGCAGGTACGCGGTCACCACCCACGACAATTGGCTGAGTCCGCCGAGATCGCTGGTAATCGTAGGCAGGGCCGTCGAGACAATGGTTTGGTCAAGAGACGCCAGAAACATCACCATCATGAGCGCGGTGAAGATCAGTCGCAACGACCTTCCGGTAGGAAGCTCGGCAACAGGTTGGGCGTCAGTGGCTGCCTGTGAGGTCTGGGATGTCACTTCGTCATCCTAGAGGTGGCTGACGTTCACAACGTCGTCACGTCACTCTCGCGGCTGGCATTGTCGTCAGCCTCAACCGCAGAATGTCTTCCAGCTCCGACACCGAAGAAGGAAGCCAGAGTTCCTGCCAGAACACCGAGTAGGGCAACACCGCCCAGCATGAGGCAAATCGCTGCAACGCGGCCGGCGGCGGTGACCGGGTAGAGATCGCCGTAGCCCACGGTGGTGAGCGTGACGAAACCCCACCAGAAGGCATCGCCATACGTGGCGTAGCCCGAGGACTCCGGCTCAACCCACTTCACGATCAGTGAACACGCCACCAGCAGGCCACCCGCGTAAATTCCGGCTTGGCCGAGGCGCTGCATCAATTGACGAGCTTTGGAATTGCGCATCGCGACCCACACCACGCGCACCAGACGAGCCATGCGAGCGACGGTGACGAAGGCGCCGGCGCTGGCACCCACGAAGAGGTACCAGGGGCACGTGAGGACGACGATCGCGAGGTCGACCTTGCCGGAAGTCGTATGTAGGTAGCCGGGGGAGAGGCGCATGTGCATGATCAGGTCAACGAGGAAGACTAGCCAACACGCGATTCCGATGATGGCGACGATGCCGCCTTCGGTCTTACCTGCGGCCATTCCGATGATGGGGATGAGCGCTGACAGCACGATCCACGGTGTTGCGATCTTCTCCCAGCGTTGCAGAGTCATGCCCGTGGAAGGTGCCTCAGTATGTGAACTGGTGTCACTACTCATGGGGCAAGGATTCCAGATCGGCGGCGACATCGCCGCGAACGAAACCGTCAATCAACGCGCTGCATTCAGCGCGTCCGGGGTCGGGGTCGTGGGCCCCTGGGCAGAGTCGGCGCCCGAAGTCGCGTGAGCGCCCGGTGAGCATGTCGGCGTGACCGAGTTGCTCAACGACGACGTGTGAAGCGCCAGGTGTAGCAGCGAGGAACACGATGTGGTTCACGGGTTCAGGGGCACAACGGCCACCGATGCCAGCACCGATGATGAGTGTGCGGCACACCACCCGAGCGCCGCTTGCGGTGCTAGTGGGGGCTGACGGATTACGACCTTCACCATCGACGGGATCGAGCAGAACGAGCCCTGCGGGCAGGTCGGGTGCGAGCCGACTGGCGGCGAGCCACGCAGCTTGCCCACCGCGCGAATGGCCACCGAGATACACGGTGACGCCAGGGTTACGGCGGGCAGCGTCGCGCACGAGTTCGGCCGCTGCGTCAGCTTCCGATGACACGCTGACTTTGCCAAGAAGCGCTGACGGTCCGCGTTTGTAGAGCTGGGGCACGCACACGCTGGTGCCGGCCTCGGCGACCGGTAGCAGGAGGTCGGCGTACGCATCGGCCGAGGTCATAAATCCAGGCAGGAAGATGAGCATCCGCTCGTCACCTCCTGGCAGCAGCATCATCGCGATTCCGATGTTCGAGTGCCGAAGGTCAGTTTCGTGGTCGATCGGTATTCGTCGCCGGGTCGCAGTGCGGACGGGCCGAAGTGTGGGTGGTTGGGTGCATCAGGAAGTCGCTGTGTTTCGAGTGACACTGACTGATGAACGGAGAAGGGGGGCTTGAGTGCATTGCCCGTGTACACCTGCATTCCGGGGCAATCGGTGGCGACGCTCATCGAACGGCCGCCGGCCGACAGATGGGCGACGGTGCGCATGCGTGGTGCTATCTGCGTGGAATCGAGGTCGGCATCATCGAACACCCAGCAGTGATCGAGCCCGCTCGGTACGTCGGTGAGTACATCGCCAATGCGTCGAGGTGCGCGGAGATCAAACGGGGTACCTGTCACATCGTTGAGTGCGCCCGTGGGCAACTGATCGTCGCCCGATGCCAATACGTGTCCGGCTGACACCGAAAGTTCGTGATCGGCAATCGTCGAATCGCCGGACAGATTCCAATAACCGTGATTGGTGAAACTCACCACGGTGGCCGTGTCCGTCACGGCGGAGTACTCGCACGTCACCGAATTGTCTTCGACGACGTACGTTGATTCGGCGATGAGGTTTCCGGGGAAACCCATATCGCCGCTCGGGGAGTGCAGCCGGAACACGATGCGATCGCTCGTACCTGACGATGACACTTCGGCAATCTGCCAGACGACGCGATCAAACCCCCAGGTGCCGCCGTGCAGGGTATTGGGCGGGCGATTGCAATCGACTTCGTACTCGGTGCCGTCGAGGGTAAAACGGGAGTGTCCGATGCGGTTGGCGTAGCGGCCGATGGTGGCACCGAGGTGTGGGTTAAGTGCAACGTCGGCGTAGTCATTCACTTGACCGAGACTCAAGTGCACGTTGAGAAGTTCGCCCGCTTCGTCGGGTACCTCAAGTGACTGAATTGCCGCACCCAGGCTCAGGAGTCGCAGCCGTAACTGTGTGCGAGTGACGGTGATCTGATTGACCGGAAGCGGAGGATGCGCACCGTAGGGACGGGGTGCGATGACTTCCTCGACTGTGACCGGCATGTCAGCGCGGTGCCACCGTGTGGTCGGCGGCGATGGCAGCGAGGGCATCGGCGTCGAGACCAGGAGGTGGGGTCATCACCGCAGCGCGGTAGTACCGCAGTTCAGCAATGCTTTCGAGAATGTCAGCGAGCGCTCGGTGGCCGCCGTTCTTTTTGGGTGAGGCGAAGTAGGCGCGTGGGTACCAGCGTCGCGACAATTCCTTGATGGTTGAGACATCGATCAGTCGGTAGTGCAAGTGCGCATCAAGTTCGGGCATGTCACGCGCGATAAAACCTCGGTCGACGTACACGCTCGAACCAGCGAGTGGTGCCTTACGTGGTTCAGGCACGTGCTTTTGTACGTACTCGAGCACGAGGGCAGCGGCCTCCGACAATTCCAAACCCGAGGGAATGTCGTTGAGGAGTCCGGATGAGGTGTGCATCTGGCGCACGATGTCGGGCATGCCAGCCAGGGTTTGTTCGTCGGTGCGAATGACGAGGTCGATTCCTTCATCGAGCTCATTGAGCTCAGAATCGGTCACCACGCACGCAATTTCAACGAGAGCATCGTGGTCAAGCTCGAGTCCGGTCATTTCGCAGTCGATCCACACAATGCGGTCGATGCGGCGGGTCGAGCTCGAGGACGTGTCAGGGGCGTCGGTCACGGTGAAACCTTACGCTGCCGGTGACCCGGATGGATCGGCCGCTCACTTGTTACGCGGACGCACCACTACTACCGGGCACTGAGAGTGATGCAGCGCCGCCTGGCTGACCGAACCAAGAAGCAGGCCCGTGAAGCCTCCTCGTCCGCGAGAACCCACCACGATGAGGTCGGCTTCCTCTGATGCATTGACGATCACGCGCTCCGCTGAACCGTGCACCGCCTGTCTGGTGACCGTGACCTCCGGGAATCTCTCAGCCCAGCCGGTGAGAGATTCGGCTGTCAGCCGCACTTCATCGTCTTCAACTTCCTGCAGGGCGAGTGTCGGGGGCACCGTCACGCCGGGGGCGTCGAATACTGGAACTTCCCAGGCATGAACGGCGTGCAGCGCCAGTTCGTGACTTGCCGCGTACTCAAATGCGAACTCGATGGCTTCCTGCGACTGGGGTGAGCCGTCTACTGCCACCACGACTCGGCCGGTCACAGTGCGGTCGACCGGTCCCC
This sequence comes from uncultured bacterium, assembly GCA_903927265.1. GTDB lineage: Bacteria > Actinomycetota > Actinomycetes > S36-B12 > CAIYMF01 > CAIYMF01. Next base: position 10,362 of record CAIYMF010000203.1, on the reverse strand, counting down.
GCACAACGACGACAGGAACAGTGGCGTGGGCAGAAACCTGCTGGCCCACGGAACCCAGGAGCAGACCTCGGAACCCGCCGAGCCCGCGTGATCCGAGCACGATGAGCGCTGCGTCTTCGGCAACGGTCAGCAACTGGTGTGACGCGCCCCCGTCGACCAGGACACCACTGACCTCGACAGTGGGTGCCTGTGCTTGGGCCGCTTCGACCCCCTCACGCAACCCATTTTCGGCCTCGTCTCGTAGGTCTTCAACCAATGAGATGGGCACGGGTCCGCCATAGCCGGCCGCTACCGATGAACTCGGCGCTTCGTAGGCGTGCACTAACGCGACAGGTAGACCGCGCAAGGCGGCTTCGGCGAGCGCCCATGACACGGCTCGTCGCGAGGAGACCGAGCCGTCGTAACCCACGATGATTGAGCGACGCATGACCAACACCCCATTTCACGTCACTTCCAGCATGCGCTGATCAAGGCCCTTACTCCAGTGCCCTTGGTCCTTGCGGGGGTATCGACTACGGGTGATCTTTAGCGCCAGTACCCGGTGACGTCGACGATGAAGTCGGTACTGCGCCCGCCGCCTGCTGGTCCGCACACCACTCGGATCAGGCGATCGGGGCACGACACGATGGCGCCATTGGCGTTGGTTTGGCCCGGCGCCGTCCAGTTGATGGTCGACGTCGTCACGTTCAACTGCACCGCGGTGGTCACCCCGAGCCAACCGCCGCTTCCCGCCGTGTCGGTGATGGTGAGGTTGATTGCCACGGCCATACTGCCGACCGGAATGGCATCGTTGGCAATCACGGCGCCCGTCACGGGGTTGCGTGACTTCGACACGTCAATCACGCGGTTGTTTCCGGCGGCTAGCGGGCCAGGAATCGGCTGTGGCTTGCGTGAGTCGTAGGCACGGAAGGGAACCACCGGGCAGAAGGTGCCGGCGGATGCATAGCCGGAGACCAGTCGCCAAGAACCTGGCGAGCCACTGGCGGTGCAGTACCAGAGCCTGCCCGAGGTGTCGGTGAGTAGATCACCAGCGATGAAACTCCCGTCGGCCGCAACCGTCGGCACGTCGGTGCGATCTGCGAACAGCCGCAGTGCGGGGCCGTTGATCGAGCGCGTTCGCAGGGCCGGACCATCTGTCGATGTGGCGGTCATGGCTTCGCGACCGATGCTCTGGGCCAAGAGGCCACCCATGTTGACGCCGAATGTGGTGGTCGCGTAGTTGGACCCAGAGTTGGCTGCGTTGTCATTGACCAGGAAGCCCCCATTGGGTGCCGTGCTCGATATAGAGGTGAGGGCGTCGGTGTTATTCATGACGCCGTATTGCATGAACCCGCTTGTGGCTGCGGCCGGAGTGGCGGTTGCGGCCAGCGACCCAGCGGTCGCCAGACCGGCGGCGCCACCGGCGGCGAGGAGTAGCAGGCCGCGTCGGTTGAGTCCCGTGGTTGTTTCGAGCGGCTCGTTCGGAGCCGTGGGTGAGGATGGTTCCATGGCGTTCGGGGCCGGGGCCGGGGTCGGGTCCTTCGCCTCAACGATGTGGCGTAGTCGCGTCACCTCCGCGCGCAAGGCGTCGAGCTCACGGTGAATTTCCTCGTAGTCGGTCATGGCGACTCCTTTCCCTACGCCAATTTTGCCATCTGAGGCGGTCATACTGAGGCCGTGATGCCGAACATTGAGCCTGAAAGTGGCGATCCCGCCTGGCGGCGCGCCACTCGAGGTGAGCCTCGCTGGCACGTGTCCCTGGTAGTTCTGGCAATCATCGCCCTGCAAATGATGCTGCCGGCATCCATCAACGACGGTTTCGTTCCGCTCGTACCGCTGGTCGAACTCGCGCTGCTCGTGGCCCTTTTCGCCCTCAACCCGCGGCGACTTGATCGCCCGGAGCCGTGGCTGCGGTACCTCGGTCTGGCCCTCACCGTGGTGATCAGTGCAGCGAATGTGGTGTCGATGGTGCGCCTGATCTCGAGCATGATCATCGGAACTGCCGCAGGTGACCCCGTGGGACTGCTTGGACTCGGCGCCAATGTGTGGATTACCAACGTGCTCGTGTTCGCGTTGCTGTTTTGGGAGCTCGACCGAGGTGGACCGGTCAAGCGGGCTCTGGCATACGAAACGACGACGGATTTCCTGTTTCCCCAAATGCAAATGGCCGCTTCAGGTGCGCAGTACCGCGAGTGGGAGCCACGGGTACTTGACTATCTCTACGTGTCGTTCACGAACGCGACGGCATTCAGCCCCACCGACACGATGCCACTCACGCGCTGGGCGAAGGTGGCGATGATGTTTGAGTCTGCGGTGTCGCTCATGGCCGTGGCTCTCGTGGTGGCTCGTGCGGTCAACATCCTGCACTGAGCCAATCGTTGACTTAGTTAGCGACTGCTACCGGGTTCTTCAAGGCAGCGCGCATGGCAACTGCACCTTCGACAAGCGCCGCTTGTTGCTCATCTGTGAGTGAACCAAGGAGGGCGGCCATGCGAACGGTCGTATCGTTCTCGGCGTCAAGACGGCGTTGACGCATGGCCTCGTCGACCACGGGAATGTCCTCGTCGGCGAATCCGTGAAGTGCGAACGCGCGACCATCGTTATCAAGGAAGCACGATTGCACAGCGGTGAGTCCGGAGGCCTTGATCGCGTCGGTGTGAACGCCGCCGCGAAGTTCGCGCAGCATGATCACATGGCGGTAGGCGGCGGCAGTGGCGTCGGAAGGAATGAGATGTGCGCGGTAACCATCGACGAGTGGCCACTCGCCGACAGGTGCCGCCGCCATCACGGTGGAGGCGGCCTCGGTGAACGCGGTGAGGGTTTCGACTGGAATGCCGCCGAAGGTGTGGCGGGCGAAGAAGTCGGCTGACTCGAGGTGCGCGGGAACGGCGACCTGCGGTGTTTGCTTGCTGCGAGCCTCGCCGTACATCGCCTCAACAAATGAGGGCTTGAAGAAGTAGAAGATGTCGTTCACTTCAGCCGGTGACGGATCGCCGAGAACGCCACCGCGGCCGAGCGCGTAGAAGCCCACGACATCAAGGCCGATGTGTTGACCGTGCTCAGCGGTGGACGGAGTGAAGTAGAACCAACTACCCGCCCGTCCGAGTGGCTCGGCAATGGCGGCGGCAGTCTCAAGGGTGGTCATGAAGGGAACAGTAGCGACCAGCCGAGCGGTATGAGTACGAGCACCCCGAGCGTGATCATCACGAGACCGCCGATGATGCGCAGAGTGAGCAGTCGGCCGTCGGAATTGACGAACCAGTCGCGGCTCGAGCCCACGATGAGGCCCCACGTTCCGTCGAGCAGGATGCACAGCACGGCGAAGATCGCGCCGAAGATGAGCAACTGAATGGTCACTGGCCCGCCATCGGGATCGATGAACTGGGGGAACACGGCTGCGAAGAACACCAGGCCCTTGGGGTTGAGAACACCGACCATAAAGCCTTCGCGAATGATGCGTGCGGGTGATGGTTTGGCCTCGTCGACGGTGAGCATCGCGTCGACGTGCGCGCGGCGGTGTCGCAGGGCCTGTACTCCGAGGTAGATCAGGTAGAGACCACCGAGAGCCTGCGCGAGAAGCAGCACGAGCGGGTAGCGCTGGAAGATGGGTCCAAGGCCGATAGCGACGACCACCGACAGGGTGAACATGCCGAGGGCGTTGCCGATGGCGGTGAGATAGGCCGTCCAGCGTCCCCAAGCGATTGCTCGTGCGAGCACGAACATCACGCTGGGGCCGGGAGCGAGAATGATCGCGATGCACGCCAGCGTGACTGCGACGAGGTACTTCGTGCCAACCACAGCACTACGCTACGGGGTCGATTGTCAGGCCCCGCAGCGTAGTACGTGGTATCTCAGTCGAGTTGGTCCTTGATGGCGTCCTTGGTCATCCCCGACCCCTGATCAACGACTCCGTCGAGCTGGTCGGGGGTCTTTTCCTTGACCATGCCGGCGCCTGCGTCAACGGCTTGGTCAACGGCACCGTCGACGGTGTCCTTGTGGCCGGCGAGCATGCCCTTAATGCTGTCGAACAGTCCCATTGCTCTCTCATTTCTTGTTTCAGCGCCGCTGGCACTGTGGGGGGTGTGCGTGGCAACCGGCACGCGCGGTTGCCGATCAGATACCGAGAGCCTTGGCCTTCGCGGCGGCGAACTCGTCGTCAGTCAGAAGTCCCTGGGCATGCATCTGGGCGAGCTCCTGAACCTTGGCAGCCTCGGGGCTCACCTCAGGCGCGGCCGGACCCGCCGGCGCGGCTTCCATCGGAGCAGCTGCAGGTGCGGGCGGGGGTGCATTGTGTGCTGCCTGACGACCCGCAACTCGGCCGGAGACGGCAGTGGCGGTTCCGGCAACGACGGCCGTGGTGGCGGCGGCGCGGAGTAGTCCCATGGTGTTTCCCTTCAGATCGTTGGTGTGAGGTTATGAGATGCCGAGCACGTCGTCAACGGCGTCGGCGGGGATGCGGATCTGGTCGATGACGACGGCGTCGGCATTGTGGATGGCTGCCACGAAGCGGGCGGCCCAGATGTTTTCGAATGCGACCAGCAATGCTGAACTGTTTGCAGGCAGATCCTCGACGAGTTCCTCGGCATCGTCTTGGTCAAGGGCACCAGGTTCGGCAACCTCAATTTCAACCATGCCGGGAGCAAGGTCTGCGCCGAGATCGGTGATGCGCACCGAAGCGATTGTTCCTTCGGCGTCGGTGGTCACGAAGAGCAAGTCGAGGATTCGGATGGTCTCGTTCTCAACGAGTTCGCGAATGGCCGGTGCGATTTCTCCGGTGAACTTGTTACCGGGAAATCCGATGATGATGATGTCGACGGGGCCGAGGGCCACGATTCCTCCTGATAGTGAGTTGCTGGCTATGAGTACGGACGAAATGTTGGACGAGGGCCTCAGACGTGGATGTCTTTCTTGGCTGTGCGCCACGGCCCGGGGATAACCCAGATGAACATCGAGATGATCCAGATCAACAGGGTCGACAGAACCCACGTGGTGACGCCATCGATGTCAAGACCGAAGAACGTGGCCGTGACCAGCAGGGCCAAGAAGGTTGACGCCAAGCCGGTGAGGGCAACGAGCGAACCTGCGTGACGCATCAGGAACTTGAAGCAGAACCACGTGAAGAGTGCGCTGAGGATCGCGAAGACCACGACGCATACGACAAATGAGGTCCACGATTCGAAACTGAACTTCTCTTTGAACAGCAGTGTGCAGATGATCAGAGCGATGGCATTTGCGGCGAGGCCGAGTAGCCAGCCGATAAGAAACTTGGGCATAAGCGTTGAAGGTAGCGCCATGTGTGCGCTAAACGAACCCGTAAACCGGTCCGAATCCGCGGCTCACGCGTGGGTGTCACATGAACTGGTGACAGTTCAGTGTGCGAGCGGAACGTCTCCGTGCGAGGCGATCTTCCGGCTCAGGAGGAGCGAGAATTCAATGCTGTCAGCCTCGGGATCGGCTTCCTCTTCCAACACATCCACCGTGACGTCGCCGTAGCTTCGGTTCTCGCCGGCGCGTAGGCCCGCGAGAGTCAACCCGTTGAGATCGACCAGAGCCGAGAGGTAGTCGGTGGTGCCGTCAGTGAATACCTGAATCACGGGCTGACGAGTGCGTGTTGCCGACACTGCTTGCGTCACGAGAAGCTCAAGGTGCGCTGAGATTGGACGGGTATCGTCGGAACCGCCCACCGCGCGAACAGTCACCGAAGTCCCCGCGGTACTGGCACTGTCGACGACTCGCTTGGCGACCCGAGCGAACGTTCCTGCCCTGGCGGAGTCAACTTGAATGGCCGCCCGAATGCGCGCATCGGCTGCCTCGAGGCGTACCCGAACCTCGGGGGTGCGGGGTTGCCCGGCCGCGATGGCGGCGAGCAGTGCCGATGCATCGTCAACGGCCACTTCAAGGTCAGAGTTGAGATCAGCCTCGGCCGCAGATCGGCTCTGTTCGAGGACTTCGCGCCTTCTGGCGGTGTTCATACGTGTCTCGGCTCGTTGATCGGTGCGCACGCCGACGTACGTCACCGTGAGCGCGAGCGGTATCACGAGCAGTGAGTTCGATAGCGCGAGCTGAACTCCTTGATTGCAGGCGGCGGGCAGGTTCGTCAACACGATGAGAGTTCCGGTTGCCCACATGATGACGCCAGCAGCGCCAGGGAGTAATCCTGCCCACGCGGCGATAGCCACGACGGCGAAGCCGGCGACATTGATAACCGAAGCGACATTGGCTGACTGTGCGCACCCGTAGTCCGCTGTTCGTAGAAACCACGGCACCAATGCGGGAATCATGATGAGCCCGAGGCCGGCGAGCAAAGCCAACTGCCGCCGACGCAGAACCACAATTGCGGGAATGGCACAGCCGACGATCCCGAAAACGACGGTGAGCCAAAAGTGCGAGCCGCCGGTGCGGTCGAGTGACCGCACGGGCCAGAGGATCAGGAAGTAGACGATGCCGACCACGCAGGCTCCGGCCAAACTTGCCGACACGAGGAGTCTGCCCTTATCGAAAGGTGGGTACGAACGTGTGCGTAGCCACCGTTGTGGCGCGACTCCTTCTGCGGGAACCGTGAGAGTGACGTCGGTGCCACCTGTGCGGCCACTCGTCATGCGGACCGTTCCACCCACCGCGGCCACGCTCCGCGAGAGCACCACCTCAGTACCGATACCTGGTCGCGAACGTCCGGAGATTCCCGATCCGTTGTCGTCGGCGTGCACCGTGAGCAGGCCCGAGGGATCGGTCTCGAACTCCACTTGAAGTTGGGTCGCGCCCCCGTGTCGTGCGGAGTTGTGGGCAACCTCGATCAGTGCCCCGCGCAATGCGTCAAAGACTTCCGGTTCGAGTTCGGCGTCGGGCCGCGAGGCTGGTACCTGAATGATGTCGGCGGCGATTGGATCGTCGAGAACGTCCGCAAGGAGCCGGTCGATGGAATGTACGACGGGTGCGTCTGGGGGGTGAGTGGCGCCACCCACGTAGCCAGCGAGTTGTTCGCGGTTTGGCTCGGGTGTTGCTAGTACATACCTGATGGAGTTGAGAAGCGACTCGTGTAGTTGGGCCGCCGTTGATCGCCACAGCCGGGCTCGCTCTTGCTCGGCGATTGACTGGTCTGCACTGAGTTCGCGCTGTTCGAAATCATGATCGGCCTCGAGCGCCTCATCAAGGACGGTGTTCCAGGCCCACCACGCGGCCAGCGCCGTGACGAGAATTTGAACAACAACAATCCAGCCACCCCACAGTTCGAGTGCGCTGGCGATGATGTTGGTGGGGTGGCGCCACCAGATCAGAGCAACGAATGCCGCGCCCGCGCACGCGATGATGAAACCTGTGCGGCGCGAGGTCAGCAGAATCGCCATGAACGCCGTGTACGACGCGACGTTGGGCATCGGAATCCATGGGGGTGAGCCATCGGGTGCTGCGAGTGCCGTGAGTGCAAGCACGAGAACGCTCGCGTCACACAACCACAATCGCCGCGGGTTACGACTGGTCGTTGCGCCAGCAATTGCGAGAGTCACTGCTAACACCATTCCGACGTGTTCAACAGTGTTGAGTTCCGACCACCTGCGGGCTCCGGCCACCGAGGTGACGACCACCAGGAGTCCGGTGAGCATGACAACAAGCCAGCGGCGCGTGGTGAAGAGCGCGCGAATTTGAGGTCCGGCGGTGTCAATAATCATGTCGCCTTCCGCACCTGCGTATCTGGGCTACAGTGATGGCGAACCCGGAGGTGCCGTGGATACTCAACCACGTTTCGTCATCCTTGAGGACCATCCACTGGTCCGGGAAGCCCTCACTCTTCGCCTTGTCCTCCATTTTGGGGACATGGCGCCCGTCTACAGTGGCGCTGACATCGATGCAGCCGTTGTCGCAATCGAGCAGTCGGGCGCAGACTGCATCATTCTCGATCTCGATCTCAACGACAATCGTTCGCCACTGCTCAACATTGCCACGTTGTCTGACACGGGCGTTCCGATTTTGATCGTGAGCGCACTGGGAGACAGCACCACAATCCGTTCGGCCTTTACCGCCGGCGTGACCGGGTTTGTTTCCAAGAGTGCTGAGCCCGCCGAACTTGTGAGCGCGGTCGAGGCAGCGTTACGCGGGGAGAAGTACACCTCTGCGGAGGCGGCCGCGGCGATGCTCGCCGACACGTCGTCCCTGGTCGAACTGTCTGACCAGGAACGACGTGCGATGGTGTTGTATGCCTCAGGCCTGAAGATGCGTTCTGTGGCACGACACATGGGCGTGAGCGAATCGACGGCGCGCGAGTACATCCGTCGACTTCGTGCCAAGTACGACAAGGCGGGTGCGCCATTGCCCAGTAAGACCGAGCTCTACCGCATGGCGCAGCGTGAGGGACTGCTTCCCTAACTACGTCGTGCTGCGTGCGTTGCGGCCGCTGAAGATCTTGGCCGTCAGGGCCACGGCGACGATGCCGACGACGACCTGCAATCCGTGGCGGATCCAGTCGTAACCGCCGGTCTCGTACACACCGAGCAACTTCGACAACCAGTCGCCGATGAGCATTCCGACGATGCCGGCGACGATCACCGACCAAAAGGGGATGTTCTGCCGGCCAGGAAGAACAATGCGAGCAACGATGCCCACGATTGCGCCGCCGATGATGATCCACAGGATGTTGCCGATACTCCAGTCCATGATGATGCTCCTTGAGTGCGGGTGCGAAAGTGCGCGTCCGGCAATTCAAGAGGATGAAGTACGACGAACACCGACGTTAAATGCGTGCGGATGTCACCAATGCATAGGACAGACGTATCAATTCAGTGCGCGGGCGATCGACTGGCACGCCAGATACGCATCGTTGTGCGCATCAGTGTCGTCGGCGAGTGACCATGACGATTGCTTGGCAACGACAATGCGACGCGCGCGATCGACATACAGCATCTGGCCGTGAATGCCGACCCCCATCACAACGGCTGGATCGAGGCGGGGTTGGTACCAGCAGGAGCGATAGGCGCCGCCGGAAAGCCACGGTGCAAAGTCTCCATCAGCCCATTGCTGAGTGCTTCCATTGTGAGTGAGGTCATCGAGATAGTCGATGGGAATGATTCCGCGTCCGCCGTCGGCCACAAGAAGTCCGAGGCGTGCGAGATCGCGTGGCGTGACACTCATTCCGCCTGCGTTACGTGGTGATCCCTGACGGTCAACTGCGATGTCGGCGTCTGCTTCGGCGCCCATGGGTGCCCACACGTTCTCTGAGAGTGCAGTCGCGAACGGCTGGGTCGTCACGGATTCGCAGATCCACCCCAGCAGATCGGTAGCTGGTGATTGGTAACGGAATCGTTGACCGTGTTGGCCGTCTGCCTCGCGCGTGGCAATGAACTCGTGAAGGTTGGGTGCTCCCGGTTCCGTGGGATACCAGCCGGCAGCGTTGCGGTAGGCACGCAAATCATCGCCGGGGTTGTAGTCCTCAATAAACGCGAATGCCGTGGTCATGTCGAGCAGGTTGCGAACAGTGGCGCCGTCGAAGCCACTTCCGACAACTGCGGGAACGTACTGCGTGACGGGTGCTTCTATCTCGATCAAGCCGCGACCCACGAGCACTCCGACGAGGAGTGAGGTGACGGACTTGGTGACACTAAACAGAAGGTGTACATCGTCGTCGGCGACATCGGCCGCGCGCCACTCGAGCACAAGGTCATTGCCGCGCAGCACGGTGAGCGAGTCAACCTCAGTTGATTCGAGCCACTGTCCCAGCACGAAGGACTGGTGAGTGCCGGGGAATTCCAGTTGAAGCAGTGACTGGTCGTGTGCCGCATTCAACTCGTGCGAATACTGCCCACGACGAATCCGTGCCGTGGGCAGCATCTCTCGTACATGGCGCAGCGACCAGTGCACATGCTCTGGGGTGAGCCAGTTGTCGAGCGTGGGGCGAGTCATGCCGTAGCGGCGTCGCCGCTACTTTCCGTCGCGCTTGGCCTGCGAGCGTGCGTTCGCCGAACGAGTGGCCGCAGCCTTACCCGATGGGCCGGTCTTTTTGGCGCGCGAGGTGCTGGCGCCGGCTGCCTTGCCTGCACTGGTTGAACCCACTTTGTTGGGACCACCGCTCTTGGCCGCACGGGCAGCCGCGAGGCGTTCGTTACGCAGGTCGGCTGCTTCTTCGCGGTCGCGCTTGGCCAACTGCTGGGTCACGCGCGAGAGTGCGGCGCTGAACAATTCGGCCTTCTGGGCTGTCGAGGCGTTGGCGGTAGCCGTGCGCGCACGTGAGTGCGTCTTAGCGACGGTGGCGCTGCCCTGACGGCGATAGAGGTCGCGGTACTTGTCAGCGTGCTTGCGCACGAGATTCTCCAGCTTGGCAAGGTCGGCGTGACCCAGCGGAGCGAGCGCCGCGGCGGTGGTTTGGGCGAGCAGTTCGGACTCGGCCTTGGTGAACAG
>CAIYMF010000202.1 GCA_903927265.1 uncultured bacterium | reverse complement strand
GACCTGGTCGCCGATATCGACGAGCCCGGTGGGTCCCGGCGCTGTTCGGTTGTTCGTGGTGTCGACAACGACGACACCAGCCCAGTCAGTGACCTCCGACACGGCCTCCTGCGTTTTGAGCCACGGTGTGGCTAGGAAAACGACGTCGCCCCATGTGACCGCATCCGCCACCGCCCCCGCCTGGCATTGAGAACCAAACGTGGCGACCAATTCGTCGAGGGACTCGGGGCCTCTGGAGTTGGTCAGCATTACCTCGTGCCCTGCATCCAGCAACATGGGCGTCAGGGCTTGAGCCATACGGCCCGCCCCAATGATGGCGATCTTCACTCGCTCGCTTCCTCTCCAATGAACGGCAGTTCGACTTCGTCCTTGAAGTCGACTGCCCACTCGGGACCTCCGAGATAACTTGCTTGAACAAGGGTCATGTCGTTGCGAAGTACGTGCGCGTCATGACTCTCTGAACTCACACCGTTGGCCATGAGGTAGGCGCGGTCAGCAATACCGAGTGCGAGGTGAACATGCTGTTCAACCAGCAAAACAGCACACCCCGAATCCGTCGCGAATTGCCGAACAACAGGAAGTAGGCCCTCTACGATCACCGGCGCCAGGCCGAGACTCAACTCGTCAAGCAACATCACCCGCGGCTGGCGACCGAGCGCACGTCCCATCGCCAGCATCTGCTGCTCGCCGCCCGAGAGCACGCCAGCCATGCGGTCAGAAATCGACTTCAGTGCGGGGAAGTATTCGTACGCAATCTCTTGATTGATGGTCTGTTTCGGTGGGCCAAGGCGAAGGTGCTCAGCCACCGTCAAACCACGGAAGAGACCGCGGTCCTCCGGCACGTGAGCAATTCCGGCACGGGCTCTCGCGCTCGGGGCTACCTGGCTTAAGTCCGAGCCCTCCAGCAGAATGCGACCCCCCATCACCCGAATAAGCCCCGAGATTGCCCGCAGGGTGGTCGATTTACCCGCCCCATTGGGGCCAAGCATTGCGACGACTTCCCCCGAATTGACGGTGATGTTGACACCGTGAAGCACCGGGCCGTTGTCGTATCCGGCTTGCAGATCCTCGATTGCCAGAGCACTCGTGGTCATCGTCGGCCCTCCTCGTGCTCATCCCGAGCGGCCGAGGAGCCGAGGTAGGCCTCAATGACCCGCTGGTTCGCGTAGATCTCGTGTGGCGACCCTTCGGCGATAACGTGCCCGAATTCGACAACGACGACGTGATCACACGCTCCGAAGACGAAGCCAATGTCGTGATCGATGAGCAGCATCGGCATGCCTTGCTCAGCCAGGCCACGCAATTGCAGACCGAGTTCGCGCGTTTCTGCCGTGTCGAGCCCGGCCGCCGGCTCGTCGAGACAGACGATGCGGGGAGAACCAGCGAACGCACGCGCGATGCCAACCAGCTTGCGTTGCCCCTCGGACAACTCGGTTGGCATCGCGTCATAGAGATGATCGATACCCACCGAGTTCAATGCCTCAGTTATCCGTGCACGATCAAGGGATGGGGTGACGAACAGCTCCTTGAACTTGTCCCACGCGGAAGCGTCATCAATTCCGACGGCGACGTTTTCCGCAACGGTGAGGTCCTCGAAGAGTTCCACCGCCTGCCACGTGCGACCGAGTCCGATGCGCGCTCTCGCGTGTGGCTTCAGACGAGTGACATCGCGACCCGCGACCTCCACCGCACCGTCGCACTTGACGAAGCCGGTGATCGCATCAACGAGGGTGGTCTTCCCCGCACCATTGGGGCCAATCAATCCGACAATCTGCCCTGGCGGCACTTCGATGGTCACATCGGAAACGGCTTGAACACCGCCGTAGCGCACTGAGATTCCTCGCGCTGCCAGCACTGGCGGCGTCATGCGGGCACACGTTCGTGGACAGCGGCGACTGCTTTCGCCGCACGCTCCTTCGCTTCGCGCTTTTGCTCGCGTTTGGACGCGGAGGCAATCAAGATTCCGTCCGGGTAGAAGCGCAACTGAATTAACAGTCCCGCCCCGATGAGCAACTGCATGTACAGCCCGACGCGGTCTTGAGGGAGCACCCACTTCTGCAGAATCAGTGGCACCACGGCGCCCGCCATTCCGAAGCCGGCCAGCACTGCCCCTTGAACGACCGTCACTCCCAAGACGTACACACTGGCAACCACGGACAAGGCCGTCATGACGTCAAACATTGACGACGAGACCGTGCCGAAGTCGTAGGCGAAGAACACACCGGCAATGCCCGCCAGTGCGGCCGAGATCGCGAAGGCCGTCAACTTGATTCCCCAGACGTTCACACCCGCGGCCGCCGCCGCCCGCTCGTTTGAGCGCACAGCCAGCATGCGCCGTCCTAGTTCACCCCGCCTCAGGTTCGCGACCAGTGCGTAGAGAATGGCTGTCACACATAAGGCGATCAAGCCGAAAACGGGACTGGGCAGCGAACCGTCTAACCCTCTGAATGCGGCGTCAGTTCCGATACTCCTGCCGAAAATTTCCGGCTGTGCAACGGTTACTCCGGTTTGACCGCCTCCCCAATCGGGGTTAGCAAACACGAAGGATTGAATCGCTACCGCAGCGGCGAGCGTGACGACTACCAGCGTCACACCGCGCACCCGGAGTGCGGAGAAGCCAATGCCGACTCCCACAATCAACGCGACGGCGACCGCCAGCAATGGGCTCCACGGGAAACCGATACCCATCTGCGACGTGAAGCGCGCGACCGCGAATCCGGCGATCCCAGCGAGGGCCAACTGAACGACCGAGAGCTGGCCGACGTAGCCCATGATGACGATGAACGAGAGGCAAAGGATGGTGCCGACCAATCCCGTGGCAACGGCTTGGCGATATTCGGAAGGCAAGACGACCAGCGCTACGGCGCAGGCCGCCACGATCGGAAGCATCCGGCGGGCTAGGTGTTCTTGCTTGGGAACTCGAGGCAGGGACCGCTCACGAAGTTCACCACGCTGCGGCAAACTCGATCCTCGCCACCACAAAGCAACGACGATCAGCGCGAACTCGACCAATTGCTGAATACCCGACATCGCCATGCCGCCTTGCGTGGGAAACCACGACTGCGTTGAGGCAGCGAAGATCAAAGACTCGCCAACTCCGATAGCCATGCCCGCGGCACAGGCGATGCCGAAAGAGGTGAACCGAGCGAAGAGTGCTGCCGCAAGCGCCGGAACGATGAGCAACGGAATCGTGGTAACGCTGATGCCAACGATGGCTGCTGCAGCGATGCCGACAACCCCAGCGGTGAGACAGGCCGCAATCGAATTGGCAAGCGAGATCGACTTCGGTTCCAGACCTGCTAAGACCGCCGCCACTTCATTCTCGGACGCTGCTCGAGTGGCCATTCCGAAGCGCGTGAACCGATAAACGGCCCACAGCGCGACAGCCATGAGTGTGACGCCGACGGCAAGGATCAATTGAGCAATCGGAACAGGCACACCGCCAACCACGATGACCCCTTGCGGTAAGACCGAGGGGCTAGCCAGCGGAGACGTGCCGAAGATTATCTGCACCAGCGCCTGTGTAAGAAGGAGAACTCCTAAAGACGCCACTAGCTTCGCAAGGGGCGAGGCCGACCGTAGTGGTCGAACTGCAAGCAGT
>CAIYMF010000201.1 GCA_903927265.1 uncultured bacterium | reverse complement strand
GCATTGATCGCCACGATCGACGTGACGACGCCTACCAGGGGGCACAGCAAGGCAAAAACGATCGACCACACGGCAGCTTGCGACAGCGGTCGCATGTGCATCGGAAGTCCGGCCGCGCCGTACGTTCCGGTGGGATACGGCGTAGGTGCGGGAAACGCGGCCGTCTCCGGATTCGGTGGCGGTGCACAGTACGGCGGTGGAGTGGTGGGCGGTCCCATGGGCATGGGCGGCGGGCTTGCGTTCCGCGGAGGCGGCGCGTACATGGGGGCTCCCGCAGACGCTGCGCCATCGAGCGGCTGCACGTGATCGGTCCAGGCCGTGCCATTCCAGAATCGCTGCAGATGCGGGTTATCCGGATCGATGTACATGCCGGGCGGCGGGGTGGAGGCCATGACTTGAGGATATCCGGCATCCCTGTGCCTCTCGCGATTCCTACGTCGAAGCATGTTTGTGAGGCGCGAAAAGGTGCATCAACGTAGGAATCGCGAAGACATGGAAGGGGTGGGGGCTTCTCGCTAGGCTGACGGCGACAAGGGGATAGGGGTAACGGGTGGCTTGGTTTGCGTACTCGGAGCAACGGCGTGTCGCGCTGGCTCCGGGGCTCACGCTCACGGCGGGGCGTGATTCAACTGCTGATTTGGTGGTGGTGGGATCACGCGTTTCACGTCACCACTTGTCATTTCTGGTGGAAGATGACGGCAGTCTGACCGTTTGCGATACCTCAAGTAACGGCTCCTACATCATCGGCGGTCGATTCAACGACGGGCCGGTAGTTGACGGCACGCTTGTTGTTCTCGGTGCGGTGGATGGTCCTGTCGTCATCCTCACCCAAGACCCCGCATTCCAGATCGCGCCGGCGATCGCCACCTTCCGCTACGAACTCTCGCGCTCGACAGTCGCTGGCGAGACAGCTGTTCAAAGTTCAGGCTCGTCGCCCAGTCTCATTCGACTCGACGGCGTCGTGCGCTTCGGCCGCGCCGCTGACAACGACGTCGTACTCGCCGGACTTCTCGCGTCGCCTCACCATGCGCACGTCATTGCATCGCCGGCCGGACTTCAGGTGATTGACCTCGCGACATCGCGGGGCACGTTCGTCAACGGTGAGCGAGTGAAGACCGCGTTGCTATCGATCGGCGATCGCGTATCGATGGGTGGCTCGTCGTTCATCGTGACCACCGATGGGCTCGTTCCACTCGCTGAAAGTGGCGGAGTCGAACTCATCGCCGATCGCGTGCGTGTCACTGTCGACACCACCACGCTGTTGCACGACATCTCGTTCACACTTCCTCCGCGCACTGTGACGGCAGTGGTTGGCCCGTCGGGTTCCGGAAAATCGACGCTGCTCGGAGCGATGACAGGAACGCGACCTGCGACGAGTGGGCGCGTGATTGTTGCGGGTTCGGAGTTGTACTCGCATTACGACGAGTTGCGTTACGAGATTGGATTGGTTCCGCAACAAGACCTCGTACCCGCTCAACTCAAAGTGCGAGAAGCGTTGGAATACGCGGCGCGGCTTCGCTTTCCGAAAGACACGACCGCCGCTGAACGTGCGACGCGTGTTGATGAAGTGCTGCACGATCTCGGACTCACACAACGCGCCGAATTGCGCATCGATCGTTTGTCGGGTGGCCAGCGCAAGCGCGTGAGTGTGGCCTTGGAAATGCTGACCAAGCCGTCGGTGCTCTTTCTTGATGAACCGACGTCAGGTCTTGACCCTGGTCTTGACCGACAGGTGATGATTCTGCTGCGCGAGTTGGCCGACAGTGGTCGCACCGTGGTGGTCGTGACGCACGCGGTTGAGAACATCGGACTTGCTGATCGGCTCATTGTGTTGGCAGCCGGGGGATACGTCGCGTACGACGGCCCGCCGGCCGATGCGCCCGCGTATTTCAACGCGAAGGACATGCCGGGTGTGTTCCTTGCACTTGAATCGGTGCCGGCCGAAGAGTGGGCGCGGCGACGCGAAGCGGCATTGGGTACAGGTGCGCAGACTCGACCGGGCACGAGTGGCGCGCCAGCGACGCGGTTGGTGTCGTCGAAGCCCTCGGGCTCGTTCAGCCAGTTCGTAACGTTGGTGTCGCGCACGATTCGCGTGATCGTGTCTGACCGCGCGTACGCGGGTCTGCTGCTGGTGTTGCCGTTGGTGTTGGCGGTCACGGGGTTCTTGGTTGGTAACAGCGAAGGGCTTGGTAGGGGGGCGGGTCTCGGAGCGCAGCTACTTCTTCTGATCCTTGTACTCGGAGCCGTATTCACGGGTGCTGCTACCTCGGTTCAGGAACTCGTGAAAGACCGTGTGATCTACCAACGAGAACGCGCAGTGGGACTCTCGCGCACTGCGTACATCGGTTCGAAAGCACTGGTTCTCGGAGTGATTGCTGCTGCCCAGGGATTCGTGTTTGCGATGCTGGCGTTGATTGGGCGACCTGGTCCAAACGCTTCGCTTGTGACAGAAGGGCATCTGGAAATCGCGCTGATGGTTGCCGCGGCAGCTGTTGCGGCATGCATGCTCGGGCTTCTACTTTCGGCCCTCTTACCAACGCGCGAGGCGGCTCTGCCCGTGCTGGTGATCGTGACGATGATTCAAGTTGTCTTCTCAGGTGCAGTGCCTCTGAGATTCGATTGGCTGCTTGATTGGGTAGGACCGTTCATGGCCGCCTATTGGGCGTACAAGGCGATGGCATCGTCGATTCAACTCGATGTGATCCTCGGACCGCAGGCTGATCATGTGTGGGAACACGTCGCCTCTCAGTATTGGCTGAGCGTCGGAGTTCTCGGACTTATGTCGCTGGTGTTCATCGTGGCAACGATCATTCTCACCGGTCGTCACGACCCGGGTAAGCGGTAACGCATGAACGAGGGGGAGCAGGTATGAGTGCCTCGCGCATCGGAGTCGAGTTGTACGCGGGCACATGCGTTGTTTCCCAAGTGTTGCCTGGTGGATCAGCTGCTTCCGCCGGGATCGTCCCCGGCGACAGCATCACGGTTCTCGCCGATCGTAAGGTGGCGAGTGAGGCCGACATTGACGGAGTGCTGGCGTCAATCGCATCCGGAACAGTGATTCCGATTCAGTGCGAGCGGTCGGGGCGAGCATTCACAGTGGCGGTCATGGCGTTAGGTGCTCCCACTGCTGCCCGGCCAGCACCGACTCCTTCGCCGACGCCCCTGCCGTTGCAGTCACCCCCGCCACCTGTTTCCGCAACTCCGGTCGCAGCAGCGGCAGCAGCAACGGAATCCTCGCCTTCACCGACACCCAAGTCTCGCAGGGGTTTAGTGATTGGAATTGTGGTCGCTGTCGTAGCCGTTGTTGCCGTGCTCGGATTCCTTCTCGTGCGCACTTTGTCGTCGGTGGCAGGGCATTCCGAGTCGTACCAAGCAGGCCAGAAGGTCGGGCACACGTATCGCGAGGCGCTGAGCCCTTCCGACTTTGACATGGCAACATCTCTGGTACCGCCAAATCTCACCTGCCAGGGGTTACAGACGGCATGGATTCTTGAGCACGGAAGTGTTCCGGGCGGAGATCAGAATCAATGGCTCAGTGGATGTACAGCCGCCCTCGCTTGAGGGCCTGACACAGTGGGGGAGTGACGATGGCGACGAAGCCGGACTGGTACCCGGATCCGCAGAATCCGCAGGAATTGCGGTGGTGGGACGGCCAAGGTTGGACCGAGGACAGATTGACCTCGGCGATGTTGCTCAAGCGGATAG
>CAIYMF010000200.1 GCA_903927265.1 uncultured bacterium | reverse complement strand
GTCAGCAGGAATTGCACTGTCGACCGTCAACACGATGAGCGCCGCATCACCCTTGCGACCGACCTGCATCGACGCGATGTTGATGTCTGCTTCACCGAGCAGGCGCCCCACCTGGCCGACGATGCCAGGACGATCGTTGTAGGTGAAGAACGCTAGGTGCGGTGCAATCGGAACGTCGACGTCGTAGCCGTTGACCGACACGATCTTGCGCACCAAGCGCGGCCCGCTCACAGTTCCGCTCACCGTCACGATCTTTCCGTGGGCCTGCGTGATGCGCACGGTGGTGAGGTTGCGGTAGTCGGGGCATTCAAGGTCGGTGGTGAGTCCGACCGTGACGCCACGCTGTTCGGCTAGCACTGGCGCATTGACGTACGACACGGGCTCGTTCACGACCGCGGCGAATACTCCCTTGAGAGCAGCGAGCTTGAGCACGTTGACGTCGTGTTCGGCAATGGAACCTCGGACGTCAACATCGATAGCAGCGATGGGGTCAGTGGTGAGTGCCGCAGCAATCGCGCCGAGTTCCTGCGCCAGCGGAATTCCGGGGCGCACGTCGGGATCGATCACGCCACCCTGCACATTCACGGCGTCAGGAACGAGTTCACCAGCAAGCGCCAGTCGCACCGACTTCGCGACCGCGACGCCCGCCTTCTCCTGAGCCTCGTCAGTGGACGCTCCGAGGTGCGGCGTCACGACAACCTGCTCGAACGCGAACAGTGGTGAGTCGGTGCAGGGCTCCTTGACGTACACGTCAATACCGGCACCAGCGACACGGCCATCGGTGAGTGCACTGGCCAGCGCCTCTTCGTCGACGATGCCACCGCGCGCGGCGTTGATGATGTGCACGGTGGGCTTGACCTTGTGCAGGGCCGCATCACCAATGAGGCCAATGGTTTCGGGGGTCTTGGGCAAGTGCACGGTGATGAAATCACTCTCGGCCAGCAGTTCATCAAGCGTGACCATTCGAATGCCCATCTGAGCGCCACGGGCAGGCTGCACATAAGGGTCGTAGGCGATGAGCGTGACGCCGAACCCGGCAAGACGCTGGGCGACAAGCTGACCAATGCGGCCCAGGCCGACGATGCCGACTACCTTTTCCGACAGTTCGACGCCGGTGTACTTTGAACGCTTCCACTGACCAGCCTTGAGCGATTCGCTCGCGGGTGCGATCTTGCGGGCACTGGCCAGCAGCAAAGCGACGGCAAGTTCGGCGGCCGACGTGATGTTCGAGGTAGGCGCATTCACGACCATGACGCCAGCGTTGGTGGCAGCCTTCACATCGACGTTGTCTAGGCCCACTCCAGCGCGCGCGATGACCTTGAGGTGAGGAGCAGCCGCGATGGCTTCTGCGTCAACCAGCGTTGCCGACCGCACCAGAATGGCGTCGGCCTCCGCGATCGCAGGAAGGAGCGAGGCACGATCGGCTCCGTCGCACTCACGAATCTCGAAATCGGGTCCGAGAGCGTCAATGGTGGCGGGCGAGAGCTCCTCAGCGATGAGGACGATCGGCTTAGTCACAGCGAATGCCTTCCGTGCAGTGGGTGAGTGTGCAGCCTATCGACCGCGCTTGTGAAAGGTTTCACGAGGGTCTGTCGCGCAACGGTGATTTTGCGAGCGGACATGCAACTGCCCACCTCTGCACGATTGACAGGGTGCTCAATCGTGCACAGACGGGCAGTCGAGAGGTGCGAACTTGCCTGGAGTGGCTCCTTCGACACAGCCTGAAACCGACCAGCGCCAGCCGTCACGATGGGAGCGCGACCAGTCGTTCGGCCGACGGGCATCAATTCAGCAAAAGCAGTCCGTTGACGCAATGTGCCCGTCCCCGTACATTCAAGGAGGGGGTTAACATGCGGTCGTTCTTATGTCGTGCTATCGGGTTGCTCATCGCCACAGCAGTCATTGCGAGTATCGCGGTAACTCCTTCATATGCCGACGAATACGTTCAACTGGGGACTAGCAGTTCCAGCCCAGGCACGGGTCTGGGCGCGAGAACCACCTTGTCCGCTCCTGGAGCGGGCCCCAACTATCCGGCAGGAACCCCAACCCGTTATTACTGGGTGGGCACAACGCTTGGCGACGGCTTATTCATGCAGGTCGGTTACGACGATCCCGCTCTCGATACAAGTTGCCCCACACTTCGGTGGTTTGTCTACTCCCAATTCATCACCTCTTCATATCCGTCCACATGGGATACAGGAGGTTGTGGTCTAAGCGGGAGTCAAACCTTTGCCCTTGTGAATGTCGGTTGGAACCAGACGGTGAACAAATACATGTGGCGAGCGAAGGTGGGCGGCACTTTCGTGGGGAGCTATATGTACTCGGCGCATGGAACGCTGCCCGCTTCCGCCACCGGCGTGGTGAGTGAAGTGTCAACCACAACTTCGTTCAACCACTCCGCACCGCCAGGGCTACCGTCTGCCAGGTATGACGCTGCCGTTCAGGTGCTACTCGCTTCCGGATCTTGGATAGGTCTGTCGACGGGCAAGGTGCTTCGCCAAAACTGGGGGAACTTCTGGACTCCGTGCCCGCCCTACGTGATCGACGACCTCGGCACTAACGCTGTCAAGATGTACTCAGACAGCACACCAACCTCGTGCCTAGCAGACGGAACAGTACTGTGGTAGCCGTCAAGGTCGCTGCCGCGTGTCTAATCGCTGCTGCGCTATCTGCTTGCGCAGAAAAACCGATGCCGAACCTGGGATCAGCACAGAGCCCCGCCTTCCGCTTCGATGCGAACTCTGCACCGCACCTCACAGCGGCTCCCACGGAGGAGGTGCCAGCGCCACACTCCACCGATCGGTGCTCGGTCCCCAGCAGTGGTGCCGAGCTCGGCCGGGCCTTCCCCGGAGTCCGAGCGGTCGCAACTGCCGACGTGGTGGGCCCGGGCGAGGTCATCACTGCCATTGACCGATTCACGTGGTATCGCTTCACCTTGGCTAACCCCGAGATCCTAGCCTCGGATATAAAGGGATTGACCGTAGAGTCGATTCAGGTCGCGTCCTCAGAATCAGGGCCGCGGATCAAGCCCGGGAGGTACCTGCTGATGCTGCTCCAAGCCGACCCCGCTCCCGACGGCACTATCGACGCCGACCTGGTGCCAGCTCAGGGGCTCGTCGGTGTGATGCCCGTCATGGACGGTTCGGTCACCGTCATGTGCCCCGATGGCCAAGGCCAGATGAAGGGCATCGCAACCGTGCCGTTAAAGGCGATATCGGAGTGGGCCGCCGAGGCGGTTTCCGTAAACCGCAGAGGCTAGGCGCCCTCCGCTTCTTCGCTCACGCTACGCGCTCACCCAGCGCGTAGCGTACCAATGGCTCCGCGTCTTCCCTCGCGCCACGCGCTCGCTCAGCGTGTAGCGGTGCCCTCAACGTAATCGTCATCGCGCTTGTCGACCCACGACATCATGCCGCGCAGTTCACGACCCACAACCTCGATCGGGTGCGCTTCACCCTCAGCACGCAGGCGCTTGAACTCGGGGGCGCCGGCGTCCTGGTCGTCGATGAAACGCTGCGCGAAGGCACCGTTCTGGATGTCGGTGAGCACCGCGCGCATGTTGTCCTTGACGTGCTGGTC
>CAIYMF010000199.1 GCA_903927265.1 uncultured bacterium | reverse complement strand
GTGCCTTCGCGCGAGCCGATCAGCAGGTGCGGAGCGTTGGTCATCGACTCCATCCCGCCGGCCACGACGATCTCGAATTCACCCGCGCGGATGAGTTGGTCG
Organism: uncultured bacterium; assembly: GCA_903927265.1. Taxonomy (GTDB): domain Bacteria; phylum Actinomycetota; class Actinomycetes; order S36-B12; family CAIYMF01; genus CAIYMF01. The sequence goes on along the minus strand of CAIYMF010000199.1, from coordinate 9,899 downwards.
GCCAGGGCAATCGCGTCAATTCCAGACAGGCACACCTTGTTGATCGTCATCGCCGGAACATCCATCGGAATTCCAGCCTTGGCCGCCGCGGGTCGAGCCGCGTTCTGGCCGCTGCCGGCCTGAATGACCTGACCCATGATGACGTAGTCGACCTGATCGGGAGCCACTCCAGCACGCTCTAGGGCGCCTGCAATGGCCGCTCCCCCGAGGTCGGAGGCCGAGAGGCCCTTGAATGCTCCGAGTAGCCGCCCCATCGGGGTGCGGGCTCCGGCAACGATGACCGATCCAGCCATGGTGGTTCTCCTAGTCGCACAGTCCCATGCCACGATGGATGGGGACGTTCCCACGATACTCGGGGGACTTCCGCCACGCCGCCGCACTGCCACGAACGGAGCGACATGCTTGATCACTCGTTGATTACCCGAATTGACCACGTCGGAATCGCCGTTTCCGACCTTGAGGGGGCCACCGCCTTCTACGCGAAGGCCTTCGGGCTCAAGATCGTGCACGAAGAGTCCAATGAGGATCAGGGCGTACGCGAGGCCATGCTCGCCGTCGGCGACTCGGGTTCATGCATTCAGATTCTGGCGCCACTGTCAGCGGAATCGACGATCGCCAAGTTCCTCGATCGCAACGGCCCCGGAATTCAGCAGGTGGCGTACGGCGTCGATGACGTCGAGGCCGTGTGCGCTCACCTGCGTGAGCAAGGAATCCGCGTGCTCTGGGATGCTTCGAAACGCGGCACCGCGGGCTCGCTAGTGAATTTCGTTCACCCCAAGGATGCGGGGGGCGTGCTCATCGAACTTGTCCAGGCGGCCTCTGACTCAACGGCCCATTAACATCAGTAGTGCACGTCATCGTCCACCACGTCAGTGAACCGGAGTGCTCATGAAGGACATCCTCGACGCGATTCTCGCCGGCGAAACCGAGACCGAATCGTTCGCCGCGCTACCGCTTCCCGAGATGATGCGCGCGGTCACTGTGCACAAGGACGAGATCGACATGTTCGAAGGTCGCGCGTCACGCGACAAGGATCCGCGCGAGTCGCTGCACGTCGAAGAAGTGCCGGTTCCTGAGCTCGGACCCGGCGAGGCACTCATCGCCGTCATGGCGTCGAGCATCAACTACAACACCGTCTGGACCTCGATCTTCGAGCCGGTGCCGACCTTCGGATTCCTCGAGCGCTACGGCCGCACCAGCGACTTGGCCAAGCGTCACGACCTGCCGTACCACATCATCGGCTCTGACCTTTCTGGAATCGTTCTGCGCACCGGCCCCGGCGTTCACACGTGGAAGCCCGGCGACGAGGTTGTTGCGCACTGCTTGTCTGTTGAACTCGAAAGTCCGCTGGGCCACAACGACACGATGCTCGACCCCGAACAGCGCATTTGGGGTTTCGAGACGAACTTCGGTGGTCTTGCTCAGGTGGCTTTGGTCAAAAGCAACCAGTTACTGCCCAAGGCAGCGCACCTCACGTGGGAGGAAGCGGCGTCACCGGGCTTGGTGAACTCCACGGCTTACCGGCAGCTCGTGTCACGCAACGGTGCGGGCATGAAGCAGGGCGACATCGTGCTGATTTGGGGCGCCAGCGGCGGACTCGGTTCCTACGCGACGCAGTTGGCCATCAACGGTGGCGCGACTCCGGTGTGCGTGGTGTCAAGCGATGAGAAGGCCGACATCGTGCGATCGATGGGCGCTGAGTTCATCATCGATCGGCGTGCTGAGGACTACAAGTTCTGGAAGGACGAGCACACGCAGGATCCGCGCGAGTGGCAGCGACTCGGCAAGCGCATTCGCGAACTCACCGGCGGCGAAGATGTCGATATCGTGTTCGAACACCCAGGGCGCGAGACGTTCGGCGCCTCGGTCTACGTTGCTCGTCGTGGCGGAACGATCGTCACCTGCGCGTCGACGTCGGGTTACATGCACGAGTACGACAACCGTTACCTGTGGATGAACCTCAAACGCATCATCGGATCACACTTCGCCAATTACCGCGAGGCGTACGAGGCCAACCGACTGATTCGACGCGGAGTCATTCATCCGACCCTGTCGCAAACCTTCTCGATGGACGAAGTCGGGCAGGCAGCGTACGAAGTGCACAGCAACCAGCACCAGGGCAAGGTCGGCGTGCTGTGCTTGGCGCCGTCGGAGGGTCTGGGCGTGCACGATGAGGCCATGCGCGAGCGACTACTTCCAGAGATCAACCGCTTCCGCGGCATCTAATCCCCCCCCCCGACCCCCCGATTCCGCATGGGGGGACATTAGGCACGCATAGGCGCAGTTTTCTTACCACAGCATGCTCTCAGTGACTGGATTTACACCGACGCGAGGAACTCCAACAGCACTCCCGTGACGGCATCGGGGGCCTCAACCGCGGTCAGGTGCCCTGCGTTCGGAATCATCGCGAGTTCGACATCGTCGAGCGCGTCGAGCATCAGGTCTTGGTCGGCGCGCCCGGTGAGGGTGTCTTCCTCGCCCCACACGATCAGTGCCGGTCCGTCGTACGCGCGAAGAGTCGCTACTGAGTCCGGTCGTGCCGCCATCGCACGCTGTGCCCAGGCGATTCCACGCGGGTCGTTGGACTCGATCCACCCCCGCACCGTTTCGACTACATCGACACCCTCGGCGAGAGTCGTCTGGCCCACTAGCGTCGGAATCATGGCGCGGGCGAACGTCGCAAGGTCGAGCCCGGCTTCGAGTTCATCGGCGATCCGGCGGCGATTGGCCGCTGCTTCCTCGGAATCGGCGGTGGCGCGCGTATCTGCCAGGATCAGCGCGGCCACTCGCTCGGGAGCACGGCGAAGCACGGCCATCGCGGTGTAGCCGCCCATCGACAGCCCGGCCAGAGCGAACCGCTCGAACCCCGCGGCGTCGGCCGCGCCGAGCACAGCACCGGCGAACACGTCGAGGTCTGGTTTCGTCTCAGCTACCGGCGATGCCCCGAAGCCGGGAAGGTCGGGGGTGCGCACGTCGTAACCGGCCGCGCGCAGGGCAGCGGCCTGGTCCGCCCACAGCGCGCAATTCAACGGGAATGCGTGCAGCAAGATCACCGGCAGGTTCGTCATGGGAACTCCTGAAGTAGTGGGGCGCCTGAGCGCGCTAGGTAGGCGCTTGGGTGCCCCCGATGCGGAAAAGGGTGGATGCGAAAAGGGTGGATGCGGAAAAGAGTGGATGCGGAAAAGGGTGGATGCGGAAAAGGGTGGATGCGGAAAAGGGTGAAGGGCCTACGGCATCACGGTGAGGCCGCCGTCGACAACCAGCACCTGGCCGGTCATGAACGACGACGCGCTCGACGCAAGGAACACGGCGGGCTCGGCGATCTCGGCGACCGTTCCCCAACGCTGCATCGGCACCCGCTTGATCAACTCGACCCCGGCAGCAGCCCCATTGTCGTCGCGCAGGAACTCCGTGAGGTCGGTCTCGATCCAACCCGGAACGATCGCGTTCACTCGCGCACCGGTCCATGCCCACTCAACGGCCAACGTCTTCGTCAGCGAAATGAGCGCCGCCTTCGCCGCGCCATAGTGCGACATGAACGGAACCGCGGTGACACCTGCCACCGACGCCATGTTGATCACTGACGCACTGCCCGAAGCCTGCAGGGCTTCACTGGCCGCCTGCGTGGCGTGCACCACGGAATCGAGGTTCAACCTCAGCGTCTTCTCCCACCCGCTGAAGCGCATGGTCGAGAACGCGGTGCTGAACGAGTTTCCACCCGCGTTGTTCACCAGCACGTCGAGTCCACCGAGGCCCTCGACCGCGGCCGCAACCTGCGTGTGCACCGAGTCGGGATCGAGAACATCACACGGAAGCACGAACGCCTTGCGCCCATACGACTCGACGATTTCCGCCACTTCGCGCAACGTCGCCTCATCGCGCGCCAGCAGTGCCACATCGGCACCGGCCGCCGCGTAGGCCTCGGCAATTCCGCGCCCAATTCCTCGCGACGCTCCAGTGACAAGTGCCTTGCGTCCGGTCAGGTCGAAGCTCATAGGTCGCTCCATCTCTCCATCGGGCCGTCGTAATCATCCGGCAGGGGTGACTCGGAAGGGGCAACAGCCCGAACCATCTCGTCGAGTGCGATTCTGACGTACTTCTCCCCCACCCACAGGTGCCGGGCCTCGGGAACACCGATCACTTGCGCCTGGGGCACCCGCGCGAACCGCTCAGCGGCCTCGGTGGGCTGCAGATAGTCGTCGAGTGCCGGAACGACCGCCACCAGCGGGCGCCCGCTCTGCGCCCAGCTATCGAGGTCGGCATCAGTACTGAACCTCAGCGGCGGTGACAGCAGCACAGCGCCCTGCACCGGATCGACATTGCCGTGCCGCAGGATCACATCAGTTCCGAACGACCAGCCCAGCAGCCACGGATCGGGAAGCCCACGACCGGCAACAAACTCCAGTGCCGCCGCAAGGTCGAGTCCCTCGGCGTTGCCCTCATCGAATACGCCCTCGCTCGTGCCGCGCGCACTGGATGTTCCACGGGTGTTGAATCGCAACACCGCGAGTCCGGCCAGCGCCGGAAGGCGCCAGGCGACCTTGCGCAGTACGTGACTGTCCATCATGCCGCCGTGAGTGGGAAGCGGGTGCACACACACCAACGTGCCCACCGGCTCGCGATCTTCGGGCAGCGCCAACTCACCGACGAGCAGCAGACCATCAGACGTGCGTAACTCAATATCGTCGCGGCGCGCAGGCAACACGGAATTGGCAACGATCGGTGGCATCGCTCTACCTCTTCGGCCTGCGTCGAGCGCGCGCATTCCAGCAGGGCGTGTGCCAGTGACGACGGTCATCAACGGCATCTTCGGAAGAAAGCCCGGAAGGCCACGCAACCACATGCGGAGTGGCCGGACGAATCTCGTGATCGCACCCCGGACACCGATATGTCTTAGTCGCACCCGAACCCGTGATCTTCTGCACGATCCACTCACCGTCGGAATGGGTTTCGTACGTGCGCAATCCGTAGGCACCCGGAGCACGTAACTCCTGAGTGTCTTCCGGTCGGCGCTTGTGTCGTCGGCCCATTATTCGGCGCCTACGCGTACGTACGGAAACCGCGGCCGGTCTTGCGTCCGAGGTAGCCAGCGGTGACAAGGTGCTCAAGTCGCGGTGCGGGTGCGAAGCCGGGCTCACGGAATTCGCGGTACAGCGTCTGCTGAATCGCCAAACTCACATCGAGGCCCACCACATCGAGCAGCTCAAACGGACCCATCGGAAGACCGCAGCCCACCTTCATGGCGGTGTCGATGTCGTCGGCCGTTGCGTAGTTTTGCTCGAGCATGCGAATGCCGTCGTTGAGGTACGGGAACAACAGCGCGTTGACGATGAAACCCGCGCGGTCGCCACACGACACCGGGTGCTTGCCGAGTTCGCGACACACCTTCACGGCGGTCGCCACCACATCGTCAGCGGTAGCCACAGTTGCGACAACTTCGACGAGCTTCATCACGGGCGCCGGATTGAAGAAATGCAGCCCCACAACATCGGCCGGGCGCTTGGTGACCGACGCAAGTTCAACAACTGGAAGCGACGACGTCGTGGTCGCCAACACCGCGCCGGGCTTGCAGATTTCGTCGAGCGTCTCGAACAGTGCAGCCTTCACGTCGAGGTCTTCAACCACCGCTTCGACCACCAGATCAACCTGTGCAAGATCGTCGTAGTCGGTCGACAGCGTCACGCGAGCAAGCGCACTGTCGCGTTCCTCTTCGGTGAGTTTGCCTCGAATGACGGCCTTGTCCATGGAACGCTCAAGCGCGCTGCGCACCTTGGTGGTGCGATCGACGCTGCGCGCAATAGCGATGACGTCGAAGCCACTCTTGGCGAACACTTCAACGATTCCGGTGGCCATCGTTCCGGAACCCACCACACCGACTGTGCGCACCGAACGCGCCTCAGCGCCACCGCGTTCATCGCCATCGCTTGGCGTGAGTGCGTCGGCGACCACGATGGGCGAGTGCGGTCCTTCGTAGGTGTAGAAGCCGCGGCCAGTCTTACGTCCGCGCAGGCCAGCGGTAACCAACTGCTTGAGAATCGGGCTTGGCGCGTGCAAACGATCGCGACCCTGCTTGTACATCGTGTCGAGAATCTCGTACGCGGTGTCGAGGCCGATGAGGTCGAGCAGTGCGAGCGGTCCCATCGGGTAGCCGCAACCCAATCGCATGGACGCGTCGATGTCTTCACGCGTCGCGTACTTCGACTCGAACATCGACACCGCGTGGTTGAGATATCCGAACAGCAGCGCGTTGGCAATGAAGCCGGCGCGGTCGCTGACCACGACGGGAAGCTTCTCGAGTCGCTCGGCGACGACCACGACGTCGTCAAGAACTTCCTGCGAACTCACCACAGTGCGCACGACCTCGACGAAGTTCTGCACGGGAGCCGGGTTGAAGAAGTGCATTCCGACAACCTGCGCGGGGCGTCCGGTAGCAACCGCGATGTCAGTGACCGACAGCGAGGACGTGTTCGACGCCAGGATCGCTTCCGGGCCGCACACCTTGTCGAGCCGCTCGAAGATTCCGCGCTTGAGGTCGAGGTCTTCGGAAACCGCCTCGACGACCAGATCGCGGTCGGCCATTTCGTCGAGGGACGTGACCAGGCGCACGCGGGCGAGCAGTGAGTCGCGTTCTTCCTCGGTCAACTTGCCCCTTTTAAGGGCCCGACCGAGTGAAGTTTCCAGGTGGGCTCGTCCGGTGGCGACCGCCTCTTCGGAGGCTTCAACGGCCACTACGTCAAACCCGTGGCGGGCGAAAACCTCAACGATTCCGGCGCCCATCGTGCCCAGTCCAACAACCCCGACCTTCGCGATCTCGCGTGCCACGAGTCCTCCTCCGACAACTGATTCTGGCTTCCAGTAGCAGTCTCCCATGGGCGTGACTTACCGTGAGGGGTAGCCCAACTTCCCGGAGGCATCATGAGCATCGACGCACCCCAGTTCCAGACAACCGCGCCCTCTGATGGCGAGGTCATCGCCAGCTTCCCGATCATGACCCCCGAAGAGGTGTCGGCAGCGGTCGATCGCGCCCGCATTGCTGCCCACTGGTGGGCCGAACTGGGCTTCGACGGCCGCAAGACTCGACTACTGGCGTGGAAGTCACTGCTGGCTCGTCGGGCCGAGCAGTTGGCCTGGCTGGTGCACCGTGAAGGTGGCAAGCCGGTCGAAGATGCGCTGCTCGAGATCGCGCTGTCGATCGAGCACCTCGATTGGGCCGCAAAGAACGCCGAGAAGATTCTCGGCGAGCGCGGAGTACGTCCCTCGCTCCTCACGATGAATCAGCGCGCACGCCTCTGGTACGAGCCAATGGGTGTGGTCGGCGTGATCGGTCCGTGGAATTACCCGGTGTTCACACCCGTGGGTTCGGTCGGCTACGCACTTGCCGCAGGTAACGCCGTGGTGTTCAAGCCCAGCGAATACACCACCGCCGTGGGCCAGTGGATGGTCGATTCATTCGCGCAGGTTGTTCCCGAGCAGCCCGTGGTGCAGTTGATCACCGGCCAAGGTGCAACGGGTGCTGCACTCTGCACCTCCGGGGTCGACAAGATCTCATTCACCGGATCGACCGCGACCGGTCGCAAAGTGATGGCCGCGGCCGCGCAGAATCTGACACCCGTTGTGTTGGAACTCGGCGGCAAGGACGCCTTCATCGTCGACGCCGACGCGAATATTGAGAAGGCGGTCGACGCCGCATTGTTCGGTGCGATGGGTAACGCCGGACAAACATGCGTTGCCGTCGAGCGTGTGTACGTGCACGACGCCATCTACGACCAGTTCCTTGACCGGCTTGCGTCGCGCGCGCGCGAACTGCACCCGGGCAACGAGGCCACCTCGTCGTACGGTCCCATGACGATGCCAGCGCAGATCGCGACGATTCGCGAGCACGTTGACCACGCGATTGCGTGCGGCGGGCGCGCGATTGTCGGCGGCCCTGAGTCGATCGGTGAGTCTGTTGTAGGCCCGATCGTGCTGGCCGATGTTCCAGAATCGTGCCCGGCCGTCACCGACGAAACCTTCGGACCGACTGTTGTGGTCAACCGCATTCGCGATCTCAGCGACGGAATCGACAAGGCCAACGCCAACCACTATGGCCTGGGCGCTTCACTCTTCGGTAAGGACCGCAAGGCGCTCATGGAAGCGGCACGCCGACTGCGCACGGGCATGGTCAGCATCAACTCATGGGTGATGTACGCGGGCGTTCCGGCGCTTCCGTGGGGTGGCGTGGGCGTGAGCGGCTTTGGTCGCATTCACGGACCCGACGGTCTGCGTGAGTTCGCTCGGTCGAAGGGTGTGGTCAGCGAGCGCTTCCCGTCGCCTCTGGTGCTCACGAGTTTCAGTCGGCGTCCAGACACCTCGGCGATCATTTCCAAGGCTCTGGTGGCGCTACACGGCCGCCGCAAGTGGACTTCGTAGGTCACTCCCCTCCCCCCTTCCCGCATCGGGGCTGCACCTTCCCTCCCTCCCCCCTTCCCGCATCGGGGGCACCCAAGCGCGCTCCTAGCGCGTCTCGGCGCCCCAGGGGGCTCTCATAGTTGCACCCAGTTCCCACCCACCGGGTGCGGTAAGCGCGCTAGGTAGGAGCTTGGGTGCCCCCGATGGCGAGGGGTGAGTGCCCCCGATAGTGAGGGGTGAGTGCCCCCGATAGTGAGGGGTGAGTGCCCCCGATGGTGGGAGGTGAGGGGCAGTGATGGGGTGAGAGCGGTCGAACTCCGCGAGTGGGGTTAGAGCGGGGAAATCCCGCGGATGAGGTCGGCGGCACGCTCAGCAATGGCGATCGTCGGCGCGTTGGTGTTGCCACGCGGAACCACCGGCATCACGGATGCGTCGACAACGCGCAACCCGTCGATGCCGCGCACGCGCAGGTCTAGATCGCATACGGCCATCTCGTCGACGCCCATCGCAGCGGTACCCACCGGGTGGTACAGCGTCTGCACTCGACGACGTGCATGCTCGCGCAAGTCGTCCTCGGAACGCAGCGCACCACGTGGCTGCACCGGATAGTCGAAGTGCTTCGCCAATGGCGACTGCGAGGCGATATCGAGTGTGATGCGAAGTCCCTCGACCATCGCGTCGAGATCCTCGGGAGCACTGAAGTAGTCGGGGTCAATCAGAGGCGCACTGCTCGGATCGCCATTGCGCAAGCGAATCTGCCCGCGCGAGTTCACGGCCACCAATGTGGGCGCCATCGTGAAACCGCGGCCCGACGGATCGCTGAGTCCTTCGTTATCGAACTCCGCAGAGGCTGCGTGCCACTGAATGTCGGGCGCCGGCAAGTCAGAGCGCGTACGCAGGAAGCCACCGGTCTCGGCGACGTTGCTCGACGTCGGACCGCCACCCGTCACCTGCCATTGCACCAACCGCAGCGCGTTCTCGCTGTCGTGCAACACGCGCGCGTCCTTGGTGCGCCAAATCACCGGAACCACCGGGTGGTCGCTGAGGTTCTGACCGACTCCCGGAGAGTCGAGCACGACCCTCACGCCCACTTCGCGCAAATGATGCGCCGGCCCAATTCCACTGCGCATCAACAGATGCGGCGTTCCGACTGCGCCCGCTGCGACGATCACTTCGGACTCGACGCGCAGCGTTGTCGGAACTCCCCCCACCAGCACCTCGACTCCTGTGATGCGACCCTCGCGCGCGACGAGACGCGAGACCAACACGTCGGTGCGCACTTCCACGTTGGGCCGCTTCGACGCCGGATGCAAGTACGCGTCAGCCGCCGACCAGCGCTTGCCTCGCTTCTGCGTCACCTGGTACTGACCGAAGCCTTCTTGCACCGCGCCATTGAAGTCGGGGTTGAGCGAATGTCCAGCAGCGACGGCCGCGTCGAGGAATCGTTCACTCAGGTCATGCACGTAGCGCAAGTTCTCAACTCTGAGCGGCCCGCCCGCGCCGTGGTATTC
>CAIYMF010000198.1 GCA_903927265.1 uncultured bacterium | reverse complement strand
GCGGCGCGCCCACTAGCCACGCCTGCCAGCCGCCCCACCTCGATCGTGCCCACACCACAAAGACGAACGCGCCCATCAGCAACGGCAGCGCGAGCACCAGCGAGAGCATCGAACCTGCATCGCCCTGCATCGCGGTTTCAGTGAACGGAACTGCCGAAGGGTGCCCCGGCGAAGGCTGCGCATCTCCGACGAGAGCCGCATCGACGTACACAGCCCCGTTGGGCGACATCAACGCGCCAAAACCTGAGCCATTACCACTGACGAGGGTGAGACGACCCTTGCCCACCCCGAGCAAAGGAGGCAACGCGCCGCCAGCGCGCCTCACGTTGACCACCTTGAACTCAAACACTCCCTGGCCCGTCGTCACCATGATCGAGTCGCCTTTGCGCGCGGCACTGAGCTGGCCGAATGCGCCGCCGAAGAGCGTCGACCGGCCATACACCACAGACACACCCGCTTGTCCCGGCAATACCGTGTCGCGGCGGTGCCCCGGACCTGACATCAGGTCACCTGCGGCCGTGCCTTCAACAATCACGAGGTCGTTGATTCCGAGTTCGGGAGCCGTAATGACAGCCACGGGCGTACGGGGCTCAATGAGACCACCCAGCGGGGCCGTCTGCAGTGCCAGTGTTTCGCGCGCCTTGGAGTACAGCACCGTCTGCGATCGCGCTGCTTCAAAGGGGGTCAGCACAAAGGCGTACACAATCAGCCATACCGCTAGCAAGCTCAGGGTCGCAAGCGCCCAGACCGCCGCACCGCGACCGGGGCTCAGCGGTGGCCGCTTTGTGCGCGTGGGTTGCAACCACGCATCTGTCGCGGGGGCGCTCACCATCGACCCCAGAAGGCCAATGCGGCGGCGCCAATTCCAGCAGCGGCAGCGACTCCGAGTGCCATCGGAAGGAAGCGCAACCCTCCGCCGCCTGGCAAAGGAGCCGTAATGCCGGCCGAAGCCTCCAGCGTCGCGGTGGGTGAGGGAGTCGGTGTCGGCTTAGGAGTGGGCGGTGCCTTCGTGGGCGCGCTGGTGGGTTCCGTGGTCGGGGGGGGCTCGGTTGACCCACCGCCGGAGTCCCCTGATCCGTAATCCGTTCCACCGCCCGAATCCGATGAGTAGCTTGGTGTTGGTGTTGGGGTCGGTGTCGGTGTTGGCGGCGAACTTGAACCGTCAACAGCGGGCACGTAACCCTGCTGCTTCGAGATCGCGAGAGCCGCGTCTCCGGTGTAGTGCACCAGTGCCGCAGCCCCATTGGCCGCGGTCATCGGCAGGTAACCGGGCGGCAACTGGCCATTCGAGACACCAGGCGCTTGGCCCTTGGTCGTGACGAACCGCAGGAACTGTGCGTAACGGGCGGCGTCTGCTTTCGGCAAGCCCTGGGTTGGTACGGCAAGCGAGAGCAACATCGTGCCCGGGTAGGCCTTCGCACCAGAGGCGGTGCGCAGTGTGGAATAGGGAATCGGCCAGGTCCCAGAATCCTTCACCGGCTTCAGCAATTTCACCGCTGCCTTCAACCCCGCGTCGGTTGGCGGCACGAAGGTACGACCCGTGGCATCGGTGAACAAACGCGGTGCATCAGCCGCCGCAGTCGACTGCAGGCTCGCGGTCGACAGTAGGTAACGATCAGCATCAGCAAGTGGCACGAGACCGAAGATGGCGCGCTTACCTGGATACTGACGGCCGAGGGAGACCAACTTCTGGTTCGGCTGGCCGGCGTCCTTGCAGTTGACCTGAGAGTTGGCGATACCGAACTGCATATTCAACGTGACGACCGCCGGGTTCGAAACCGGCGCAGCTACCAACGGTAGGAACGGCACATTCTTCTCACCGTCCAAGCACGGATCATTGTTCGCCGCCGCTTGCGATTTGTGCGTGTCGTTCACAGGCCACGACACTGTCGGCAACGCGATCTTCTCGTAGCGGGGATTCACTCGCATGCCCCACGGATCGGGGTGTCCATCAAGCCACGCACGCGCATCGGGATCGGCATTGATGTACGACGTCAGCGCGAACATCACATCCGAATCACTCGACAGTGAGTACAACGTGGACGCCGCTAATGAATCGTAGCCATCGGTGTACGTCATCATGTCGGGGTTCAAGGCCCGGAATTCGGGATCGGCGATGATGTCGAGAGGGTTGTTGGCGAGTGCGAGATAGTCGCTGTGGCCCGGGTCGTAGTACAACGACTTCTTGTCGTAGTACGCGGTCGACGTGTCACCTGCCTCCTTGAACTCATTTCTGATTCCGACCAAAGCGGGGTACGACATCGTCATGAGTTTCGCGAGTAGTCGCGGCGTCAATTTGGCCTGCGCTACCTCACGTCCCTTGGCGTCATCTATCGCAAACGCAATCGCAAAGCCGCTAATAGCGATGGGGGCTTGCACGGTAGGTCGAGACCACGGCACCTGCGGAGGCGCGCCGACGACTGCGGCCTCAACACCACTGGCGTTCAACAGGTTTCGAGCACCGGGCTCACTGAACTGCACGTGCTGAAACTTGAACAATGAGGGATCGGTACAGAACCTCGGACCCCACTGCAAGGTTGCCTGAGTCAGCGCCTGAGCGCCATAGATAAAACTCGGCTTGGCCTTGCTGACAAGGTCGCACACGTTCGATGGAGGTGCGAACTGCAGTGGGACGGTGATGCGGTGTTGCCAGTTCGATTCACTCCACCACAGAAGGCCGCTCACGCTGACGTTTTCAATGCCGACTGCGCCACCGGAATCCTGACCCGGCTGAAAGTGCCCCGTGGCGAGGCACTCTGCTGATGCCTGTTCTTGTGCGATTCGCGGAACCCGGTCAGCGCGAGGCAACGCCAATCCCGCAATATCGCAACCGATTCCGAGAATGGGTATCGCGACCAACGAACATGGCACGGTGTCACTACAGCCAAGTGACGCATTACTTTCAGCGGTATTGATGACGAACTTCGCCTCACCTGTCCCGTCGGTGCGCGTCACGCCATACGTGGTGTTACTCGGCTGCAACGAGGAACTGAGGTTTGCGGCTTCAGGCGCCATACCCGCGCAGCCACTGGGACCACCGAGGTACGTCACTCCATTCGCTGCGTTGAACGGAACCCAGCGCTGGGCACCCGCATCGGCGCCGGCGCAGGCCGGCGGTAGAACGATCGCATTCTGATCGGTAGTGACGGCCCCTGACGCATCTGGCAGGCCGACCAGCCGTTGGCGATCGGCTGCGGTCGCGTACCGATCGTTTCGTGAGGGTGGGAACAGGAACGTTGACGACGAGACCGCGCGCTCGGCCGGACTCTGGGTCCAGCAGGTCGCCGGGCTCATCCGCTTGTCATCGGGCGCATCTGCCGAGTCAACGCCGCGACACTGCATCAACACCATCGGGTATTCCTGCTCAGACGCAGCAATCGACGTAGCGTCACTGACGGTGCCGCCAGTGGGGTGAGCACCCGACCAGTTCACGCGCACTTCTTGACGATCACGCAACGACTGAGTCTGATCAACCGCTACTGAAACACTTCGATCCTGCGCTTCAACACGTACATCATTGCCCGCGATGAGATGCACGCGGTTCAGTCCGTCGCGCACGCACGTCACGCCGACGCCTTCCGCGGTGCACCCCGACGGCAGCGTTGCGGCAGCTGCGGTGGGCACGTCCAACCCCATCGTTGACACAGCCAGCGCGAGTCCAGCAACGACGAGCAGACTCGCTACGGAACGACCTCGAGTGCCCAGATACATCAGACACTCTTCCGGCGAACCCAGAAGTAGTACACCGCTGGGGGAACCGCAACGAGGGCAATGATTTCCAGGGCCACGACCGGTGCGAGTGCGCCGGCGCCGCTATTTTCGCGGTAGGGAGCAATCTCGGTGACCG
>CAIYMF010000197.1 GCA_903927265.1 uncultured bacterium | reverse complement strand
TTCCGGCAGGGCGGCCTGCGGTGCGTCGGGGTAGTGGGTTTCGATAATGCCACGGCAGATCGCCAGAGTGATCGGACTCGGGGCAAAGGCTAACGCTTTTTTGTTGGGCAGTTTGACAATCATAAGTTAGACGCTTCCTCCAGGGGTTTCGCTCCAGCCCTTGCCAGTTGCCACGCTGATGTTGCTGGACGCTTCGCCTGGGTTGCCGTCCATCTGGATCGTGGGGGTTAGCGCGGTGGAGCCGAGGGCGGTGAAGATGTTGTTGATGCAGGCCGTGGTCAGGCTGTTATAGCGCAGGTCGAAGTATTGATACGAGTTGAGAGGCACCAACCCGGTCTTGAGCGTCAACCCGGTCGTGAGCATCGCGTTGTAGCTCACGTTCATCGAATACATTCCAGTCGCGAGTCCGGTCAGATTGAGGGTCGAAACAGAGCCGCACTGGTAAAGCGAGAAGTACGTGCAAGCGGGTTGGGAGCCCACAGTCAGGGTGATGAGAGCACTGCAATAGCTGATGACGCAACTGTTGTTTCCCGGAGGAACGGTGAGGGACGACAGGTTCGTGCAACTGTTGAGGGTGAGATTCGTCACGTTGGCGCTGCCAAAGTTGATGGAACTGAACCCGCCGACGGTTTGAAGATTCACGGAGTAGGTGCCGGACGACGGCATGACAAGAGTGCCACCGAGCGTCATGTTGTTGATCCCGATGTTGTTCACGCCGGTTACCCCAGAGAAACTGATAGACGACATCATCATGTAGCCAAAGGACATCCAACAGATCGACTTGCCAGAGAGACTTGGCATGGCTGCCAAACCATTGAGCGTCTGCATGGTGAACGTCCCGGTGATCGAGGTGATCGACGCAATGTCCAGAGTGGTCAGGGCGTTCAGCGTTTGCAGGTTGAGGTTTTGCAGGGTCGTGAGCGTCCCTGTATGCAGGTTCGTCTGCGCCGTGTTGCCGATGCACTCGACGACGGTGGCGCTGGTCAGGCCGGTCAGATCCACGCCGGTCATGAGTTTTTGGTTTTGGATGCTCAGCGTGCCGATGCCGGACAAGCCGGGGAATGTCAGCGTGCCGGTTGCCCCGGTGTTGTTCAGCGTCAGATACGTCAGGGACGTTCTGGCAGGTGGAGTAAAGACATACTTCGGGCAGTTCGTAACATAGATGTTTGCCAGCGCGGTGCAGGCCGACAGGTCAATCTCGGTCAGGTTGGGGCACTCCTCGACGGTCAGGGTGCTGACTGCCGTGAACGCCCGCAGGTCGAGCCGCTTGCCGCGGAACCGCTTGATCGTTAGTGTCGTCAGCAATGGCAGCGTGGCCGGCAGCCGCAGATCCGCGAGGGCGGGCGACTCAATGTTGAGCGTCACGAGCTTGGTGAATTTTCTCAGGTCGAGTGTTTGATACGTCCCGCTGGGCAGCGACAGGCTGGTGAGTTCGGTCAGGTTTGACACGTCAGCACCGCACAGGCCGGAAATGCTGATCAGCGTGATGTCGCCGTTGTAAGTGATGCCGTCGCAACTGTTGCCACTCGAATCGCACGGATAGATGCCAAAGCCCTTCGTCAGACGCCCGTTGTAGGGCGAGGCAATGGCAGTGCCGAAACTCGGCGCAATGTTCGTGGTCGGACTGCCGCCGGATGTCGGTGCCTTCGCCCCCATCGTGCCGTCCCAGCGCATCGCCTTGGCGTAGCCGGTCGAGGTTCTGACAGTCAGGGTTGGGGAGGCCGCGCCACAGAATAGACCGTGGAACGCCTTTTCCCACACGGCGGTCGAGTAGGTGAACGGGGTTGGATCGAGAACGACCGGGTCAAGTGTCGGCTCGTCGCCAAAGTTGGCGTTGGCCATAAGCAACTCGGCGGGGGTGAGCGGGCGGCTCGTGTCGATGCGCGGGGCGCGGGCGGAAAGCCATGCCTCGGGGGTTGGGTTCGACAGCGGCGTGCCTTCGGTTCCACGGTTCACGTCATTCTCAATAGCGATCTCGAAGGTGCGCGTGCTGGCCGGTTCGCCAGAGCTATCAACCCAAGTGATTTCCGCCATGGCGGTGAGGGTGGCAAGCTCGGTCGAGCCGCCGACGCCAAGGGCCGTGTTCAACGCCGTGGTATTGAAACTCGGGGCGCAGACATAGACGGGCGCGACGGCATCCTCCGCAGGCATCGTCCAGGCGGTTTCATGCACCAGGTAGCCACCGGCATAATCGGCCGCAGCCTTGATCCCAAATTGCATCGCGAGAGTTGCACGATCGCCAATCAGAGAATAGACGCTGGCGGCGCTCGAAAGGAAGGCACGTTCGCAGGACACGCCACGTTTGTGTGTTCTTGTCGCCCGGGGATGCATCCGCACCTGGAATCGTGGTCTATTTGAATCGTTTGCGGATGGCAGATTCAGTTTCATGGCCGGGTGCCGATATTGGCGGGTCCCGCCCG
>CAIYMF010000196.1 GCA_903927265.1 uncultured bacterium | reverse complement strand
GATCACCAGGGCCACCTGTTGAAGCTGGCCCCGGCGATTTCCTTTTCACTGTGGAACATGTTGTGGGCGTTGGGTGTAGCGCTCGGCGCCGTGGTAGGACCGCTCATTGCGCAGTACACCGGGAACCCATGGGTGTACGTCGGGCTTGCGGTCGCTTCTGGAATCTTGGGCGTCATCGGCTGGACTCAGCGGACCCGGGGGATGAGCGACGCGAGCGTCGGGGGAGGATGAGCGCGTGAGTAATCAGCCTTTCTTGCCCGGTGGCGGTATCGATCTATCCGCTCTTGCCGCTCAGCGCGAAGCAGCCGAACGCGCCGCAGCCAGCCGCGAGTCGGCGCCGGCCGGCGTGATCGTTGAGGTCACCGAGGAGAACTTCCAAGCCGAAGTCATCGATCGCTCGATGACTGTGCCGGTGGTAATCGACTTCTGGGCCGAGTGGTGTGAGCCGTGCAAGCAGTTGTCGCCAGTGATGGAGAAGTTGATCAATGAGGCCGGCGGGCGGTTGGTCCTCGCCACGATTGACGCCGATTCGCAGCAGCGATTGGCCGCCGCGTTCAAGGTGCAGTCGATTCCGTCCGTGTTCGCTGTCATCGGTGGTCAGCCGCTGCCTCTCTTCCAAGGCGCGTTGCCTGAAGCGCAGGTCAAGGCCTTCTTCGCCGAGTTGATGAAGGCGGCCGAGGAGTCCGGAGTTACGGGTCGAGTCGGTGCTCCCGTCGCGGCCGAGGACGTTGCCGCCGAGGTTGAGGAAGTCGTCGATACCCGGTTCGATGACGCCGCCGATGCGATCGATAGTGGTGAGTGGGATGTGGCGATTGGCATCTACGAGTCGATTTTGTCGCAGTCACCCGGCGATGAATGGGCCAAGGCCGCACTGGTGCAGGTGCAACTGATGAAGCGCACCGACGGCATTGACGGTGCAGACGCTATCGCCCGCGCTGAGGCCAACCCCGCCGATGTCGAAGCGGCGGCTACAGCAGCCGACGCGCTCGTGGTCGCTGGTGACGTTGAAGGCGCGTTTGCGCTGCTCGTCAACTGCGTGCGCGAAACCTCGGGCGCTGAGCGCAATGCGGCGCGCGAGCACTTGGTGGCGCTGTTCGACGTGGTCGGTCCCGAGCACCCCGCGTTGGCTCCCGCGCGAGTGGCACTGGCTAACGCGCTCTTCTGACCGTCGGTTGGGGCGGCGAAACGCGCTAGGTGTGCGCTTGGGTGCCCCCGATGCGAGTTAGGGGGTGAGTTGGAACCAGACGGCGGCGAGCGGCGGAATGGTGATGCTCGCCGACACCGGCCGGTTATGCCACGGCACCCCGTCGGTGTGAACTCCGCCGAGGTTTCCGGCACCCGTACCGCCGTATTCGGCAGCGTCGGTGTTGAGTACCTCGGCCCACCACCCCGGCTTTGGTAACCCGAGTCGGTAGCCCTGAAGAACGATCGCCGAGAAGTTGAACACGCACGCCATCACCGACCCGTCGCTTCCCCAACGCAGCCACGTGAACACGTTGCCGGCAGCGTCGTTGGCGTCGATCCACTCGAAGCCCATGGGGGAGGTGTCTTGGGTGTAGAGGGCGGGTGAATTGCGGTACACGTGGTTCATGTGCGCCACGCTCTTGAGGACGCCCTGGTGCTCGCTGTACTCCAGTAACCACCACTGCAAGCTGTCGTTGTCGTTCCACTCGGCGCCCTGGCCGAACTCAGAACCCATGAACAGCAACTGCTTGCCGGGATGCGCCCACATGTACGCCAAGTAGGTGCGCAGTGTGGCCATTTCCTGCCAACGATCGCCTGACGCGCGACCGACCAACGAGCCCTTGCCGTGCACGACCTCGTCATGTGAAACGGGAAGCACGAAGTGCTCACTCCACGCATACATCATCGCGAAGGTCATCTCGTTGTGATGCCACTGGCGGTGCACGGGTTCACGCGACAAGTAGTCGAGCGAGTCGTGCATCCAGCCCATGTTCCACTTCAGACCAAAGCCCAAGCCACCGAGGTGAGTGGGTCGAGTAACTCCGGGCCACGATGTGGATTCCTCAGCAATGGTGACAACGCCGGGCACCCGGCGGTAGACAGTCGCATTGGCTTCTTGAAGGAAGGCAACGGCGTCGAGATTCTCGCGTCCGCCGAACTCATTGGGCGACCATTCGCCTTCTTTGCGCGAGTAGTCGAGGTACAACATTGACGCGACAGCGTCGACACGTAGTCCGTCGACGTGAAATTCCTCGCACCAGAACACCGCGTTCGAGACGAGGAAGTTACGTACCTCGCGACGACCGAAGTTGAAAACGTACGTGCCCCAATCGGGGTGCTCGCCGCGCGTGGGGTCGGAGTGTTCGTAGAGAGGAGTTCCGTCGAAGCGCGCCAACGCCCACTCGTCCTTGGGGAAGTGCGCGGGAACCCAGTCGATGATGACGCCGATACCGGCACGGTGCAGCGTGTCGATGAGGTGACGCAGTTCATCGGGGGTGCCGAAGCGCGACGTCGGGGCGAAGTACGACGTGACCTGGTAACCCCACGACGGCCCGTAGGGATGCTCGGCAACGGGAAGGAACTCAACGTGCGTGAAGCCCTGCTCAAGGATGTAGACGGTGAGTTCGTCGGCCAACTGCAGGTACGACAAGCCTTGCCGCCATGAACCGAGGTGCACTTCATAGATGCTCATGGGCGAGGTGAGCACATTGGTCGACGCCCGACGCCCAAGCCACTCGTCATCGCCCCACGCGTAGCTTGGAGTGAACACCACCGAACCGGTCAGCGGCGGTACCTCCGTTGCGAACGCCATCGGATCGGCCTTGTCACGCCACACACCATCAGCGCCGAGCACCTTGAATTTGTAGCGATTGCCGTCGACAACATTGGGAAGGAAGAGTTCCCAGACGCCACTTGATCCGAGCGATCGCATGGGACTTGCGTGGCCATCCCAGCCGTTGAAGTCGCCGACTACCTGAACACCGAGTGCACTGGGTGCCCAGACAGCGAATGACGTGCCCGTCACATCGCCCATCACCGATGGGAAATGTCGCACGTGCGCGCCGAGCACGTGCCACAGCTGCTCGTGGCGACCTTCGCCGATGAGGTGCAGGTCAACCTCGCCGAGTGAGGGAAGAAAGCGGTAGGGGTCGTCGGCCGGAATCGGATCGCCGCCCTCGTAGGTGACGTCGATGCGGTAGTCGGGAACGTCGGTGCGGGCGAGCATTCCGGCCCACACTCCGCGGTGTTCGTGAGCCAGCTCAGTGCGTTGACCGTCTTGGTCAATGACGACAACAGCGGTCGCGTTGGGGCGAAGCACACGCACCGTGACAGCGCCTTCGTGCTCGTGAGGCCCGAGGATGGAATGCGGGTCGTGGTGCGTGCCGTCGACGAGTCGGTCGAGGTCAGCCGTGCGCACAGGCGCTATGGACGGTGCCGTGCGACTCTTCGAGCCCTTGGCAGGCTTGGAGTCTTTCGCGTCGTCCTTCTTCTTAGCCATGGCTATCCTCCCGATCGCTACGGTACGTGCCGCACGGAAATGATGTGGGCAACGTGCTCGGCGGGTGCCAGCCGAACGTATTGGTGAGCCGACCAACGCCACGTGCTGTCGGTGACCAGATCATGCGCCGCAAACACCGCGTCATCAGTGAGCCCGAGTGCCCCCATGTCGAAGTGAACCATGGTTTCGCGTGGCCGATGCGGGTCGAGAAGAGCAACCACAATCACCGTGTCGGCATGAGGGTCGTCGCCGTCGCGCCGTGAGTACGCGATCACCGATTCATCATCGGTGGCGTGGAAGGTGAGCCCGCTCAGGGTTTGCAGAGCCGGGTGAGCTCGGCGCATGGCATTGAGTTGCGTGAGGTACGGAACGAGGGACGTTCCCGACTTCGCGGCAGCCGCCCAATCGCGTGGGCGGTACTGGTACTTCTCGGAGTCGAGATACTCCTCGCTTCCGGGTCGCACGGCTTCATGCTCATACAGTTCGAACCCGCTGTAGACACCCCACGTGGGTGCCAAGGTCGCGGCCAGAGTGGCGCGAATCGCGAACCCGGCTGGACCGCTGTACTGCAAGTACTCGCTGAGGATGTCGGGCGTGTTCACGAAGAAGTTCGGTCGCATGTACGCCGACGCCGGACCGCTGAGTTCGCGCAGGTATTCCTCAATCTCCCACTTCGAATTGCGCCACGTGAAGTAGGTATATGACTGTTGGAAGCCGACCTCGCCCAACGCACGCATCATGGGCGGACGTGTGAACGCTTCGGCGAGGAACAGCACATCGGGGTCGGTGGTGTTGATTGCAGCGATGAGTCGCTCCCACAACCACACCGGTTTGGTGTGCGGGTTGTCGACGCGGAAAATGCGTACGCCGTGTGCCATCCAGAACCGCACGATGCGCTCGACCTCGGCGTAGATGCCTTCGGGGTCGTGATCGAAGTTGATCGGGTAGATGTCTTGGTACTTCTTCGGGGGGTTTTCGGCGTACGCAATGCTGCCGTCGGCGCGGTGCCGGAACCACATCGGATGCTCGGTGACCCACGGATGATCGGGGGAGGCTTGCAGTGCGAGATCAAGGGCCACTTCGAGGTTGAGTTTTGCCGCTGCTGCCACGAAGTGGTCGAAGTCTGTGATGGTTCCGAGGTCGGGATGAACAGCGTCGTGACCACCATCAGCCGAACCAATGGCCCAGGGCGAACCTGGGTCGCCTGGTTGCGGTTCGAGAGTGTTGTTCGGTCCCTTGCGATGCGCGGTGCCGATGGGGTGCACCGGTGGTAGGTAGACGACGTCGAAGCCCATCGCCGCGATTGCAGGAAGTCGCTTCTCGGCGGTGCGCAGGGTTCCTGAAACCGGCGGTTCGAGAGTGGCGCCTTCAGAGCGAGGGAAGAACTCGTACCACGATCCGACAAGGGCACGACGGCGTTCAACGCGCACGGGGTACGCGGGCGACGGCGACACGAGTTCGCGCAGTGGGTACTTCCACATCAGGGCTGCGACCTCGGGGCTGGTGGCAACGGCGAGCCGAGCTTCGGCGGGGCGCGTGTGATCGCCTAGTGCATCGATCGCGGCCTTCACCGGAGTACGTGCGCTTCCTCGCGGGAGCCCGCTGAGGCTGCGGTGAAGCACCGCGAGTCCCTCGGCGAGTTCGAGTTCGACGTCGTGGCCGGCGGGCACCTTGATGTCGGCGCGGTGACGCCAGGTGGCGTAAGGATCGCTCCAGCCTTCGATCGTGAGAACCCACTCGCCTTCGGTATCGGGTCGCACCCACCCCGACCAGCCGTCGCGGCCGTCGTTGAGCGGTCGCATGCGGCAGGTAACGGTGCGACCATCGGGTGCGGTGAGCACTGCGGTGACCCCGAGTGCATCGTGGCCGTCGCGCACGACGATGGCACGTACGGGTATGGATTCGCCCACGGCGGCCTTGGCCGCACGCTGGCCACCTTCAACGCGGGGTTCGACGTCAAGCACGGGAAAGCGGCTCACGGCGGCGCCGGGGATGGCAGGCGCGGTGAGAGGAAGTTCGGCGGTGGCGGGCTTCTTGGCGGCGCGACTGCGCGGCGCAGGGGGCGCTGCAGGGGTCGTGGCCCGTTTGCGGGGGATGGGGCTAGCGCCCGAAGGAGTGGTCGGCATCGGTACCAGCGTATCGGCCAAACGTCCGCTCTCAGGAAGCGGTTACATTCCGGAAACACGGGCAGGGTACGGTCCTATGTCTGTGAAGGCCATTCGACGGTTCACCGTCCGCACTGTTCTGCCCGAGGCGCTCGCGCCCCTTGAAGAGCTCGCCACCAACCTTCGGTGGTCGTGGCACTCAGAAACTCGAGCCCTGTTCGAATCGATTGACGCTGACTTGTGGCGTTCCACGGGCTACGACCCCGTGCGTCTGCTGGGGGAGGTGAGCCCTGAGCGGCTCACGGCCCTCGCGGCAGACGGGGGATTTGTTGACTGGGTGAATCGCTCCCTCGGCGATCTACGCCACTACCTCGAGAAGCCCCGCTGGTATCAGGCTGACGGCGATGAGCGACCCGCGTCGATTGGTTACTTCTCGCCCGAATTCGGCATTGCCGCAGCCCTGCCGCAGTACTCGGGCGGGCTGGGCATTCTCGCTGGCGATCACCTCAAGGCCGCCAGCGACCTCGGTGTGCCGATCATTGGTGTGGGCCTGTTTTACCGCTCAGGCTACTTCCGTCAGACGCTGTCGCGTGATGGCTGGCAACTCGAGCAGTACCCCGTGCTCGATCCCGACGGGATGCCGCTGTCACTGCTACGAGAGGCCGACGGCACTCCCGCGACGGTCGAAATCGGTCTTGCCGGTGGTGGGCGACTGCACGCGCACATTTGGAAGGCGCAGGTTGGTCGCGTTCCATTGCTGTTGCTCGACAGCGATATCGAACAGAACGGTCCCGTTGAGCGCAGCGTCACCGACCGTCTCTACGGCGGCGGCCACGACCAGCGTTTCCTGCAAGAGATTCTTCTCGGAATCGGTGGTGTGCGTGCCATTCGCACCTACTCACGACTCACCGGTGTTCCGGCGCCCGAGGTGTTCCACACCAATGAAGGTCATGCTGGTTTTCTCGGTGTCGAGCGCATCCGCGAACTCATTGAAGATTCCGGATTCGACTTCGATTCGGCACTTGCTGCCGTGCGTGCCGGCACCGTGTTCACGACGCACACGCCCGTGCCCGCGGGTATCGACCGGTTCCCGGTCGGCATCATCGAGCGATTCTTCTCGGGTGATAACTCCGCTGCGGGAGTTCCGGTTGAGCGCGTGCTGCAGTTGGGTGCTGAGGATTACTCCGGTGGAGACCCGACCGTGTTCAACATGGCGGTGATGGGCCTGCGCTTGGCGCAGCACGCCAACGGCGTCAGCGTGCTGCACGGTCGCGTGAGCCGTGAGATGTTCGGTGGGCTGTGGGCAGGCTTCGACGGAGACGACGTGCCGATCACCAGCATTACCAATGGTGTTCACGCACCGACGTGGGTTGCTCCCGAGATCATGCAGATCGCTGTCGAGCAGATGGGTCCCGACCAACTCGAAGAGGCGTCCGGTTGGGAAGCCATTGCATCGGTTGACGATCACCGCATGTGGGGGGTGAAGCGTCACCTGCGTGAGCGCCTAGTCAACAATGCGCGTCGTCGCCTGCGTCAGTCGTGGATCGATCGCGGTGCTTCCGACGCGGAATTGGGCTGGATCTCGGGCGTACTTGATCCCGATGTACTCACGATTGGTTTTGCGCGTCGCGTGCCGTCGTACAAGCGGCTCACCTTGATGCTGCGTGACCCTGCGCGTTTGAAGAAGTTGCTGCTTCACCCCGATCGCCCGATTCAATTGGTGATCGCCGGAAAGTCACACCCGGCCGACGATGGCGGCAAGAGACTGATTCAGGAACTCGTCAACTTCGCCGACGCAGAAGATGTGCGTCACCGCATCGTCTTCCTGCCCAACTACGACATCAGCATGGCGTCGGTGTTGTACCCCGGCTGCGACGTGTGGCTCAACAACCCACTGCGTCCGCTGGAGGCGTGCGGAACCTCGGGCATGAAGGCCGCACTCAACGGCGCCCTCAACCTGTCGATTCTCGACGGGTGGTGGGACGAGTGGTACGACGGCGAGAACGGTTGGGCCATTCCGACGGCTGACGGTGTCGCGTCACCTGATCGTCGCGACGATCTTGAAGCGGCCGCCCTCTACGACCTGATCGAAAAGTCGGTTGCGCCCACCTTCTACGGTCTCGATGACCGAGGACTGCCGTGGCGCTGGATTCAGATGGTGCGCCACACGCTGCAGACCCTTGGCCCGAAGGTGCTCGCCAGCCGAATGGTGCGCGACTACGTGTCGGAGCTGTACGCGCCGGCAGCGCATGCGGCGCGTCAGTTCACTGGCCCCGATGGTGCTGAGCGCGCGCGAGCTGCTGCTGCCTGGACCCGTCGAGTCAACCAGGCGTGGCCTGAGGTGCGGGTCGAGCACGTCGAGACGTCGGGGGTCGACGATTCACCGCAGTTGGGTAACGAGCTCACCGTGCGCTCCTACGTGGCACTCGGTGCATTGACCCCCGCCGATGTCGAGGTGCAGGTCGTGCACGGTCGGGTCGATCCCAACGACCGCATTGTCGCCGCTGGTTCGGCGCCGCTGGTCGCTGTCGAGCAGTACGAGGGAAACCGTTGGCGCTACGAGGCGGCCTTCCCGCTGACGCGCACCGGACCCTTCGGCTACACCGTGCGCGTACGCCCTTCGAGCGAATTCTTGGCCAACTCGGCCGAGATGGGACTTCAGGCCGTTCCGTTCGATCCGGTACCACCCGACCAGGACGATGCACCCGGAGATCTTCGCTAGCGCTCAACCCCTCATGGGTCCCTCCGCTTCGCTACCGTCTCAGGCGGCGAGGCACCAGGGGGTGCCTTGAATGACGAGGAGGTTGCAATGACCACGAAGGACGATTTCACCGCCGAGGAGTGGGCGCAAGTAAGCACGCTGCCCGTGCTCGTGACCGCGGGTGCTGCATTCGCTGACGGCCGCAAGTTGGTGAGCACCGTGCGTGAGGTCGTGACCGGGCAGAAGGCGCTCTCAGAGGGAATTGCCAAGTACCCGTCGAACACTCTCGTTCAGGCCTTCAGCGAGGAAGGTCCGAGCATGGACCTCACGCAGGGCATGAAGTCGAAGAAAGTCTCTGACGTCGTCGACGCACTCACCGAGCAAATCGCTGCCGCGTGGGCCGTACTGAAGTCGAAGGCAACCCCGGAAGAAGCGAGCGAAGTTGCCGAACTGCTCAACGCAGTGGGTCAGGCAGCCGCCGAGCGCACAGGTAGCGGCGCACTTGGTTTCGGCGGCGACAAGGTCGACGAGAACGAGCAGGCATTCCTCGACAAACTCGCTGCGATTCTGGCCAGCTAAGGGTTGTGCGGTGCTACACGGTGACGCGTAGCACCATCGAGCTGTGGGCTGTGAGCGTCATGTGCTCACCGCCCACAGCCGACACCGCAACAGCACCATCGTCGGCCGCGCTGTCGAGAACGGCGTCGTAACGCGTTCCCCATGGCGCTGCGGGCAGCGTGATGACCGTGTCGTCGGGCGACGCGTTGAGATAGATCAGGAACGATGCGTCGTCGATCGGATGACCTTCGCTATCGCGCTCGCGCCGGTATCCCGACAGATACATCCCGACAGTACGTCGGTTGGGGTCGTGCCACGCGGAGTCGCCGTACTCGTTTCCGTTCTCATCAATCCAGCCCAGGTCTTTCGGTCCACCCTCGAACACCGGTGACCCGCGGAAGAAGTGACGTTGACGGAATACGCGGTGACTGCGCCTGAGGTGTACGAGTCTGCGACTGAACGACAGCAGCGACTGTTGCCACTCGTCAAGTTTCCAGTCGACCCAACTGATCTCGTTGTCTTGACAGTACGCGTTGTTGTTGCCGTCTTGCGTGCGTCCGAATTCATCTCCCGCCGTGATCATCGGAACACCGGCTGACAAGAGCAAGGTAGTCAACTGGTTGCGAATGAGTCGGTGGCGCAACGCATTAATGGCCACATCGTCGGTCGTGCCCTCGGCACCGCAGTTCCATGAGCGGTTGTCGTCAGTGCCGTCGCGGTTTTCTTCACCATTGGCTTCGTTGTGCTTGGAGTTGTATGAGTACATATCGTTGAGCGTGAAGCCATCGTGCGCGGTGATGAAGTTGATGGAGGCATAGGGGCGCCGACCTTCCGACGCATAGAGATCGGCCGAGCCTGACAGACGCCAGCCGAGGTCGCCGATACCCACCTCGGCGCCGCGCCAGTAGTTACGCAAGGTGCCGCGAAACTTGTCGTTCCACTCGGTCCACAGAGGTGGAAACTCGCCGACTTGGTATCCGCCGGCGCCGACATCCCATGGTTCGGCGATCAGTTTGACCCGTCGCAGTACTGGGTCTTGCTGAATGGTCTGCATGAACGGGCCGAGCATGTCGACGTCATGGAATGAGCGTGCAAGCGCTGACGCCAGATCGAAGCGGAAGCCGTCGACGTGCATTTCTTGTACCCAGTAGCGAAGTGAGTCCATGACCATTTGCAGCACGTGCGGGTGTGAGACATCGAGGGTGTTTCCGCAGCCGGTGTAGTCGGCGTAGTAGCGGCGGTTGTCGAGCAGGTGGTAGTACGCCTGATTGTCGAGTCCGCGGAAATTGAGGGTAGGTCCGATCTGGTTTCCCTCGGCGGTGTGGTTGTAGACGACATCGAGAATGACTTCGATACCGGCCTCGTGCATGCGACGCACCATGGTCTTGAATTCGGTGACCTGTTCTCCGCGTGTGCCACTGGCCGAGTACGCGGCGTGCGGTGCGAAATAGCTCAACGTGTTGTAGCCCCAGTAGTTCACGAGGTTGCGCTGCATGAGATGTACCTCGTCAACGAACTGATGCACAGGAAGTAATTCCAGGCTCGTGACGCCCAGTGCGAGGAGGTGTTCGATCACGGCATCGTGCGCGAGCCCGGCGTAGGTGCCGCGCAGGTGTTCCGGAACTCCTGGGTGCCGCATCGTCATGCCGCGCACGTGAGCTTCGTAGATGACGGCGTCACCCCAGGCGATAGCCGGCGGACGGTCGTTGCCCCAGTCGAAGCTGTCGTCGACAATCACCGAGCGGGGCACGAAGGGTGCGGAGTCCCGGGTGTCGATCACGGTGTCGTCGTCACCTTCGAAGACATGGCCGAAGATCGCGGGATCGAGCGTGAGTGCACCATCGACGGCCTTGGCGTAGGGGTCAGTGAGCAACTTCGCCGCATTCCAGCGCGCACCGTGAGCGGGGTCCCACGGGCCGTGCACGCGAAATCCGTAGCGCTGGCCCACGCCGATTCCCGGCACATGTGCGGTGAACATGTGAAACGTCGATCCATGAATCTCGACCCGGCGCTCGTTCCCTTCGTCATCGAACAGGCACAGGTCGACCTGGTCCGCGCCCTCGGCCCAGACCGACACATTCACGCCGTCACCGTCAAGGGTGACGCCCACGGGGTCGAAGACGCCTGGACGAACGTGCGGCCAGCCGGGTGTTCCGTCAGCGAACATGGGGAATACCTCCGGGGGCGCAATGGGTACAGGTCACAGAGGGACACTAGCCCCCTCAGCGCCGGTGTGCCTTGTAACGGGCAGAGCCCGCGAAGAGACTCACCCTCGCGGTCTGAGTACCCTCGTGGTGACGGCAACCACGAGAGGTGTGACATGGCGGAGTTCGTACGGCTTGAGGTCGAGGCCGGAGTTGGCACCATCAGGCTCGAGCGACCCCCGATGAACGCGCTCTCGCGACAGGTTCAAGAAGAGATCCGCGAGGCGGCCCTCGCAGCGTCGGCACGCCGCGACATCAAGGCAGTCATCGTGTACGGCGGGCCGAAGGTATTTGCTGCGGGCGCTGACATCAAAGAAATGGCCGACATGTCGTACCAGGACATGGTCGAAGCATCCGGTGCGTTGCAGGCGTGTTTTACCGCGGTCGCCAGCATTCCGAAGCCGACCATCGCGGCCGTCACTGGCTACGCGCTTGGTGGCGGCTGTGAACTGTCACTGTGTTGCGATCTGCGGGTCGTGGGCGACAACGCCAAGATGGGTCAGCCCGAAATCTTGCTAGGCATCATCCCCGGTGCCGGCGGAACGCAGCGACTTCCTCGTTTGGTCGGTCCCTCGCGCGCCAAGGAGATCATCTTCACCGGACGTTTCGTGGCAGCCGACGAGGCACTGCGCATCGGTCTTGCCGACCGTGTGGTCGCCCCTGACGACGTGTACACCGAGGCAGTGGCCTTGGCGCACTCATTCGTCCGCGGACCGGCAATGGCGTTGCGTGCTGCCAAGGAAGCAATCGACGCCGGCCTTGAGACCGATCTGGCCACTGGCCTAGAGATCGAGCGGCTGCAGTTCGCAGGACTGTTTGCCACCGATGACCGCACCGTGGGAATGACGTCGTTCATTGAGAACGGTCCCGGCAAGGCCGCATTTACCGACCGATGAGTGCAACGAACGCGGTATCCAGCGGTGGAGGTGCCACCGCCGAGCAAATTGAGCAGGCGCGCACCGATCCGAAACTTGCCAACGTGCTGTACCACGATTGGGAAGCCGGTACATACGACGACAAGTGGAGCATCTCGTACGACCAACGATGCATCGACTATGCGCGCGACCGATTCGTGCGCATCTCTGGCGACGACAACTGGCCCTACGACCGCGCGCTCGAACTCGGTTGCGGTACGGGATTCTTCTTGCTCAACCTTCGTCAGGCCGGTGTTCTCGATGAAGGCCACGTCACCGACATCTCGCCAGGAATGGTGGCGGTTGCGAAGCGCAATGCGGAAGGGTTGGGCTTCAGCGTCGAGGGGCGCGTCGCCGACGCGGAGTCGATTCCATACGACGACAACGAGTTCGACCTTGTTGTCGGGCACGCCGTGCTGCATCACATCCCTGATGTTGAATTGGCGATCCGCGAGGTGCTGCGGGTACTGAAGCCGGGCGGACGCTTTGTCTTCTGTGGCGAACCCACCCAACGCGGTGACATCGTGGCGCGTCGGCTGTCGCAACTCACGTGGTTCACGGCCTCGCGAGTCACCCAATGGCCGGTGCTGCGTAACCGCTGGGGTCGGCCGCCCACCGAGCTTGCTGAGTCATCGCGGGAAGCTGCTCTCGAGTCGCTCGTTGATCTGCATACGTTCGACCCCGATCGACTCGCGGCGCTGTGCATGCGTGCCGGTGCAATTGATGTGAGGACTCAAACCGAGGAGCTGACTGCGTCGTGGTTCGGCTGGCCGGTTCGTACTGTCGAAGCGGCAGTCCGTCCGGGCTCGCTGGGCTGGAACTGGGCAATGTTCGCCTATCGCGGCTGGCAGCGCCTGAGTTGGCTCGACGAGAACGTCATGGAACGCTTCGTGCCCGACGAGTTCTTCTACAACGTGGGCGTCACGGGCGTGAAATCAGAGGCGACGTAGTCATGGCGCGCGACCCTCGGCAAGCGCGGTTTCTCACCTGGGCATCGCTTAAGTGGGTAGTGCGCAATCGCGCGTGGTCGTGGTGGTACCTCGTGCGCTACTGGCGCTTCCTGTGGTTTCGTGTGCGCAACCCGCACATCATCACCGAGGGTTTCGTTTTCATCGGTCGACGCGTTGAGATCTATGCGCGCAAGGGCTACGGCCGACTCATCCTCGGCCGCTGGGTGCACCTAGGCGACGAAAACCGATTGCGCGTTCATGAAGGAACCATGCGGGTAGGCGACAAGTGCGTCTTCGGCCGTGACAACACCATCAACTGTTATCTCGACGTCGAATTCGGCGTAGGCACCATCGTTGCTGATTGGGTGTACGTGTGCGACTTCGATCATGTCTACGACGACATCTCGGTGCCGATTAAGGATCAGGGCATCGTGAAGTCGCCTGTGCGCATCGGCCCTGATGTATGGGTGGGCACCAAGGTCACGGTCTTGCGCGGCACGACGGTGGGTCGTGGATGTGTGCTTGCAGCCCACACGGTGGTGCGCGGCGACATTCCCGAGATGTCAGTCGTGGGGGGTGTTCCAGGAAAGGTGCTCAAGGATCGGCGCGAAGTAGCCGCAGCGAAGGACGCCACCCGGGTGGCGCTGGAGGACATTGCTCGTAAGACGCGGGTCGCGGCGCAAGAAGCCTCGAAGCGCTGATGCTCGTCAGGACTTCGTGACTCGTTCGCCCGTCAGTACATTCATGTCAGGAATTCGTTCGATGATGTGTCGCGGTTGACTCGATGCGTTCGCGTGTCGGTACACATCGACAGTGTGTGCTGCGAGCACGGGCCAGTTGTATCTGATGGTCACGTCGTTGCGGGCGGCCCGGCCAAGTTGCTGAGCGTAATCGCGATCACTGAGTACTCGAACGATCGCGGCCGCGAGGGACGTGGCTTCCCCCGGCGGGACCAGCACTCCGGTGACACCGTCGGTGATGATTTCGGTCAATCCACCTTCGCGTGACGCCACCACCGGCGTACTGAGAGCGCCTGCTTCCAGTGCCACAATGCCAAAAGGTTCGTACAGACTCGGGATGACAGCGCAGTCTGCCGTGGCTACGAGTGGACGCAGCTCATGCTCAGGCAGGAAGCCCGCGAACGAAATCTCTGCATCAAGTTTCAGTTCACTGACACGAGCTCGCAATGATGCATCACGCGGTCCGCGGCCAGCGATGATGAGTCGAGTAGCACTCACGTGCGCGAGCACACCGGGCATGGCGTCGATGAGTATTCCAACACCCTTTTCATGAGCCAATCGGCCGGAGTAGATGATGAGGGGAGTGGTGGGGTCGACACCGACGCGGGCTCGCGCTGCGGCGCAGGCTGTCTCGGTCGCTTGCCACACCTCAAGGTTGACGCCGTTGGGCACCACGGTGACGGCTGCAGCGAAAGGTCCTAGGGCCGCCGTGATTTCATCGCGCATCGCACTACTGCACACGATGATCGCGTCGGCCGCGCTGACAAGGCGTCGTTCACGTCGGTGCACAGTCTGTGACACTGGTCCGACGATCCATCCGTCATGTCGACCCGCTTCGGTGGCGTGCACGGTGGCGACGAGAGGAACGTGGGCTTCGCGGCTGAGCGTCATTGCGGCGGCTGCCACGACCCAGTCATGGCCGTGCACGACATCGGGATGCCACTGCGCAATCAATTCGCGACCCTGTCGGTTCATGGCGCGTTGCATTGAGGCAACCCACGACAGCAGGTTGGCAAACGTGCGCTCCTGCGGCTCACCCATTTCGCGTGCGCGCACCACTCGTACTCCGTCGACAACTTCATCGCTAGGGGTGTCAGCGCCGTGTTGAGTGAGCACGGTGACGTCATGTCCGGCGCGAGCTTGCTCAGTGGCAATCGCCAGTACGTGGGCACCAAGTCCGCCGTACATGACGGGCGGATACTCCCAGGAGACGTGCAGAATGCGCAGCGGAGTGGACATCGACGTCGTCACAGCAGGCGCGCGTCTAGGTGGGTGAAGGGTCCGTCGCTGTGCCGCTGTGACGCGGCTTCGGCGATTGCGAATTTCGTGCGACTTGACAAATCACGGGGTGAGAAGCCCGCAGACTCGATCGCGTCAGCGAGTCGAGTGAAGGCTGCGTGATGGTCGCGATGACGGTGTTGCGCGTACTGGGCCGCCGTGTCTTTCGTGACCATGAACGCCCAGTCACTCGACAGTGCCAGCAACCCGGTGCGCACCAGCTGATCGAGTAGTGGATCTCGAAATCCGTCACCGTGAGCCAGTTGCTTGTCGACTACATCAACAACACGCGACTGGAGCGCGTTGTTGCCTTCGACAAGGTCACGCACACTGTCGCCATTCCACACGCGCCAGTCTTTACCCGAGCCCCACGATCCGGATTCAAGATCGACGCGGCCTTCGACGGCGCCGTCTTCCAAAGCCGAATTGAGCGTGCTGACTTCAACGCCCGCTTCCGGAAGTAGTCGCAGTACGTGGCCGAGCCACGTGGGTCCCTCGTGCCACCAGTGGCCGAACAACTCGGTGTCGTAGGCGGCGATGGCGATGCCAGGGCGCCCGTCGCGTTGCTCTCGAATGGTGAGGAGGTGGTCACGCACGTGAGCGACGAAGTCGCGGGCGTCGGCGAGGGCGGCTTCGTTGGCGCGTTCGGGTTCGTAGGGGGCTTTGTCGGGTGAATGGGTGTTGGTGACGCGCCAGCGTCGAAATCCGCTGTCGGTGTCGATGGCGTAGAAGTCTCGGTACCACGGTCCGCCGGGATAGCCCTTCTTCGGACTCCACACTCGGTAGGTGATGTCGAGGTCGCGGGCGAAGACGACCACGTCGCTTTCGCCGACTGAGTAGGCGGCTGACGTGTGGGCTCCGACGTGCCGAAGTGTGGGGCCGTCGATCAGGAAGTGTGTGACTCCCGCATCGGCATAGAGCTGTTCAAGGCCAGGTCGGTATCCGCATTCGGGTGCCCAGATTCCGGCGGGTCGTGCTCCGAGGCGCACTCGGCCATCGTCGAGACCCGTACGCAAAGAAAACGCTGCGATGCGGTCGTCGAGCAAGGGTTGGAACGGATGCGCGGCCGGGCCGCCGAGTAATTCGATGACGCCGGCGTCGACGAGCGGCCGAAGCGCGCCGCTACCACCGGCGCGCCAGTGTCGGTCGAACGAGTCGAGAGCACGTCGACTGGCACGGTGCTCGCGTGCCCCCGCTTCGCGCACCACGGGGTCTGGATCGGAGGCGAGCGCCAGTGCTCGGGTATCCCAGAACCCAAGCCACGTCTGCTCTTCGCTCAGACAGTAGGGATCGTCTAATTGTGCGGCCAGTACGGGCGTGAGGCCGAGGGTGAGTAAGTCGCGACGGCCTTCTGCGGCCAATTCATGCAGGAGGTCAACGATCGGAAGGTACGACGTCGACCATGCCTGGTAGAGCCACTCTTCGCCGACGGGCCATGAGCCGTGGTGCGCAAGCCATGGCAGGTGCGTGTGAAGCACCAAGCAGAACCGGCCGACAGGCTCGGAAGGACGAGTCGCTGCCGAAATCATGCGCGTACTCCGACCGCAATGAGATCAAAGCACTCATCGTCGGCATTCACGATCGCGAAATCTGAGGTGGTAATCGCGGCGACGCGACGAGTGAGGTCGTCGTTCCATGCGTCGCTCATGATCGCTGCGATTTGAGCATCAACGATCGAGCCGTTGACACGCTCGTCGTGAACCAACGCACCTGCATGGATGAGGCCGAACACTTCCACGTCGGCGCATCCCGCACCGTGCAGTAAGTCAAGCAGTTGCTCGCGATCGAACTCCTCGACGTGGAACGGGTTGAGCGGCTTCTGGCCACGCGCCACACCTGGCGAGAAGGTGATTCGGTTGGGTGTCGATATCACGATGCTGCCACCCGGTATGACGGCATCGTGTAGTTGCGTGAGGAAGGAGCGCACATCCCACAAGTGTTCGATGACCTGCAGACTCACAGCCAAACCCGCCGATTGTGGTGCGATCGGCAACTGTGCGAGGTTGGCCCGCACGACTGGTAGACCGCCGTAAGTCGTGCTGGCGTGATGACAGGCGGCGTCGTCGTAATCGAGGGCAACTGTCGGTCGGCGCAGCCGCGACTGCAGCAGCGCTGCTCCATATCCTTCTCCCGAGCCGGCCTCGAGAATGACTCCCCGGGTGTCGGGAGACTGTCGTGCGGCGACCCATTCGTAGACGGCTTCGTGGCGGCGGAACCAGTAGTTCTCCCGTTCAATACCCGGAATGGTGCGCTCACCGGTGAGAGTGAGGGGGGTGTCCAAGCGGGATTTCACTGCCTAAGCGTCGCATCCGGGCAGGGCAATCCCCGACGCGGCCGGTCACGTAGGGCACAATCAGAGCATGAGCATCGACAACTCGCAGTCCGGTGGCATCGTCGCCGGCTGGTACCCAGACCCTGCCGCCGCCGATCGTATGCGTTACTGGGACGGCTCGGGATGGACCGAACGCACCGCGCCGCTCACCGCCACGCCCCCCGCGGCCGAACCGACGGCCGTCATGGCTCCGGTGACTCCGCAGCCGGTGGCTCCCGTTGCACCGGTACAGGTGGCCCCTGCTGCGCCCGTTGAACCCGTTCAGGTCGCCCCGGCCGTGGCTGTTGCCGCCCCGGTGGTCGCCGCTGCCGCCCCGGTATTCGCCGATTCGACCGGCGACTTTGGTGGCGGCTTCGCCAACCCGGCGACCGTGCTTCCGGGTACAAGTGCCCCGGTGGAGGTGGCTGCCCCGATCACGCCGACCCCCGCGGTGGCCGTTCCCGCGGTAGCCGCTCCCGTTGCTGCGGCCCCTGTAGTCGTGCCCGAGGTCCTGGCACCCGCAGTCGTCGGCGGAACGCCCGTTGTGGTGGCCGCTGGCGAGGCCCGTCCGGTTGACCCCAAATTGGCGAAGTCAGCGCGTACCGTCGCGACGGTTTTTGATGTTCTCGCCCTGCTGGTGCTGATTTTGGGCATTATCGGCGGCATTCTCGTCGCAGTGGCGGGCTTCGCACTGCCTGCTGACCAGACCGGTCAACTCGGTGAGGCCGGAGCCCTCGGTGGATTGCTCCTTGGTCTAGTGACCATCGCCTACGCGGTCGTTCTGTGGGCCGTCTGGAAGTTGCTCGCGATCATCGCGCGCTACATCGCCCTTCGTACGGAGTAGTCCGCCGGTTCGCCGCCCACGCGCGATGTTGTGACGGTCCTCACTGTGGCCGGGGGCCGACGTGAGTTTTGTGCTACTGGCGGGTAATCTCATGGCACAGACCCGGTGTACGGGTCAGGCCAAGGAGGACGCAGCCGCGCCATGAAAATCGTCGTGTGCATTAAGCAGGTGCCTGACAGTTGGGCCGACAAGAAGTTGTCGGCCGACGACTCCACCCTTGACCGCGCGTCGGTCGATCGCGTTCTTAATGAGTTGGATGAATATGCGGTGGAAGCCGCGCTCCAACTCACTGAGGCTCACGGCGGCGAGGTTACCGTGCTCACCATGGGTCCCGACGACGCGGCTGAAGCGTTGCGTCGCGCACTCTCGATGGGCGCCGATGCTGGCATTCACCTCATCGACGATGGCCTGAGTGGCACCGACGCAGTCGGTACCTCCTACGCGCTCGCTCAGGTCCTTCAGGGCCGAGAGTTCGATCTGGTCATCTTCGGTTCCGAATCAACCGATGCGCGCATGAGCGTGGTTCCGGCGATGGTGGCCGAGCGCCTCTCACTTCCGCAGCTCACCTTCGCGGGCAAGGTCGAGGTCGACGGAGGCACCGTGCGCATTCAGCGCGTTACCGACTACGGCTACGACGAGGTCGAAGCCAGCACCCCGGCCTTGGTGTCGGTGGTTGAGAAGATCAACGAGCCCCGCTACCCGTCGTTCAAGGGCATCATGGCGGCCAAGAAGAAGCCCGTTGAAAAGCTCACACTCGCCGATGCCGGTATCGACCCTTCGCAGGTTGGTCTTGCTCAGGCGTGGAGTGCGGTCGAGTCATTTGCCGCGCGTCCCCCGCGCGAGAAGGGCACCATCGTCGAAGACGGTGGTGACGGCGGCGCCAAGATCGCCGAGTTCCTGTCCACTTCGAAGTTCATCTAAGGGAGCCGAGCAGACATGGCGCAGATCCTCGTCCTCGTCGACCACGTCGACGGAAACATCAAGAAGGTCACCTTCGAATTGCTCACCCTTGCGCGCCGTTTGGGCACGCCGGTGGCTGTGTGGGTTGGCCCTGGCGCCGACACTGCAGCGCTCGCCGAATACGGCGCTGAAACGGTTGTGGTGGCCGACTCCTCGACGTTGCTCGAGCACCCGGTCGCACCCAAGACCGATGTTCTCGCGGCCGTGGTCGCCGAGAAGTCGCCGGCCGCGGTGCTCATCGCCTCAACCGCTGAAGGTAAGGAAGTCGCTGGCCGTCTGGCCGTGCGCATTGGTTCAGGTGTTCTCACCGACGCCGTCGACGTTGACGCCGAGCTCACCGCCACGCAGTCAGTGTTCGGTGGTGCCACCGTGGTGCAGTCCAAGGTCACCCACGGAGTTCCGATCATCACGGTTCGCCCCAACGCCACTGCGCCTGAAGCCGCTCCCGCGGCTGGAACGCGTGAAGACATTGCGGTCGAGGCTGCGGCGTCGTCGACGCTGGCCAAGGTCACCGCGCGTGTGGTGGCGACCAAGGATGGTCGCCCCGAACTCACCGAGGCGGCAATCGTGGTGTCGGGAGGTCGCGGTGTCGGTGGCGCCGAAGGCTTCGCAGTCATCGAAGGCCTCGCCGATGCACTCGGCGCGGCTGTCGGTGCCTCGCGCGCGGCAACCGACGCAGGTTGGTACCCGCACCAGTTCCAGGTCGGCCAGACCGGAAAGACGGTATCGCCGCAGCTCTACATTGCCAACGGAATCTCCGGTGCCATTCAGCACCGGGCCGGAATGCAGACTTCCAAGACGATCGTCGTGGTCAACAAAGACTCCGAAGCTCCGATCTTTGAGCTCGCTGATTTCGGCGTCGTGGGCGATCTGTTCACGGTCGTTCCTGCGCTCACCGAGCAGGTCACTGCACGTAAGGGCTGACACACCCCCTCGGGTCCCGCGTTGCACCGGGATTCGAGGGAACAATGGGCGCGTGAGCGGTCTGGTGGGTTGAGTTGATCTTCCCGACTATTGAGTTCGCGGTCTTCTTCGCCATCGTTCTGACTGCGTCGTGGCTGCTCATGCCCAATCCCACGGCGTGGAAGCCCTTCATGCTCGTGGTATCGCTGTTCTTTTACGGCTTTGTCGACGCTTACTGGGTGCTCCTGCTGCTCTTTTCCATCGTTGCCAACCAAGCCGCGGCGACTGTCATCACACGTCTTGATCAGCAACGGGCTCGCAAAGTGGTGCTCATTGTCGCGATTGTCGTTGACCTCGGTTTACTCGGCTGGTTCACATACTTCGACTTCTTCGCCGGATCGTTCAATACGGCCCTGTCGAAAGTCGGACTCGGCGCACCGATGCCGGTGCTCAATGTGCTGTTGCCCATCGGAATCTCGTTCTTCACCTTCCAGGCGATCTCGTACGTCGTCGACGTTTATCACGGCATCACGAAGTTGGCGAAGCCCATCGATTTCGCGGTCTTCCTGTCGTTCTTCCCGCATGTGGTGGCCGGACCCATCGTGCGGGCTCGAGAGTTCATCCCGCAGTTGTCGACGCCAAGGAGTCCGCGCAACCTTCCCGTGGTGCCGGCGCTCTTTCTGATTCTCGGCGGGCTGTTCAAGAAGGTGGTGCTCGCCGATTTCCTGGCGACGGCGATTGTTGACCCTGTCTTCGGCAGTCCCTCGGCGTACACGTCTCCCGACACACTCGCCGCCGTGTACGCCTACGCGGCGCAGATCTACTGCGATTTCAGCGGTTACACCGATATTGCGATCGGAATTGCCATGCTGCTCGGCTTCCGATTCCCTCAAAACTTCGCCTCGCCGTATTCGGCGACCAGTCTGCAGATTTTCTGGCGTCGTTGGCATATGACCCTGTCGCGCTGGCTTCGCGACTACCTGTACATTCCGCTCGGTGGTAGTCGCAAAGGCAATGTGCGCACGTACGTCAATTTGATGATCACCATGCTGCTCGGTGGTTTGTGGCACGGAGCGTCGTGGACCTTCGTGATCTGGGGTGGCATTCACGGTGTGGGTCTGGCCATTGAGCGGTGGTGGAATGAACGGCGTTCGAGCGGCCGGCGGGGTGCGCCGCTTCCCGAGACCCTCGCTGTTGATCACGAACCCACCGAAGAAACTGCGGGGGAGTGGGCCGACACGGTGATCCTGCCAAGTGGCCCTGGCCTCGCGCCAGTCTCCGGTCCGGCAGTCGACGGCGACACCTCCGTGGCAACTCGGGCGCCGTCAGATGCCTCCCCTCGCCGACCCATTCCGGGTGCGCGCATTCTGAGTTGGTTCGTCACCTTCCAAGTCGTGTGCTTGGCCTGGGTGTTCTTCCGGTCGCAGGACCTCGAGACTGCCTTCGGGGTGCTGGGCGGGCTCGTGGGCTCGTGGGGCGACGGCGCGTCGCTGGTGACCCCCGTGGTGCTCCTGGCGATCGTGCTGGGCATCGGCACCCAATTCCTGCCTGGCGGTATTTGGCGCACGCTTGAGCGGTGGTTCTCCCGGATTCCAGTGGTCGTTCAGGGAATCATCGTGGGTGTGCTGCTCGTCCTTATGTTGGCACTTGTGGGTAACGGTGG
Organism: uncultured bacterium; assembly: GCA_903927265.1. Lineage (GTDB taxonomy): Bacteria > Actinomycetota > Actinomycetes > S36-B12 > CAIYMF01 > CAIYMF01. The sequence goes on along the minus strand of CAIYMF010000196.1, from coordinate 378 downwards.
AGTGGCGCCGTTCATTTACTTCCAGTTCTAAGCGCACACGATTCGTGAAGGGAGGGGCAGATGGGTAGCGACAACGATCCGGCGACAACCGGCGGAGCGAAGGTGACAGCAGCACGCACCGATCGCGAGACCACCTATCACCCCGCCCTGTCCGCTCCGGCAAGTCGTGGAATGGCCGCCGGCAAGGCGCTCATCGTGGTTCTGGTGGCTTTGTTGGTGGCCGGACTACTCAACTCCAACTGGATGGTGCACACCGCCGAAGGTATGCGGCCCGGTCTCGGTCGCACGATTGTGCACGCGGTCGCCGTTCCGTTCGATGCCGTGGGTTCGGCGTTGGCCCTTGATCGGCCTCGTCAACAACTCGATCTGATGCTGGGG
>CAIYMF010000195.1 GCA_903927265.1 uncultured bacterium | reverse complement strand
TCGACCACTACGGCGTAGAGCACCATAAATGCCATCGTCGCAATCACTGCCGGCCAGGTGTCCAAAGCAAAATGGAAGAATCCAGTTCGCAATGCCCAAAAAACATACCCAGCCACCATGACTGACGCGCCCGCAGCAAGATTGAACGAGCCGCTTCCACGCCAACTGAGCACGACGCCTAACGCCACTGCGGCGATAACGGCGCCGGACCCCAACCCGAGTAGGGCGAAGATGAGTATCTGCTGCAAAGCGATCTCCTCAGACTGCCCTAACCATCAGACCAGCGCGTCAAGGGCAATGCCAAAGTGCTCCTTGGCGTACATCTGCGCGAAGTTCTCCCATTGGAGCCCAGCATTGGTTCGAGCCATAGAGAAGTCACGCCAGTACCGCTCCATCACACTTCCTTGACGTCCACCTTCACTGGTGCCGGACGTTCGGTAGAGGACTTCCATAGCCTCCCACGACAGATTCATTGCGTGGTGTGTGCTGGCATGGATAGTCATGAGCTTCTCAGTGTCGAAGCCAACTCCGTTGGTGACAGCCTCTTCGCACAATTCCATGTAGTAGTCACTCATGTGCATGATGATCGCGTATGCCGCAATCAGCTTGCCGCTAGCAACGCCCCAGTGGCGTTGGTAATCAGGCGCCTCGTAACGAGGAACTGGGTTTGGACCCATCGTCTTGCGCTCACGGAGAATCCGCTCATACTCGTCCAGGGCAGCGAACCCTGTGCCGCAGAGGATCGACGAGATCTCCAACTGCAAATAGCCCATCGGGAGTCCCGCGTACATCGGATTTCCATGCAGTGCGTAGCCAGGAGTGTCCAGCCCTCCAGTGAAACTGATCAGACTGCCGAAGATGAGGAAGTCCTCCGAAATGACTGTTCCCTCGCACACGATGCTGTTCGAACCACTACCCTTCATGCCGAGAGCGTGGTCCTTCCAGTCGTCGAGCAGCGTCCATCCCTCCCGAGGTACCAGTGCGACACCAATAGCCTCGCCATTTGCTTCCTCTGGGTTCAGGCGCACGGCCAACATCGCATAGTTTGAATAGGGCGAACCCGAGCAGTAATCCCACTTGCCCTCGATCTTCCATCCGTCGGCAACTCGTACCGCGGTGCCCATCGGCAAACCCCGCAAGGGGGCCGCGAATTCGCCATCCGGCAGAAGTGCTCCTTCCTGAGCGGCTTGGTTGAACAAACCACCGAGTTGAACGGCATGGCCAGCTGCCAGGCACAAGCACCAGCCCGTCCCGGGACAGCCGCGAGCGATCTCAACAATCAACTTCATGTACGTGGGAACGTCGAATTCGTACCCACCGTACTGGCGCGGTTGGAGGGTCCGGTAGAAACCGGCCTCTCGGAACATCTCGTGCGTCTCCGGGGAGTACGCCCCGCGCTTCTCCGTGGCTTCCTGCTCTGCGCGCAGATGGTCGCGCATCCCTCGCGCCCGATTGATCAACTCGTCGGGCGTGAGGCCCGGCTCAGGGACCGGAATGGTTACTTTCGTGGTCGTCGTGCTCATGGGATCTCCTTCTTGAGGCCTAATTAGCTGGGGGGTTGCGGGTCCCGACCTGAATCGGGACCCGCGTCGCCTTCCCCCTACTTGATTCCGGTCGGGTCGAGCCAGTCGGACGCGGCAGTGAATGAGTTACCACCGGTGTGCTGGAACACGCGGGTCTGGAATCCGCACAGCCCCGCCTGAGTTGGGTACGTGCCGCAGGCGATCTTCACCCCACCGAGCAACATCGGACCGGTGAACGCCTTGGCCTGCGCAGTGAGTGTGTCGGTCGTCGCGGCCGAACCACCTGCACCGTTGAGGAACTTCGCGGCCGTCATGACCAGTCCCCACGCCAGCGCCGCATTCGAGTCACCCTGAACTTCGGCGGGGAGGCCAGCCTTGGCCGACTCTTGAATGTAGGCAGCCACGTCGGGTTGAGACGAGTCGGCGACATTGGCCTGCGTCGACAACTGGTACCACAGCGGCGTGTCGCCACCGAGGCCCTTCGCCACCGGCGGAGTGAAACAGAAGCTTCCTGTCGACACCACGGGTGCCTTCACTCCAAGTGTTTGAAACGCCTGGGCAGCCGCAACACACGCCGGAGGAATTGAGACGAGCGGCACCACCGCGTCGGCCGTTGTCGCACCGGCAGCTGTGGCAGCAGCGGTGAGGTTTGTGGTCGCGGGATCAAAGCCAACGTCAGTAACCGTAACTCCCGAGGCGGACAAAGCTCCCTTGAGAACGCTCGCACCAGCGGTGCTCTGCGCATCTTGCGGGTAGATCATGGCAACCGTCTTCGCCTTGAGCACGTCGACTAGGTATGTGGTGAGGCCTCCGAAAATGGACGCCGGGCTTCCGTTGTAGATGTAGACACCGGGGGCAGCCGCATCAGCGGGACTGATCGAGTTGGCCATCAAGATCGGCTTACTGCCCTTGATGACTGACTGAACGGCCTGGTCGCCCACGATCGCCGTTCCGTACAGCACAGTCTTGACATTGGCGTCGTTTGCGAACTTGAGGCCGCACGCATTGCCCTCCTGCTCAGACTGAACGACGAAGCACGTGCTCAATTTCAGCGGGTGCCCACCGATTCCACCAAGGTCGCTGTTGATGTAACTAACAGCAGCCTCGGCACCCTGAGTACCCGCAGGAAAGCCAAGGGGGCCGCCCTGCTGGTTCAACCATCCAATGGTGACCGGCGCAAGAGTGGTGTCCGCCGCGCCTGCCTTGCCGCCCGTGTAAGCAACAAGGTCGGTGACGCCGCCCTGGCTCGTGGACGTACTCGAACTTGACGGAGATTCACTTGACGTTGAGCTCGAGCTCGCAGACGGACTCGTCGACTGCGATGACCCACCGCCGCTGGAACACGCCGCCAGGACCAGGGCCGACGCAACGGCGATACCAGCCGTTACGCCCTTCAATCGGGTACCACTTCTCATCTATGACTCCTTAGGACATGGTGGTGATGGATTGTCTTTTCCAGCGGGCACCCGGACGGGCTACCACTGACGGTCATACGCCAACTGATGTACTGCGGTTCGGGCTCGTTTCCACGTGAGGATCGGTCGTGTATTGCGCTGCCAAATCGCTGACTGCTTCGGGTGAAGCGAGAGCTGCTTCGATAGCACGGACGAGTTCACGTGCGGTGGCAGCGCTGAGTTCGATACCGACTCTGGCACCCACACCTCGAGCCGGATCGATGAAATCGAGGAGGAGGGCATGGTCGTAAGGGGCACGGACAGGGTGGTCATACATCACGTTGATCGCCGTGACGTTCATCCACTCGGGCACTCCACGGGCCGCGCCCTTCGCGTCGATTCGCTCCGTGATCCACGTGCACATCACTGCACTCCCTTCAGGTGGCGACCGAGGAACTCGAAGACGCGATCCCAGCCGTCCAACGCTTGCTCGAGCCGATAGACGGGCTTGTCGGTGACGAAGAATGCGTGAGCTGCTCCGTCGTATCGGAAGAAGGTGAAGTCCTTGCCCAGTTCGGTCAGGACTCGCTCGGTCTCGTCGACCTGGGCGGGATCGGGGTTTGCGTCGTCGTTACCGAACAACCCGAGCAAGGGCATCGACATGTCAGGAGCACGACCGATCACTCCATTGCTCGCCGGCTTGCCATCAACGGCCGCCTGCGGAGTCACACTTCCGCCCCAGCAATCAACTGCCGCATCGAGCGTCGGCACGTCACAAGCAGCCAAGAACGCCTGGCGCCCACCCGAACAGAAGCCGATAACCCCCACTTTCCCGTTCGATTCGGGCTGCGCCCTCAGGTAGGCGGCGGCACCGGCGACGTCACCCATGACTTGGTCATTGGGCATGGACTCATGGAGCCCGGCGGCCCGCCCCGCTGCTGCGATGTCGGCCCAGTGACCCGGCCCCCTGCGGTGGTACAGATGAGGTGCAACGCATGCGTAGCCTTCCGTGGCGAAGCGGCGTACCACTTCCTTGCTCCACGGATCGAGGCCAGGCGCATGATGTAGCACCACCATGCCGGGTAGAGGAGAATCGCCGAGGGGGCGTGCCGAGTACCCCTCGATGACGTCGCCTCGATGACCCGTGAAGCCAACGAACTCAGCGAGGATCGCCTCCTTCACCCAACCTCACCTCCTCCGGTCGATTCCGCAACAACGCTACGATTTGGCCGATGCGAGCATCTCGCGCAGCACGGCGTGGATGTCGTCCTCAGACATTCCGAGATCGATCCGGTCGCTCTTGGGCTGCGGCCAGTCGATGCCGGTCTGCCAGTAGACCTCGACGCGGTTTCCTTCGGGGTCTCGGAAGTAGCAGCCGATTGCGTTGCCGTGATTGCTGATGTGATCGATGTCGTACTCGCGTTCGACGATTCGGTCGTAGAAGTACTTGAGGTCCCTGAGGGTGTCCACCGTGAACGAGATCTGTTGCGGGTCGGTGTGCTTGGTGTCGTCTTGGGCCAGGAGCAACTCGTGATGCTCCTCGTTCGGCCGTGAACTCAAGAAGACCTTGGTGTCGGTGCGATCGGTGACGATCAAACCAAGGAAGCCTTGGTAGAACTCACGCATCAACTCGACGTCGCGCACGTAGATTCCGATGTGCCCAAGGCCTGTGACGCGCGGCTTCAGGCCCTGCCCTTCCCCGACGGGGTGCGCCTTCGGATTGGTGTATGACCCCCAGCCGGAAATTGTGTCGAGAACCGACCCCACGCTCGCCGGAACTTCGTCTCCACGCCAAGCGACGTGGTGATCCGTCCGAATGATGGCGGCGTTCGCCAGGTACAACTCGCGAAGTTGGGCCATGTCCGCTTCACCCGGGACATACTCCTCAAGCGGGATACCACGCTGAGCGGCAGCTGACAGGAACGGCTCCGCATCTATGTCGCCGAGGTTGAGCAGAGTGAAGCCGAGACCAAAGTGATCGAACAGACTGCTGCCGTCGACGAGCCACGCATGAGGCGCGCGGTTTCCAGGTGATGCTGAGGGAATGTAATCCTCGAACGTCGGGGCTGGCTCGGGAATGTCGTCACGCGCAATGACGGGTGAACTTGAGTAGCGATATCCGAGTTGACCACCCATGCGTTTGAACTGCCGGGCCTTCTGAATCTCGATGTCCTGGGCGACCTGAGCGCGCACGGCATCGCCTTCGGCACCCGCCTTCTCGATCCCATCTCGTACAAGTTCGCGCGCACCCACAGCTTGGTTCTGCTCACATCCTTCGAGAATGAACCAGGCGGCCTCTCCACGCTCGATTCCATAACTGGGCAGCAGCATTGGGCCACCCCAGCCTTCAATCACAGCGGCGAGTTTCCAGCCGAGGTCGGCGGCGTCTCCCACCCCGATGTTCCAGCCGAACCCGCCCATCGGCGAGATCAGGTGGGCAGCGTCTCCGATCATGTAGGCACGGCCCAGGTCGTATCGGGGAACCTGAAGGGTATTGGTGATGAAGGTTCCACCCGCCAGAGGTTCCACCTCAAACTCCGCGCCAACCGCGCGGAAGAGCATCTCCCGCACTTGCTCCCAGTTGTCACCGTCGACGTCCTCGGGCACGGGTGAACTGAAGTAGCCCCATTCGTCGGTCCCGGATTGAGGTACGAGACTGTCTGCGGCCCGATCTTCGTTGAAGAAGATCGTCATTGACGCCATCGGCGTTGCTTTCCAGTATTCGCTGAAAGTGGGGGCACGGAAGTGCCAGAGGAAACTGCGTGCGATGCCGGGATGACCCTCCATTCGCAGGTTGAGCACATCGTTGCGCAGTTTGCTGCGACCTCCGTCGGCCAACACGATGTAGTCGGCGCGGGCAACTCTCGGGCCATCGGTTGAGGTAATGGTGAGGTCCACGCCCCAGTCGTCCTGGGTGAAGCTGTCAACCGTGTGACCGAAGCAGACCTGAACCTCGGGGAGTGTGGCAATGCGCTCTCGGAGCGTGTGTTCGATGGAGCCGTGAGGCGCCCACTCAGCAACTTCTGAGGCGATGGGAAGACGTTCGGACCACTCGTAAGCTCGCGGGAATCGGAGGATTTGTTCGCCGTTCAGCCGCGTAACGAAGGCCACGTCGCGGGCGATTTCGTCGCTCACTGTGTCGTTCTCCCTGAGCGCTTCCGCGATTCCCCACCGACGGAAGTGTTCCATGGAGCGCACATTGGTCAAGTTCGCGCGCGCTGGGTACATCTCCGTCTCCGAGCGGATTTCGAAGATCACGCTCCGAATTCCTCGCAGGGCCAAGTCAATGGCGAAGGCCATTCCGACAGGGCCAGCGCCGACGATTGCGACGGGTGCTTCGTAGTCAACAGCGACTCGTGACACAGGATCTCCTTGGGCCAGAAACAAAAGAGAGTTCCGCGTGTTGGAACCTGAATCCGGAGATTAGCAGGGCAGGAGAGACCTGTCGATAGGTTTTCGAAAATTACTATCAGATTCGAAGAATCGGCGTAGCGTCCAGCACGCCGACACCTGCCAGTCAGCCTCGGTGTGGACGCGGGTGGGGGTCGATGAACATCGCTCTGTAGGCGACCAGTTGTTCGCCAGTAGTCATCGGAGAAATCGGAAATTCACTGTGAATAGTTGCATCCAGCGTTCGCTCAGAACTCGCGATTTCCACAACCGTGTGTCGCGCGTTCGATTCGCGCCGGGGCCACTGGCGTAACCGTTGTTTAGGTATCGAATTGGTGCGCTCGAGCCTCGGGTAGAGACCGATCGC
>CAIYMF010000194.1 GCA_903927265.1 uncultured bacterium | reverse complement strand
TGGTATCAAGTTCGGACTTGTCGAACACGCTGTCGCGCAGTCAGACGATTCGCAACACCAGTTTCATCCGTGCGGGATACGTGTTGATGGTGCTGCTTGTCTTCATCGTGTTGGCGCTACTTGTCATCATCGACTTCACCTCACCGATCATGCGCTGGGTGGTGCCGGGGGTTCTGGCACTGGCGTACACGTACCTGATCTTGTTGGTGCGCGACATCGATAATCCGTTCTCCGGTGCGGCGTGCGTCGATCTCACCCCCGTCGACGTGGCAGCCGACGCGTTGTCCCGGTAGAAACCCCGTCAGCCATTCGGGGTATCTGCGCGATGCCGGCCCATTCGTCGCTTACGATCGTTGCAAGTGCGAACGGGGGTAACGGTGAGAACGAGAACACTGTTAGCGGCAGCAGTCGGCATTTCCATCGCTGCCACTGCAGTCATTCCCAGTGCCACTGCACAGGTGATCGCCCCGGTCAGTGTTGTGCCCGCGGCTGTGGTCAACCACATTCCCCCGGTGATCGGGGGCACCGTGTGGCACCCCTCGAACGTGCGGGTGAAGGGGCGGCACGTTGTTTACCACACGCTGATCAAGAACGGCGCGGTCGCACTGATGTGGATCGATGCCAGCCTGCTGAAGTTCCGTTTGATTCCCGGCCCGATGGAGCCCGAAGGCAGCCCCATGCGGGCGATCGATCGCCGTCCATCAACGTGGGTTCCGCACATGGCGGCGGCGTTCAACGGTGGATTTCGTCTCGGCGACGGGGTGGGCGGGTACTTCTACAACGGTACGACCGTGCAGAGAATGCGCAACGGCTATGCCGCCCTGGTCGTGACCAAAACTGGTCAACTCAAAGTTCAGGTGTGGGGCCGTGACTTGAAAACGACGGCCGGTGCGATGTCCATTCGACAGAACCTTCCGCCGTTGGTGTGGAAGGGCAAAGCGATGACGAAGGCCACCGACAACGAGGCGACGTGGGGTGAGGCCGACAAGGGGCTGTGGAAGGCGATTCGCTCGGCCGCTGGTGTCTTGGCCGACGGTTCCGTCGTGTACGCCTACGGCTACAACGTGAAGCCCTCGGTGATGGCCGCCGCGATGGTTGCCGCCCACGTCCAAACCGCCGTGATGCTCGATATGAATCAGTCGTGGCCCATGGGCTTCTTTTACAACTCGCCGGTGAGGTCCAACCCGCCAGTGGGCCATCGAGTGCATCCTGGGGTCTACCGCGAACCCGACTCCTACTACGACCAATTCAAGAAAGATTTCGTCGTCGCACTGACTCCCTAACGCCCCCACCTTCCCCCTAACTTCCGCATCGGGGGCACCCAAGCGCGCACCTAGCGCGTTTCGGCGCCCAGTATGTAGCCTGACCCCATGGTTAACTACGCGGCGTTGCGCAACGATTCCTCGTCCCTTCTCGGCACGCCCGTCACAGTTGCGGGATTGTTCGTCATCGATATCGGCGTGGTGAAACCGATGGCAGGGGGAGTTGCCGGTGCCATGGCCGGTGACGCGGCCCTGGGGGCGCTCGGAGTCGACAGCGCGCTGGCCTCCGGATTGGTGGAGGGAGTCGGCTTCGTGGGGGCCAAGCACGCGGTCTATCAGGGCTCGGCCGATGCCGCGGGCGTGACTCCGGTGATGGTGTTGGCGGTCACCGCCGACGAGATCGTGCTGATGGATTGGCAGGGAAACGTGCGCTCAGGCACTGGGCCGACCACCGTTTTCGCCCGCTTTCCCCGTGCCACGTCGACCATCACGAGCACCAAGACCGGACCCACGCGTCGCATTGTTCTCGCGGAGAGTGACATTGAGGCCAAGATCCAATGCAACATCGGCTGGTTAGCTCCTGGAAAGAAGGAAATGCGAGCTGTTCTCGCCGCGCTGGGGGTCGAGTGAACAGTGTGGGAATATGCCGTTTCGACCCGACATCAACCGGATCGCTCAACTAGCATTTTGGTCACGCCACAACCGTGCGTTCAATCCTTGAGGGAGTCCCATATGTCCGAGTACGCCGACGACATCGCCACGTACGTCAGCCCGGTTAACGAAGAAGCGGTCACCGCGATCGTCAAGTACTGCGGTATCGCCCTACGCGGCGCTGACTCATCGCTCGTCTCCGCCACCGACCCCACCGAACTTGCTACGGTGCGTGACGGTTTCGCCGCCAAAGCTTTGGGCCTCACGGCCGAGGAAGCCGACGCCGGCATCGCCACCGTCGTCGAGCAGATGAAGGGCGTCAACCGTAAGCACCGCGTGACGTTCTACTACCTGCTGGCAACGGCCACTGGCACCATGGGCAAGCTCGCCTGAGCGAGATCCAGTCGCTGAACGGCGGCGTTGACGAGTCTTCGTCAGCGCCGCCGTTTTCATGCTGTGACGCGCGCCACAGGTTCTCCCTTGCGCGCCCGAGGTACTGACGTTTGGCCCTCACGATCGGGCCTCTCGTCGTCCTAGGTTGGAGGGATGTGGGCCTGCATCGACGCCAATGAAGCCGCCGCGATCATCGCTTACCGTCTCAGTGACGTGTGCGCGATCTATCCCATTACACCGGCCTCCCCCATGGGCGAGTCGGTTGACGCGTGGAGCGCGGATGGTCGCCCCAATCTCTGGGGAACTGTGCCACTGGTCATCCAAATGCAGTCGGAAGGGGGCGCGGCGGGTGCCCTGCATGGAGCTCTGCAAAAAGGAGCCCTCGCAACGACCTTCACCGCTTCACAGGGTCTGCTGCTCATGCTGCCGAACATGTACAAGATCGCGGGTGAACTGACGCCTGCGGTCATCCATGTGGCAGCACGCACTCTCGCCACTCATGCTCTGTCGATTTTCGGCGACCACTCGGATGTGATGTCTGCGCGCAGTACTGGCTGGGCCATGCTGTGTGCCTCCGACGTTCAGCAAGCGCACGACTTCGCCTTGGTTTCGCACGCGGCAACTCTGCGTACGCGTGTGCCATTCGTGCACTTTTTCGACGGGTTTCGCACCTCGCATGAAGTGAACAAGATCGAACTACTCGAAGATGACGCGATCTCCGGGCTCGTTCGTATCGACGATGTGTTGGCGCACCGTGCACTCGGCCTCACACCCGAACACCCGGTGCTGCGTGGAAGTGCGCAGAACCCCGACGTCTTCTTCCAGGCACGCGAGGCCGCGAACAGCTTTTACGATGCGGTGCCCGATGTTGTACAGACTGTCTTTGACGAACTCGCCACCTTCACCGGGCGCCAGTACTCGCTTGTCGACTACGTGGGCGCACCCGACGCCGAGCGTGTCGTGGTGCTCATGGGTTCAGGAGTGGGTGCTGCCACCGAGGTGGTAGACCAACTCGCGGCTTCCGGCGAGAAGGTCGGGGCCTTGGTAATTCGGCTCTACCGTCCTTTCCCCACGCAGCAATTCATCGATGCGTTGCCTTCGACTGTGCGTTCGATCGCGGTACTCGATCGCGTGAAGGAGCCTGGCGCACCGGCAGAACCGTTGCACCTCGACGTCGTAATGGCGTTGTCGGAACACTGGCTCGGAACCCAACCACGGGTCATTGGCGGGCGATATGGCCTGGGATCAAAGGAATTCACGCCTGCCAACGTCGCGTCGGTATTCGCGGAATTGTCATCGGCCAAGTCCAAGCCACGCTTTACAGTAGGCATCGTTGACGATGTCACTCACCTCTCACTGAGCGACGACCCCGACTTTGAGCTCGCCACGACAGCGAAGCAATGTGTGTTCTTTGGCCTCGGAAGTGACGGAACGGTGGGCGCGAACAAGTCATCAATCAAGATCATCGGTGACAGCACCGATCTCTATACGCAGGGCTACTTCGTCTACGACTCGAAGAAGTCGGGGTCAGTTACTGTGTCGCACCTTCGGTTCGGGCCTGAACCGATTCGGTCGACCTATCTCATCACTGGTGCCGACTTCGTTGCCTGTCATCAGTTCTCACTGCTCGAGCGACTTCCAGTCTTTGATGTTGCCCGCGATGGTGCGACGGTTCTGCTCAACAGCCCGTACGCCGCAGATGAAGTGTGGAATCAACTTCCGGTTGAAGTTCAGCAGCAGATCATCGACAAGAACCTGCAGTTGTGGACCATCGATGCCAGCACCATCGCACGTGAGTCCGGCCTGGGCGCGCGCATCAACACGGTGATGCAGCCCTGCTTCTTCGCGTTATCTGAAGTGCTTCCTGCAGATGAGTCCATCGCACTGATCAAGAAGAGCGTTGAGAAGACCTACTCGCGTCGGGGGCGTGCAGTAGTTGATCGCAACTTCGCTGCGATCGATCGTGCACTCGCGGAAATGCACCGTGTGGTCGTTCCCGAGATCGCATCGAGCGCGCTGCATCGCATGCCGCCACTGCCAGCGGAAGCACCCGACTTCGTGCGCGATGTCACCGCGCGCATGCTCAACGGTGAAGGTGACTTGTTGCCGGTCAGTGCGCTGCCGGTCGACGGAACGTTTCCCACGGGTACTGCTCGCTGGGAGAAGCGTGGCCTCGCAGCAGAGATTCCGATCTGGGACGAGAGCCTATGTATCGACTGCGGCAAGTGCACGATTGTGTGCCCGCATGCCGCGATTCGCATGAAGGCGTACTCGGAAGCTGACCTCGTCGGCGCACCCGAGGGGTTCAGAAGTAAGGCCACCGTCGGACGTGATCTTCCACCCGGCACCCGGCTAAGTGTGCAGGTGGCGCCTGACGACTGCACCGGCTGTGGAATCTGTGTCGACGTCTGCCCGGTGCGCAGTAAGTCCGAAGCGCGTCACAAGTCGATCAACCTTGAAGCAGCTGCAGAACATCGCGATGACGAGCGCGCCTCGTACGAGTTCTTTCTCGCTATTCCCGAGATCGATCGCACAGCGGTTCGCCACGAAACGGTCAAGGGATCGCAGTTGCTGCAGCCGCTCTTCGAATTCTCAGGTGCCTGCTCGGGCTGTGGTGAGACCCCGTACTTGAAGTTGGTGAGCCAATTGTTCGGCGATCGTATGGTGATCGCCAACGCGACCGGGTGCTCGTCGATCTACGGCGGGAACCTACCGACCACGCCGTGGGCAAAGAACGCAGCCGGTCGCGGACCCGCGTGGGCGAACTCACTATTCGAAGACAATGCGGAGTTTGGTCTTGGGATGAGACTCGGTGCTGATGTGCAGCGCGATGAGGCGCGACGACTGGTGGCTGAGCTGGCACCCGACATCGGGCGTGACCTCGCAGCCGATCTCCTCGACCGCGAGCCGGCGTCCACTGACGAAGTGGGCATCGCCGAGCAGCGTACGCGCGTCGAGCAATTGCGCGCGCAGTTGTCTGGAACTACCGAGGTGCGCTCGCTTCGGCTGCTGAGTTTGGCTGACGCCCTCGTTCCCGTCAGTGTGTGGATCGTCGGTGGTGACGGATGGGCGTACGACATCGGATTTGGCGGACTTGATCATGTGCTGTCGAGCGGTCGCAATGTGAACGTGTTGGTACTCGACACCGAGGTCTACTCAAACACTGGTGGTCAGGCTTCGAAGTCGACCCCGCGCGGAGCCTCTGCCAAGTTCGCTGTCAAGGGCAAAGTAACCGCGAAGAAAGATCTCGGCCTTCTTGCTCAGGCGTACGGCAACGTGTACGTGGCGCAGATCGCAATTGGGGCAAACGAAACACAATCGGTGCGGGCATTGATTGAAGCGGCCGAGCATGAGGGGCCGAGTTTGGTTATCGCCTACTCAACCTGCATCGCGCACGGCATCGACATGCCGACCTCGATGGGGCACCAGAAGACAGCGGTGTCGTCTGGCTACTGGCCCCTGTACCGGTACCACCCAAGCCCGGAAGCTGGCACGCATCCGTTCAGCCTCGATTCCAAGAAGCCGACCATTCCGCTGCATGAGTTCGAGCAGGTTGAGGCTCGCTTCGCGGTGCTTGAGCGCAGCGATCCGGCGACTGCCCATCATCTTCAGGCCCTGGCACAAGCCGATGTCGATGAGCGCTGGCACTACTACGAACAACTTGCCGGCGTTGAGAGAGCCATTCCCAATGAGGAGGAACCATCGTGACCGACCTCTCCACGACGTACTTAGGCTTCCCATTGCGGGCGCCTTTGGTTGCATCTCCCTCACCGCTCACGTCGTCATTGGCCGATCTCCTGCGGCTGGAAGCGGCCGGTGTCGGCGCGGTGGTGCTTCCCAGTTTGTTTGAAGAGGAAATTGAAGCCGAGGCCACGCGACTCAACGATCACGTCGAAGCGGGTTCGGGTGTGAACCCGGAAGGTACCGAGTACTTCGCCGACTTCACCTTTGATCATCTTCTACTCGATCGCCACCTCGAACTCACCGAAGGTGCGGCGCGACGGCTCGACATTCCGGTCATCGCCAGCCTCAACGGAAATACGGCAGGCGGTTGGGTGCACTACGCCCGTGAACTGGTTACCGCGGGTGCCGCTGCAATCGAGCTCAATATGTACGACGTGGCGCTCGATCCGACTCGTAGTGCCGCAGACGTCGAAGAGGGATACCTCGAACTCGTTCGATCGGTGCGGGCGGCAGTCGACGTACCGCTCGCGGTGAAGATTTCGCCGTACTTCAGCTCGCTTGCGAACATGGCGGCGCGCATCGTTGAGGCCGGTGCCGATGGGCTCGTGCTCTTCAATCGCTTTTACCAACCCGATCTCGATCTTGAGACGCTCGACGTCAAGCCGACGCTCAACTTGTCGCACGCTGGTGAGATTCGTTTGCCGCTGCGATGGATTGCGATCTTGAGGCCGCAATTGCCCCAGACGTCACTTGCGCTGACATCCGGTGTGCACCTCGGAACTGAGATTGCAAAGGGGTTGCTGGCAGGTGCCGATGTCGTGATGGCGACGGCTGAACTTTTGCGACGAGGTCCCGAGCGCGCTTCCGAGTTAATCAACGAACTCTCGGTGTGGATGGACGACCACGGCTACCAGTCGGTGGAGCAATTGAAAGGCAGTGTTACTCAACACACCAGCGGAGACCCTGCAGCGTTTGAGCGCTCGCAGTATCAGCGGGTATTGCATTCATGGAAGCCCGAACCGTCAGCCTGATCGCACTGCTAGCCGCGCAAGGCCTCGCGAACTTGCGCATCGACGAGTCCGTTTGTGACGAGTAGTCGGCAGCCTGGTGAGGGCATCAGTGCATCGACCGCGCTGACAACGCCGCCGGCCTCTTCAACGATGAGGCTCGTCGCGGCCCAATCCCATTCGTAACACGACGTTGCTTCGACCATCGCTTCAGCGGATCCGCGTGCGACCAGAAGGTGCCCCCACGCGTCGGAAAGCCCCCGGCTTCCGCGAGACGAGCTGACGAAGCGGGCGAGTTGTTCCAACTGCCCTGTGCGCACGTATTCCTCGACGGATGAATGCACGACGAAGGAGTCGCGCAGGGCGTTGACAGTCGACACGGCGAGGCGTCGATCACCTAGCCACGCTCCTCCACCGCGGGTGGCATAGATTCGCTCACCGATCGCGGGAGCATCGGCCACCGAGGCCCTAACCCCGGTGTCGTCGCGTAGCCCGATAAGGGTGGTCCAGAGTGGAATCCCCTCGGCGTACATGCGCGTTCCATCAATGGGGTCAATCACCCACACTCGACCGCTGGTGCCTTCGTCGAGGCCCTCTTCTTCTCCGAGTACGCCGTCGTCGGGGCGGTGCTCGGCAACCGCGCGACGAATCGCACGTTCGGTGGCCTGGTCGATTTCAGTGACGGGAGTGCTGTCGTGCTTGTGGGTGACGGGCAGCCGGCGCCCGAATGGAGCCATCGTGACTTCTGCCGCTATGTCAGCCAAATGCAGTGCCAACGCTAGGTCATCGGAAATCTCGCTGCTCACATCGACGACAGTAGTGCGTGCGGCTGAAGAGTTTCGCCCAGAAAGTGAGACAATCAAGGCATGTCGATTGCTGACGGTGACCTTGAGGCGGATTCCGTCGGCAATGAGACAGTCACGGGCCCGCGCCACCGCTGGACTTTCGTTGAAATGCTGGTGTCGTCGCTGCTCTCGCTGCTTGCGTCGATGGTCCTCGCGATTGATGCCGTAGCTCTCGCAGCTAATCCCTATGCCGAACTTTCATGCAATATCTCGTCGAAGATTTCGTGCGCAACGGTTGGTTTGTCGTGGCAAGCGCACGTGTTGGGGTTTCCTAACGCGTTCCTCGGACTCATCTTCGAGCCGATCGTCATCACGATCGCCGTTGCATCTCTGGCTGGTGTCCTCTTCCCCCGTTGGTTCATGCTCGGCGCACAGTCGCTGTACCTGATCGCAATCGGGTTCGCTTATTGGCTCTTCTTGCAGGCCTACTTCGTGATTCATGCGCTCTGTCCGTGGTGTTTGCTGGTGACGGTGACGACCACTTTTGTGTTCACGTCGCTCACGCGAGTCAATATTCTCGACGGAAATATCCGCTTCCCGGGGCGCTGGCATGCACGGGTCTGCCGGGCGCTCGAACTCGGTGCCGACACGGCCATTGCCGTGCTGCTGATCGCTGTCATCGCCGCAATGGTGATCGCGCGCTACCTGTAAGGGGTGGTGTCGCGGTGGGGCTATGCTGATCTAATGATGAATCGTCAATTCGCCGTTGCTGGCGCTGTCCTCGCACTCTCACTCGCCGCCTGTTCCTCGGGAGGTTCAGGTACTGCCTCTAGTTCAACTGCAGGTTCGTCAGGTTCCGGCACCCTCCGCATCGGCGTCGAGGGACCCATTACCGGCGACCAAAGCGTCACCGGTGTCGCCATGGTGAACGGCGCCACCTTGGCCGCGAAGGCCTTGAACGCCAAGGGCGGTATCAACGGCAAGCAGATCGAGATCGTGCCCATCGACGACGCGGCGAATCCCGACACCGGGGTGTCGGCCGCGAATGCCGCTGTGACTGCTGGTCTCGACGGAGTGATTGGTCCGTATAACTCGGGTGTGGGCGTGAAGACCCTGCCGATCTATCAGGCCGCCGGGCTGGTTCCGATGCGTCTTACGTCGAACAGCAGCACCAACAGCATGGGCTTCACCCTGCAGCCGATGGATTACCAGATCGCGCCCGTCGCATCAACCGGTCTCACCACCTGGCTTGGCGCCAAGAAGGTTGCGATTATCTATGACTCAAGCCAGAACTACACGCAGTCACTCGCGTCGTCGCTGAAGACCGATCTTGAGAAGGCCGGTGTGACGATCACGCAGTACACGGCGATCGAGCCTGGCAAGTCGAGTTACGCAGAGCAGGTGAAGGCCGCTGCCGCGACGTCACCCGATGTGATCTACGCGGCGACGTACTTCCCCGAAGGCGGGCTCATCGCTAAGGAAATGCTGGACCAGAAGGTGACGGCCACGTGTGTCGCCGACTACGCGTCGGACGACCCCGGCTTCATCACTACTGCCGGTGACGCTGCGGCGAAGAATTGCTCAGTGGTCGGTGTTCCGGCGCCGTCTGACTTCCCGAGTGGCCCGAAGTTCGTCGCCGACTATACGGCCGCGTTCAGCTCGGCACCCGGAACGTGGAGTCCGTACACCTACGACTCCATGAATGTGCTAGCCGCTGCGGCAACGTCGGCGGGCGGCTTTGATGCCGCCAAGCTCACCACGTTCCTCAACGGGGTGAAGGAGTGGCAGGGAGTCACGGGTTCGGTCACCATCGACCCGGCGAACGGAAACCGCGATCCGGCCACGGTCGTGTTCCTCAGCGTCAATGACGCTGGCGAGTTCCACGTGAACAAGGACTGGGCGACGGCAGTCGGCGCTAAGTACTGATACACAACGTTGGGGCACTCAGGCGCGCTAGGTGCGCGCTTGGGTGCCCCCGATGCGTTGAGGCCGGAACTACGAGCTGACGCGCTCGGCAATCGTGCGAATGCCCTGCGACCAGGGGTGGTCGGGCTCAAGTAGCGAGAACATTCCGCCCGAGGCGTTGCGCACGACGTCCTCGGCCAGCGGCAGAATTGCCGCAGTCTCGGCACCGTACGCGGCATCCATCTGCGAGCGTAGATCGTCGAGGTCGATTCCCCCGGGCACCATGTTGAGCACCAGCAGCAGGCTCGGAACGTCGAGGCGACGCGCGACGTCGACCGTGACAGCCGTTCCTTGGAAGTCTTGACGGTCGGGGCGCAGGATCAGCAACAAGATGTCGCTAATCGTGATGGACAGCAGCGTCTCTTCGTTGAGACCGGGGTGTGTGTCGATGATCAGGTAATCGAGTGAGAGGTCCTTGGCAAGATCGCGGAAGCCGTCGTTGAGCGTGCCGACGTCGTAACCTTCGCGCAAGACTCGCGCGATGTCGCTGGCCTTGACGCTCGAGGGCACGAGGAACAGTTGCCCGCCCTCGACCACCGGAACGCTCTCGGTGACCCGAGCGGTGACGTCGTGCGCCGCGGAGGCGATGGACGTCTTGCCCCACAGGTAGTCATTGAGGTTGGGCTCGAGGGCCTCCTCAAATCCGAAAAGCACGTGAACGCCCGGGCTCTGGACATCGGTGTCGATGACGGCGACCCGGTTGCCTGCTGCGGCCAATTGACCAGCGAGGTTCGCCGAGGTGTTGCTCTTCCCGGTTCCACCACGGAATGAGTGGACGGAGATAACGGTGGTCATTCAACTACCTCGGGTTCTCGTGATGGTCTACGTGTCAGAAGCCCCATTGTGTCGCCTCGCGGTCGGGCTGACAATGTGCCCTCCCTATTACGAGCGGCGGTCAAGACTGCGAAGTCGTGGCGACGTCCGCCACAGGGGCTGGCTGAGACCGGGAGGTGCCTCGAGGAGCGTCGACGATCAGCATGAAGCCCGAGTTGTCTCGCCGGTCGAACTCACCGACCGAATTGCCCGCTTCGGCTCCCCTCGCATGTGGGTTCCTCTGCTCGGAATCGCCCTTCTTGTGGTTGCGGCCGGACCGCGCTGGCCGAGGCGATCGAAGTAGCCCTGACCGCCTCACGCGAGGTTCGCTGACGAGCCCGGAGGCCGCCGGGACATTGTGCCGAGGAGCCCCGAATGACGGTGCTATCGTGTCGCCCTTAGGGGTTGTGTGTGCCAGCCGAGTGCACCCAGAGGGTGGCCTCGCGCACGTATTATCCGAACCTGAAGGGACTGCGAAACACTATGTCGACTGCCACCACTGAGGCGTCTGGTACTGCGGACGATGAGCACACTGTCACTCGGGTCCGATTCGGAATGCGCGGCAAGATGCTCGCGGCCTTCGCAGTCGCCTTCACGATCATTTTCGGCCTGTTGGCGCTTTTCGTCGTCCGATTCGTCACCGAACAGGCCCAGAATCGACTCGTGGCCGAACTTCAACAGACGGCCCAAGGGGCTTCGGAAACTCTCGATACCAAGGGTTTAGAGCGGCTGTTGGCCACAATCCCCAAACCCAGCAATGATTTCGACGTGCTCACTCAGGATCCTCTCTATCTGAGCCAGTCCAATGCGCTCAATGTCATCTTCGCCGTGACAGGTGGGCCACTTCCTACCGGTGGACTTGACGGCACCACCTTGGTGGATCCCTCCGGCGCGCGCCCCTACACGTACTTCAAGGATTCCGCTGACGGCAAGTTGTATTGGATGACGAATCCAGGAGTCGTGTGGGACCCGAGGCCTTCGTTCGCCAACCCGTGGCGCGGCTCAGTTGCCGACACGGTCGGTGGACCCTCCGAGCCGGGAGCCCCCAAGTCAACGTACGACTACATGCTCGAGGGTCTGACCTCTGTTACCAACCAGCCGGCCTACACCGACTCGACCGGCACCTACATCTCGACCTACGCACCGCTGAAATCCGCCAATGGCACTGCGATGGCGATCGGTGTCGACTACTACACCAGTTATGTAGACGAGGTTCGTAGCGCCGCATTGCGCAACATTTTGCCGGTACTGCTGATTGGTTACCTTCTCCTACTCGGCTTGGTCGTCATGGTGTCGACCTTCTTGACGCGACCACTCAAGCGTCTGACGGCGGCCACGACGCTCATCGCGGCTGGAGATTACGATGTTGACCTGTCCAAGGTCACGAAGACTCGTGTTCCGGATGAGATGGTCGTTCTCTCACAATCCTTCGAGGTGATGGTCGACAAGGTTCGAGCTCGTGAGAAGCACCTTAAGACTCAGGTCAAGCGGCTGACGATCGAGATCGATGCCAAGAAGCGTGAGCAGGCTGTCAATGAAATCACCGACTCCGACTTCTTCTCTGCCATCACGGCGAAGGCTGACAGTATGCGCAAAAGAATGGACGAGTTGGACAGCATCGACGACACCACCCCCACTCGGGTTGAGTGAAGCGTGGACGTCACCAAATCCCCATGGTGCGCGAGTCAGATGAAGTTGTCCTGATGAGTGAGAATCGGCTGGCCGACCTGACTGTGGGTCCGGAGCCTGAGGCCCTGGCGATTCTGATTGACATGCACAACCGGTGGTACAGCGAGTATGACTACGTCATCGACATCATTGAAGAGAACGCCCGGCTGCCTCAATTGAGGAACGGAATCGTCAACCATCAAACACTGCTCTTCATCGATGACGTCCCCGCCGGGTACATCATGTTTGCTACTAACTTGCGGCGACGTGTGGGGGTCGGCTTCTACATGGCCGTCGAAAACGAATTCCGCGGGCGCGGTCTCGGTAAGTTGCTCGAGGATCATGCGATTGACGTGGTGGCTGCGGATGCGATCGGGCACGGAGTCGAGATCCTTGCCTACGTGGGGGAGGTCGCCCACGCTGTTAAGCCGATCTTGACCAAGTGGGGTTTTGTCGATCTCCCTGTCGACTACGCCGAGCCCCTTCATGGTGCAGCGTGGTCGTCGTTTGGCGAGCCAACATTCAATTTCAACGAACTCACACTCATGGCGCATCACCTGCCCGACATTCCGCTCGATGTCTCGGAGGTCGCAGTGGCCGGTGCCGAAGCTTTCCTGCTTGATCACTACAATTTGCCTTCGGACAATCCCACCGTGGTTCGGTGCACCCAACCACCCGATTCTCAACGACTCAGGGGTACGAATCATGCGGGAGATTAACCCACCGTCACCTGACTCGCCCGTGGGCGACGACGACCCCTGGGCTTTCGTCACGGCCCGCAAACCCCAGAGCTCGGTGCCGATCCCCGACGCAGCTGCCGACGGCATCGTGCCCGATGCCACCGCGCCGCTCGGCTCGCGGCTGGAAGATGCTGGCAGTGTGTCGGCGATGCAGGCGCTTCGATTGCGTGGTCGTCCGATGGCGTGGGCGCTTGCCGCCACCTTCTTCGTCGGGTGTCTGACGGAGATTGTCGCCTCCGCCCGGTTCGTTTCCCTGCTTGGTCCGACGGCGCTGGTGATCATCTTCATCCTCGGCGGATTTGCTCTGATCTTCTCGGCTATTTTGCAGATGACGTGGATCGACCGAATCCGCCGTGACAAGGCACTGGTGCGCATCGCGATTATCTATGTCGTGTTGTTTGTCCTCGCGTTGGTGCTCGTTGCCTACGAGCCCACAACACTCTGGGGCAACGGACTCGTTGTGCTGCTTTCGGACCAGTTACTCTTCCTCCTTCCGTTCATCATCTGGGCGATCGTCGGTGACCTGTTCAATGCTGGTGAAGGTCGCAAGGTTTACCCCTGGATTACATCGTGGCAGTACGGCGGAGAGATCTCCGGCCTCGCACTGGCAGCGATCGCACCTCTCTTCTTCGTACCGTTGAATCTTCCGCTCTGGTCAGTGCTGATCATCTGCCCGATCATTCTCGTGCTCATACCAATTCTGCTTCCTCGGGCACTCACCGGTCGCGTCATTAGCCGTGGACATGGGCGAGATGAAAGCCTGCGCACATCGATGAAATCAACCTGGGAGTTCGTCGGCGGAATCAAAGCCTTCCACGCGCTTTTGATCGCCTCCGTCCTCGTTTTCGCTGCCGGACTCACCCTCGAAGCATCGTTCTTGACGTCAGGCGATCGCATTCTCGGTGATGAGGCCAAACTTCAAATGCTCTACGGAGGAACTGCCGTCATCGTCTACGTACTCTGCGCGCTCTTGCAGAAGTTCTATATGACGCGCATTGTCGAACGCCTCAATATCCCCGGCTCCCTCGCCGTACTGCCGGTGGCGGCGATCGTTGGGGCCCTGCTCATCATGGTCGGACTGCTGGCGGGGCAGTTCGTGCCGCTGCTCATGATCGGCATCATTGCCTGGTTGCTTCCGCGCTGGAGCATTTCTGAAGTCGCTCGGCACGCTGCTCTGGCTGTCGTGCCCGACGAGAAGCGCGCACGGGTCTCCTTCTTGGTTGGCGTCGTGCCGGTCGCTCTCGGGCTGATAGTGGCTGGCCTCGTGACGTGGCTGGTCGCGTGGCTCGGCCAGCCCGTGCTGGCGCCGGTGATTGCGCTGATCGTTGCCGCGTGTGCGCTGATTCCGGCTCGAGCGATGATTGCAGCGTGGAGCGATGCCCTCCTCGATCCCCGCTTGCGTCGACGTAAGCGCCTGTCCAGCTAAGTTGCTCGCTACAACGGACGGGCTTCGCTGTACACGCGCACATCGCGTCGCAGCGGAATCGAGTCATTGACCGCGCGGGCCCAGTAGCCGGCGGCGAGTTGTTGAGCGTTGTACTCTTCGCGACCACCCGGGTAGACGTCTTCTAAGCTTGCGTCGGCGTAACTGTGGCCATCAAGGAAACGCGATTGCAAGAGCCGCTGATCTCGTGCGTGCAGCCAGAGGTAGTTACCGGCGTTCATTGCAATGGTTGGATCGGTATCGACGCGAGCCAGTCGAGCCAGGGCGTCGGTGGATGTCCAGATTCCTCTGCGTTCACGGCCCCAACTCACAGTGCCGGGGAAGTAAATCGATCCGTTCGATTGGTAAATGGTGCCACCGGGGGCAGTGGCGTTCGGCCACGTCGCGGTAGGAAAACTCACTACACGAAGCGCGTTGTAGACGCGGGCACCGTTGTACAGTGTCGCGACCGGAACCGGTTGTAGCGCAGCCCGCAGAGTGAATCCGCTGATCCAGTTCTGTGCGACTGCTGCCATGTAGTCGGGATTGAGGGTGCCATGGTTGACCACCGTGCCGTCATCGTTGGCATTCGTTCCTTGAAGGAAGCGGGCGGGCACGATGCCGTTGACTGCGGTGAGCGACTGGAGATCAGCGGGACGCGCGAACGACGCCACGCTGTGCTGCACCAAGGCAGTGCGCCACGCGATGGCATGCGGGTGACTCGGCATCATGGAGGCGGCGAGGGCAACGATCATTGCGTCCCACGAGACATCTTCGGCACGTGTGTTGCCGGGGCTTCCAGTGAAGGCACCGGAGCGGTCGCGCCAATAACCGAGAGGGCGTGCGGCCACGGTATCGGCCTCGTCGGCCACCATCGCTGCAACGTATCCGCGCACTTGCGTAGGAGTGCGGGCCCACGCGTACCACGCCGCGGTAGCAGTGACGTACGTCCAGAGGGCCGACTGGCTGTTGCGGCCCCATCCGCCCGGTGATGTGCTCACGTGTTGGCAGGCGACGCTGCGTACTAACCAGTCGACATAGGCATCTGCAACGACAGGGTCAACGAACGGTGCTTCGGGAGTTGCATCGAACGGGTCGTTCGGTGCTGTAAATGCTCCGGTCGAGCGTGCCAGCGATACAGCGTAGGCCGCGTTACCCAATCGCCGTACCGCGTATTCCTGCGTTCGACGGTCTGTTGATAGCACGTCGATGTAGCTGCGGTTTCGCTGTACCTGTAGTCGTGTCGTGAGATCGCTGCGCACGAGATAGCGTGCTTCGTCGCGTAGCGAATCGCGTAGAAGCGCCCAGCCGTTGGCGCTCTGACCGGGGCTGGTGATAGCCGGTGCTATGAGTGCCGCGGGCGGCGACACCATCGCTGCGAGTGGCGCTTGTTGAAGCACGAGAGTAGGGCTAGCTGTGGGACATCGACCGCGCGTGTAGTTGGTGGGTGACGGCACGGGCAGGGGTACGAAACTTGGTGGAACTGCGCGCGTGGTGATGTCGGGGGTGGCAAGGGTCGCCCACGTGCGAACCAAGTGCCACGAACTGGCGTCGCGCACGAGGCCCGGCGTGAATACCCCGTCGCCGTCCCAATCGCCTACAACAGGGGTGTCGGTCGACAGTCCGTAAGTGAAACTGAGGGTGCGAAGGAGTCCATCTGTCGTGCCGGTGACCTCGGACCCCAGCCCTGGGGGAAGGGGGCTGGTGGTGGCCAGTCTCAAGAACCACAGATTGCCACGAACGACACCAACGTCGATGCGTCCGTCGCCGTTCCAATCACCGACGATCGGTTGGTCACCGTCGCGACCGAAGGGGAATACCGCGATGCCTCCGCGCGTCAAACTCCAATGAAATGTGCCAGCGCGATAGACGCCGCGGTCGGTACGCCCATCACCATCCCAATCGCCGGTGATGGGTATGTCGGCAGGAACACCACCGTAGTGCTTGCCGACTGTGAGAGTTGCCGTGCCGACACGTTGAGTTGCCTCGGTCCACACTCCACGTTGATAGCGGCCGGGAGTGGCGACGCCGTCACCATCCCAGTCACCCCACACGGGGGTGCCGGTTCCAGGAACCACGATCGTGGCGGTCTGCTCGGGCATGCCGCGGGGAGAGGTAGTAATCCAACTACCGGTGGTGGTACGCGCGATACCGATGAAGGTGCGCATGTGTCCCGACGTCGTGACGCGTAGGTTGGCAACGCCGGCAGGTTGAGTGAGTGGCGGTGGGTCGGCGGTAGGAAGTGCCGAGGCTGCTGTTGGCAGCAACGTTGCCGAGAGTGCGATCGCGCTCGCCAGAGCGAGCCCACGACCCCACACCGTCATGCCTTCAACGATAGGTGAGGAATGCTGAGGGGCAACCACCGTCATCCGATCGTGTACCGGTGCGCGACTTCCAAGGGTTTCGAGCCTCACACGATGATCAGGTCGCTGGTCTCGATGTCACACTGCATGTAGAGGAGGAACAGTGAGACTCGTTACCGCCATCATCAAGCCCTTTCGGCTTGATGAAGTGAAGTCAGCGCTTCAGATAATGGGGATTACCGGGCTGACCGTTTCTGAAGCGAGTGGCTATGGGCGGCAGGGTGGCCACGTCGAGGTGTACCGGGGCGCGGAGTATCGCGTCGATCTCGTGCCTAAGGTGCGCATTGAGGTACTCGTCGCCGACGATCAGTGCGACGACGTGGTGGCCACAATTGTCGCATCAGCGCGCACCAACAAGATTGGCGACGGCAAGGTCTGGGTTGTTCCTGTTGAGCAGGTGGTACGCGTGCGCACTGGTGAACGGGGTGAATCAGCGCTGTAGTTCGGCGACGTCGGAATCGACCATCAGGCGTGCGAGTTCTGGTGCCAGCACGTGTGGTTTCCAGCCGAGAACCGCTTCGGCTCGGCTTGCGTCACCGATGAGGTTGTCGACTTCGGTCGGTCGTAGATAGCGCTCATCGAATCTCAGATACTTCTCGTAGTCGAGACCTACATGTTCAAATGCGAACTGCACGAAGTCGCGCACGCTGTGCGATGTTCCCGTTGCAATGACGTAGTCGGCGGCTTCATCAACCTGCAGCATGCGCCACATGGCGTCGACATATTCCTTGGCGTATCCCCAGTCGCGGCGCGCGTCGATGTTTCCGAGCCAGAGTTCGTCTTGTTGTCCGGCGGCGATGCGCGCGACCGCCCGGGTGATCTTGCGCGTGACGAACGTCGGTCCGCGCCGGGGAGATTCGTGGTTAAACAGGATGCCGTTGACGGCGAAGAGTCCGTAGGCCTCGCGGTAGTTGCGGGCCATCCAATACGAGTAGACCTTGGCGGCGCCGTACGGCGAACGCGGGTAGAAGGGTGTGTCTTCGTCTTGCGGTGGTGGTGAGGCGCCGAACATTTCCGAGCTCGACGCTTGGTAGAAGCGCACAGGTACTTGGCACAGGCGGATTGCCTCGAGTAGTCGGGTCGTCCCAAGGCCGGTGGTGTCGCCGGTGAATTCGGGTTCGTCGAATGAGACGCGCACATGCGACTGTGCCGCAAGGTGGTAGACCTCGTCGGGTGCGATTCGCTCGATCAGGGTCACCAGTCGCGAGCCATCGGTGAGATCGCCGTAATGCAGAAAGAGTCGAGCACCGGGTTCGTGTGGATCAACGTAGAGGTGATCGATGCGACCGGTGTTGAAAGTGGATGAGCGGCGGATGAGGCCGTGTACTTCGTAGCCCTTGTCGAGCAGCAGTTCAGCGAGGTACGAGCCGTCTTGGCCGGTGATGCCGGTAATGAACGCACGGCGGTTGGCCATCATGTCCCCCTGATTCGGTGGTCTTCAAGAGCCTATGCTGGCGACACTAGCGAATCAGTGGAGGGTGTCGTGATCGACATCGAAGGTCCGGTCTACATCGCAGGACATCGCGGCCTCGTGGGGTCGGCAGTCTGGCGGCACTTCCTCGCGCAAGGACGCACCGATGTCGTGGGCCACGCGAGTTCCGACGTTGATCTGCGCGATCGCGATGCGGCCTTCGATGCCATTGGTTCGGCCCGGCCGGGCACCCTGGTGATGGCAGCGGCTCGAGTCGGTGGAATTCTGGCCAACTCCACGTACCCCGTGGACTTTCTCAATGACAACCTGCGCATTCAGACCAACGTCTTTGAGGCATCGCACGCGGCGGGAGTCGAGCGGTTACTCTTCCTGGGCTCTTCGTGCATTTACCCCAAGTTGGCTCCTCAGCCCATTCACGAAGACTCGCTGCTGACTGGCCCCCTTGAGCCGACCAATGAGGCATACGCCATCGCCAAGATCTCGGGCGTCCTCGCGATCAACGCCTATCGACAGCAGTTCGGGCGTCGTTGGATTTCGGCAATGCCGACGAATCTGTACGGGCCAGGTGACAACTTCGATCTCACGAGCTCGCACGTGCTTCCAGCCATGATTCGTAAGTTCCACGATGCCAAGGTTTCCGGTGACTCGGTGACACTGTGGGGGTCCGGAACGCCGCGGCGTGAATTCCTGCACACCGCGGATGTGGCGGCGGCGACCGATCACCTGCTGAAAAACTATGACGACGTGGGGCCGATTAATGTCGGCTGCGGATCAGACGTGACGATTCGTGAATTGGCCGCGCTCGTGGCGGAGGTGGTGGGCTTCGAGGGTGACGTGCGGTGGGATGCGACAAAGCCCGATGGAACCGCTCGTAAGTTGCTCGATGTGTCGAGGTTGTCGGCTCTGGGCTGGCAGGCGCGAGTCGGGCTGCGCCAGGGTATTTCCGAGACGTACGACTGGTACGTGGAGTCGATCACTGCTGCCTGATTTCCCAGATGGTGTGGTAAGAAAACTGCGCCTATGCGTGCTGAGTGTCCCCCCATGCGGAAAGTGGGGGCGACAGTGGGGGCGGGGTAAAGTCGGGGGCATGACGATGCCTTCCGCTGCCTCTTCCGCTGCCTCTTCCGCTGCCCCTGTTGATATCGCTGCCTTTGGTAACCACTTGCCGGTGCGCATTCGTTTTGGTGAGGGTGTCGCCGACACCTTGCCGGCCGTACTTGCCGAAGCGGGCTCGAGCCGTCCCTTTGTGATGCTCGATGAGGGCATTGAAACGTTCAACGCGCCTGTGGCGGCCCTCCTGGCCCTGCTCGATGCCACCGATGGCATCACGGCAACTCGCTTTGGCAAGCCGGCGGGTGAACCCACCCTCGACATGGTCAACGATGCCATCGCCGCGCTGATCGCCGCCGACTGCGACTGCGTGGTGGCAATTGGCGGCGGGTCGGTCATCGACACTGCGAAAGCCGCGCGACTGTGTGGCGAGCGCGGCATTACCTTCACCGAATTCCTCGCATCCGATCGCACGTACCCCGCGCCCTCGATGCCGCTCGTGGCGCTGCCCACGAGTGCTGGTACTGGTTCGGAGGTGTCCGGTGGCGCCGTCGTGTCCGACCCTGCTGCCGGTCGCAAGGCTGGAATTGCCAATGCCAACCTGCGTGCGCAGTACGCGCTTGTCGATCCGCGACTGACCTACAGCATGCCGCCGTCGATGACGGCCAACACCGGAATTGATGCGCTCGCGCAAGCAATCGCCGGCATGGTGGCCAAGTGCCGCACTCCGATTGGTGACGCCATTGCTATCGAGGCGATCGCCATGATGGGCCGGTCGTTGGTACTCGCTTACCGCGACGGCAGTAACACCGCGGCCCGATCGGAAATGTCGTGCGCCAGCATGATGGCCGGACTCACGATGAACATTTCCGATTGCACCGCCGAGCACTCGCTGGGTCAGGCGATCGGAGGCCTGAAGCATGTTCCTCACGGGCTCACCATTGGTCTGGTGCTGGCTGAGACTCTCGAGCGCGAGCGTGCCCATGTGCCCGCGCAACTTGAGCGAGTAGCCGATGCTCTGGGCGAACCGGATGATGGCAGCGGCGACGGTTCGCGCGCGGTGCGCGCCGTCACGCGCATTCTGCGCGAACTCGATTTCCCGGTACTGAGCAGCCTCGGCGTGACTGATGACGATCTCGACACACTCGCCAACGCCGCGCTTGACGACTTCTTCATCACGATGGCTCCGGCACCGTGGTCTCGCGATGAGGTGCTCACGGCTTTCGGAACTGCTCTCGCGCTGGCGTCTCGCTAGCCGTGTCGGCAGACCTGCGTGGGAAGCGCGCACTCGTCACAGGTGGCACGCGCGGAATCGGGCGAGGTGTTGTCGACGATTTTGTCGCGTGCGGTGCGTCCGTCGTTTTCAGTGGTCGTGACGTTGCACTCGGGCAGCGGATTGCCGCTGACCTGGTTGTTCCGTCGGGAACACGCGTCGAATTCATCGCGGCTGATCTTGCTGACGCGGACGAAGCGGCCGCGCTGGTGGAAGCTGCTGCTGGGCTGCTCGGGGGACTCGACATTCTGTGTCACAGTGCGGGCGTCTATCCGAAGCAGTCGTTGGCGCAGATGTCGGTCGGCGACTGGAAGTCGGTGATTGATACGAACCTCACCTCCACGATGGTGTTGGTGAGCAGCGCGATTCCTTATCTGCGGGTAGGAAGAGATCCACGCATCGTGCTCATCACGTCGATTACCGGACCGCGTACAGGAATCGCAGGGCTCGCTCATTACGGGGCAACCAAGGCGGGGCAGGAAGGATTCGCCCGATCAGCGGCGCTTGAACTGGCTCCGCTGGGTATCACGGTGAACTGTGTGGCGCCCGGAACGATCGCGACCGAGGGCTTGCTCGCCCTCTACACCGATCCCGGCGCTCTTGAACAGACTGCGACCTCGATTCCTGCCGGTCGGGTAGGTACGCCCGCAGATATCGCCCACGCGGTGTCTTTCCTCGCAAGTTCCGATGCCGCCTACATCACGGGCCAATCGATCGTTGTCGACGGCGGTAATTCGATCGTCGAGCACTAGTTCGCGTCTGACGTCAATGAAGCCGCACCGCGCGCCATAGGATTCACGGGTGGAGCGCGTGAGGGTGATGTGGCCGCGACTACCTGAGGCTGATGCGGTGGCCGGGTACCTGCGGCGCATGGACGCTGCCCGAACCTATTCGAACTTTGGCCCGTTGGTCACCGAACTTGAGGCCCGCTACGCCGAGCGATTCAATGTTTCCGCTAGTCGCGTGGTGACGTGCAGCAGTGCCACCCTTGGCTTGCAGGGCGCGCTTGAGATGCTTCCAGCCGGTACTACCGTGCATTGCCCGAGTTGGACTTTCCCAGCGACTCCGATCGCAATCGCGAGTGCCGGACATCGCATCGCCTTCCATGATGTGTCTGACGTCGATTGGCAGATCGATGTCGATAACGAACCTTCACAGCGCGACGCCATCGTTCCGGTTCTACCGTTCGGCGCCCAGTTTGAACTCGCGCGCTGGAGTCAGTGGAAGTACGTGGTGCTTGATGCCGCGGCGTCAGGTGGCGCGACCGATCTCGATCTGTCTGGTTTGCCCGCGACGTGGGCGGTGGTGGTCTCGTTGCATGCCACCAAGGTGTTGGGTGCGGGCGAAGGTGGCGTCGTCATTCTCGGAACTGACGCGGCGGCCGAGCGCTTCCGGTCATTCACCAACCTGGGTTTCGTGGTGACTCGCTCGTCCGATGTACCGGGCACCAACGCGAAGTTGTCCGAGCCCGGTGCCGCATATGGGTTGGCTGCCCTCGATCAATGGGAGCAGGAAGAGCGTGAGTGGCGGGCCGCTCGCGAATTGGTGCAGGCGGCTGAGGCGCGACTCGGTCT
The DNA here is from genome assembly GCA_903927265.1 of uncultured bacterium. Taxonomy (GTDB): domain Bacteria; phylum Actinomycetota; class Actinomycetes; order S36-B12; family CAIYMF01; genus CAIYMF01. The sequence goes on along the minus strand of CAIYMF010000194.1, from coordinate 19,111 downwards.
GGGTTCGCCTTGCTCGTCGTACCCGGGAGTCAATCCTTATTGGATTCTGCGCTTCCCCACGCCCGAAATTCGACATGCTGTGGAGGTGGCACTCGCAGCGCAGTCGATTGAGTCTCGACGTTGGTGGGAGAAACGCTGCGATCAGATGTCGGCGTTCGACACCGCTGACGTCGTATCTCCGACGGGAGGCTTTCCCGTGTCGGATGCTGTGGTGTCAACGGTGCTTGGTCTGCCGTTCCATCGCGACTTGACGTTGGCAGAGGTTGACCGCGTGGTTTCGGTTATTGAGTCAGTTCAAGGAGCGGTTGCATGAGTGCATCCGTACCGGAGCACTTCGGCACGCCGTTCGCCGACGGTGTTGAGGTGGCGGTTGTTGTCACGACGTATAACAACGAGTCGATTATTGAAGAAGTCGTTACGCGCATCCTGAACCAGTCCATGGATCCGGCGAAGTTCCACGTGCGCGTGCACGACGACGCATCAACTGACAACACGCCGCGCATTCTGCGTCGCCTCGCGGTCGCCAATCCGGGTCGCATCGAGTTGGTACTGCAACGCGAGAATCAGATGGGTCAGGGCAAGCCGACCATCGGCGATTACTTCGGTGGCATTAGTACTCCGTATGTCACCTTCTGCGACGGCGACGATCTGTGGATTGACGAAACCAAACTCGAGCGTCAGAAGCAGTTCATGGAGGAGCGTCCGTGGTGCACGATTTCGCACCACGGAGTTGAGATCAGCAACGAAGGTGGTAGCGAGGAGTACGCACAGCACCTGATCGAGTACCTCGATCAATGGCAGCAACGCGTTGAACGCACCCCAGGTTCGGCGCTGGTTGAAGGCAACATGATCATGTCGTGCACAGCCATGATTCGTACGTCTGCACTTCGCCCTGAGGTGTTGCGTGCGCTCACTAACCAGCAGCCCGAGGACTACATCATGTTCTCCTTGGCCGCTGAGTCTGGTGACATCGGCTATTTCCCCGATGTGATGTCGCGCTACCGATTGCACGGTCAGAACTTTTGGGCTGAACGTGACGACGACCTTCGTCGAACGGCGGAAGTTGATTGCCTGTGGTTCATGGCAACGCATCTGCGCGGTGAGATGCAGCAGGGCTTTCGCAATCGAGTGCTTGAGGTGATGTGGCATTCTGACGACCCGCTGCCTTCGGTGACTCGGCTTCGCACGGAACTGGCCGATGTCATCGCCGATCGCGACTCATTGCGTGCACGTGTTGAGCAGCTCGAAGCGTGAGTTGACGGTGACAGGCCCGATGCTGGCGTATTCCGATCCGGCCTACGCGGCCTCGCTGCGCGAGTTCGGAACGCCTCGATTGTTGCCTGCGAGTGGCGGTTGGTTACTCGAGCGTGCGGTACCTAGTAGCAATGACCGTGACGCTATGGGGTGTTACCCACTCTTCAGCGCGCCTCACTGGGATGGATTGCCTGACGATCTTCGGGCTCTCGCGCCCGAACTCGTGTCGCTGGTGTTGGTAACCGATCCATTCGGGGACGTGTCGGCATCGATGCTCGAAGGTGTCCCCGGTGTTCGGCTAGTGCCGTGGAAAGACCACTTCGTCATCGATGTGCAGCAGCCACTGGCCACAATCGGAGACCAGGGTCAGCGGCGTAACGCACGGCGGGCTGCGCGGTCGCTGCAGATTGAGGTTGCCGATGATCCGATGCAGTACGTCGATGACTGGGTTCAGTTGTACAGCAACCTTTCCGCGCGCTTTGGTCTCACGGGCCTACGGGCGATGTCGCCAACTGCCCTTGCTGAGCAACTGCAGTTGTCGGGTGCGCAACTGATCGTGGCCCGGCAGGAGGGGATCGTTGTCGCCGCTCACGTCTACCTGCAGCGTGACGATGTCGCCTATCTGCATCTCGTGGGTGTCACCGACGAGGCGTACCGATTGCAGGCGGCCGCAGGGTTGACCGCGTGTGCCGTTGAATTCTTCAGCGCGCGCGCACAGTGGTTGAGTTTGGGTGCGGGTGCGGGTGCGACGGCTTCTGACGAAGACGGCTTGTCGGTGTTCAAGCGCCGGTGGGCCACACACACACGACCGACGTGGTTGCTGTCGGCCGTGCTGGATGCACCGCGGTACGAGCGACTGTCTGTGAATGTGAGTACGGGTTACTTCCCGGCGTATCGCGCGAATGAACTAGCGACGGGCTAGGAGCCCACGATGGCGCAGGTATGGGTGGTCGGATCGTTGAATATTGATCTCGTCGCGAATGTGGAGACCTTTCCTGCGCCGGGTGAGACCGTCGCGGGGCGCGATTTCCGCACCTACCCAGGTGGTAAAGGCGCCAATCAAGCGGTCGCCGCGAGCGCCGCGGGCGCGCGCGTGACGCTCGTGGGTTGCCTTGGTGATGACGACAATGGCGGTCGCTATCGGAGCGGGCTCGAACAGCGAGGCGTTGGTGTGGGTTCGCTTCGAGTTGTGTCAGGGCTGGTCACGGGCCACGCAGTGATTCTCGTCGATGCACATGGGGAGAACTGCATTGTCGTGGTGGCAGGGGCGAATTCCGCGCTCACACCTGACGATGTCGAGCAGGCGCACTTTGGCCCGGGAGATGTGGTGCTGCTGCAACTGGAAGTTCCCGTCGATGTGGTGTGCCGAGCGATCGTGAAAGGTCACGCGGCGGGCGCGATCGTCGTGCTCAATCCGTCACCGTTCGCAGTGCTTCCGATCGACATGCTTGAACTTTGCGACATTCTGGTCGTCAATGAGAGTGAGTACGCCGCGCTCATGGGCGCGGGGCTGAGCCATTCGTCAGTGGTTATGACCCGCGGCGCAGCTGGGGCGCGGTGGGGCGAGCTTGCTGTACCGAGTCCTGACGCACACGTCGTCGATTCCACCGGGGCGGGCGATGCGTTCACCGGTGCACTTGCCGCAGCGTTGGCGTTGGGTGCTGGTCGGCAGGAAGCGCTGGAGTTGGCGGTTGGCGCGGGTGCACGCGCCGTGGAAATCCGTGGCGCTCAGGGCTGGGAGCTAGGGGACTGGGGCGGCGCTGCGCGCTAGGTGCGCGCTTGGGTGCCCCCGATGCGGGGGGGGTGGTGGTGGTGGTGGTGGAGGTGTGACGGCGGAGGGGTTGGTTAGTAAGCGCCGACGCCATGCACGACGGCCCCGAGAGTGCGCACCAAGATGGCTGAATCCAGTCGCACCGAGCATTCGTCGAGGTAGGCGTGGTCGAGGACCATTCGGTCATCCCACGTGACCGTTTTGCGGCCGCGCACCTGCCACAGTCCGGTGATACCGGGCTTGACGGCGTGGCGACGGTGATCGATGGGCGAAAGCAGTGCCACTTCCTCGGGAAGAATCGGGCGAGGTCCCACCAGTGACATCGAACCGCCGAGCACATTGAGTAACTGCGGAAGCTCATCCAATGACCAGCGGCGCAGAACGCGACCTACAGGGGTGATGCGCGGATCGTCGCGGTATCGATCGAGGATGCCTTCGTCGGGTCGACCGATGATTTCGTCGCGCATTTCGTGGGCGCCATCAATCATGGTGCGGAACTTGAGCATTCCGAGCGGCTCACCTCTCAATCCGACCCGGTCTTGCACGAGTAGAACCGGGCCGCGACTGGTCAGCATGATTGCCAGTGCAATGACCAGCATGAACGGAAGAAGCACGAGAAGCATGAGGGTGGAGAGCACCACGTCGATGATCCGCTTGGCGGTCAGAAAGGTCGAACTGATCGTGGTGGCGGGCGCTATGGCCAACTTCGCCGGCGCAGGGGCGGCTGGAAGCAGTGAGTACGACAGATCAGCCATCACCGATGGGAACATCACGCGTGGCGGAAGTGCGGAGTCTGTGGTCATCCGTACCTCCTATCGCTGTGTGCTGCCGAGATTTTCCCGGTCCGTGGTTCAGACGCAGCAGAGGCCCGTTTGGCTCCACTGATGCCCGAATTGACCCGTTGCTGATGGGACGATCGATTACTCTCCGCTATCTGAGGCGGGAACACAAACCCGGCGTAGGGATTTCCCTACGCGCGGTAGGCCCAGGTGCGAACCCCACTCCTCACTCAGGCTTCTTTGGTCAATCGATGACCGAGTTGGGCTTCTTCGGTCAGGAGATGCCCTCGGGCGGCGAGTCGGTCGATGATCACCGGGTGTGCTCAAACGTGAGGGCTGCGGCTGCCTCTAGACTGAAACCCAGTCAAAGGGACGGCGTACGACCCGCCCCCTGTGCTCAGAGAGGGCCGGAATTGGAGTTGCTCGACGCGGTTCTCGAAGAGAACGAGCGGCTTCGGCTGCGCGTGTCCCAACTCGAAGCCGGCCTTGCCGAGTATCGGCGGCAGATGGACGAGGTGCTGTCCTCCAGTTCATGGCGGGTCACCTCACCGATTCGAATGGTGGCCGGGCGAGTTCGGCGAGTTCGCCAGGTGCCCCGACGAATCCGTCGCCGCGTGACCGGTGGTCCGGTTGCCGCACCGGTGGCCGGTCTCTTCCCACCCACGGCCGTCGAACCCGAGTTAGCTGAGTTGGTCCACCGACTCGCAGCACCTCCAAACACGCTGCGAGCGCGACGCCCCGGCGGCGCTGTTCCCATTCGGAAGTCACGGGTGCTCGTCGTCGCGCATGTCTACTACCCCGAGGTATGGGACGACATCGCCAGTCGGCTGGCGCGTATCCCCGAACCTTTTGATTTGCTCGTGACGTTGGTCGACGATCGCGCCGACTGGCTCGTCCCCCGCATCGTGGGCCACTTCCCTTACGCCCGCGTTCAGACGGTGCCCAACAGGGGCCGAGACCTCGGACCGTTGGTCGCGCTGGCCAATGAAGGTCATTTCGACGGCTACGAGGCGATTCTGAAGGTGCATACCAAGCGATCCCCGCACCGCATTGATGGAGACGGTTGGCGCATTCGCTTGCTTGATGGACTGCTTCCGTCACCGAGCGAGGTGGGGCACGTCATCGAACTACTCAGCCGTGATCCGTCCGTCGGAATCATCGCGCCGACCGGTCACGTGTCAGGCCCTGACCACTGGGGTCGCAATCAGCCGCTCGTCCAAGCGCTGGCGGCCCGGCTTCCCCTTGCCATCGATCCCGACACTCTCGAGTTTGCGGCCGGGTCAATGTTCTGGTGCCGCCCGTGGGTGTTGCAGCGGTTGGCCGATCTCGATCTCAGCGTCGACGACTTCCCTGATGAGGGTGGGCAAACCGATGCCACCACAGCGCACGCCATCGAGCGTCTGCTCGGTCTGTTGGTGACGGCGAGCGGACAGCAGATTGTCACGATGGACGATGTGCCGAGCCGATTGCACCGTAGTCGCGCTGTGAGTGAACGTCCGCGGGTGCTTGCGTTTTATCTGCCGCAGTACCACCGCATTGCCGAGAACGATGAGTGGTGGGGCGAAGGCTTCACTGACTGGCGCAATGTTGAAAGTGCCGCACCGCTCTTTGCACGCCATCTGCAACCGCATGTCCCCACCGAACTTGGTGCCTACAGTCTAGGTCCCGACGTGATGCGTCAGCAGGCGCAACTGGCTGCTGAACACGGTGTCGATGGCTTTGTCATGCACCACTACTGGTTCAACGGGCGCACGCTTCTCAATGAACCCCTTGAGTCGCTGCTTGCCGATCCGACCATCCCGTTTCCTTTCGCGCTGTGTTGGGCCAATGAGAACTGGACGCGACGCTGGGACGGGCTCGACTCGGACGTCTTGGTGAGCCAAACCTTTCCCGATGGGTGGGCCGAGCGCTATTTCGACGACATCCTTCCGGCGCTGAGCGATCCTCGGTATGTGCAGGTCAACGGACTTCCTCTGCTCGTGCTTTACCGAGTAGGGCTCATCCCGAATGCCGCCGCGGCAATTGCCGTGTGGAAGGCGCGCGCTGAGGCTGCCGGACTCGGCGGCCTGCATGTGGCCGCTGTCGTTCCGTCGCGCGACTTTGAACCCATCCCCGCCACCGTGCTCAGTTCCCTCGACTCGTTGGTTCGCTTCACCCCCGGATCAGGTATCGGACTCGAGTCGCTGGCCGATGATGCTGCGGGATACGACCAAGGAAACTCCGGGGACGTGCTTTCGTACGAAGCGGCCGTACGCGGCGCCGATCTGTCGACCAGCGGCCCGGGCGGGCTGCGCATTCACCCTGGGGTGATGCCCGGTTGGGACAATACGGCGCGACGCGGATCGGCCGCCTATGTCTTCCATGGCAGCAACCCGCTGACTTTCCGACGATGGGTGGCCTCGGCCTCGGAGGCAGCAGTGGCCGCTGGCCCCGAGCCCCTGGTGTTCGTCAATGCCTGGAATGAATGGGCTGAGGGTGCCCACCTCGAGCCTGATCAGCGGTTTGCGCGAGGGAACCTCGAGGCCATTCACGACGTCGTAGGTCCGAGAGAGTGTGAGTCCAGCGTCGAGTCCGCTGCTGCACCTGAGCAGAAGGAGTACGAGCGATGAGCGCCACGGCCATCACGCCAGGGTCACCTCCCGAGGTCAAACACCCCATTTCGGTAGCACTTTCCGACATCCGCGCGGGCTGGCAGCGACGCCAACTCTGGTGGATGATCGCCTACCAAGACTTGATCGCGCAGTACCGTCGCAGCCGTATCGGTCCGTTCTGGATCACTATCCAGATGTCGGCCTTCGTTCTCGGAATTTCGGTGGTCTACGCCGGACTCTTCCGCCAAGACTTCACCACTTTCTTGCCCTACGTCGCGATCGGCTTCCTTGTCTGGGGCTTGATCAGCACATCCATCGTTGATTCAACCAAGGCCTACTTCGGACAGGCCGGATACATCCGTTCGACCTCGCTTCCCCTGTCGATCTACTCGTATCGCACCGTCGCGAGCCACGTGTGGACGTTCGCCCACAACGTGGTGCCAGTCGTGCTGCTGTTGATACTGCTTCGAGTAGTGCCCTCTCCGTGGGCGCTCATTTTGACCCCGCTCGGATTGCTCGCCATCGTGCTCAATGCGTTCTTCGTGTGCCTATGGCTCGGTCCGGTGTGCGCGCGCTACCGAGATATCGCGCCGTTCGTGGCAAGCGCGATGCAGTTGATGATGTTCATTACTCCCGTGTTCTGGATGGTCGATTCGCTGCCGAGCCGCGCCGCGGTGATCTGGAATCCATTCGCGTACTTCCTCGAAGCTGTTCGGGCTCCGCTACTCAATGAGCCGGTGCGCCCCTTCGTATGGCTGGTCATCATCAGCATCACCATCGTCAACGGACTTCTCGCCTTGGTGCTCTTCGGACGCAACCGACGCTGGATTGCGTACTGGGTGGGGTGACCATGGCCAACATGACGCTCAATGACGTCACCGTTGATATTCCGATCTTCGGGGTCTCAGGTCGCAACGCCAAGGGAACACTCCTGAGGCACCTCAAGCGCAGTGTCGATTACGACACGGTGTGGATCCGCGCCCTCGACGGAGTTGACTTCAGCCTCAAGGATGGCGACCGCATTGGGCTGATCGGACCTAATGGTGCGGGCAAGTCGACGCTGTTGCGTGTGATGGGTGGCATCCTGACTCCGACTGCGGGATACGTGCAGTCGGAGGGTGAGATTGCCACCATGTTCGATCTCGGCCTTGGTATGAGTTACGACGCGACCGGGCGCGAGAACATCATGATCCGCGGAATGCTCCTCGGACATTCGCGCGATGAGATGGAGTCAAAGGCCGCTGAAATCGCGGCCTTCGCCGACCTGGGTGACCGCATCGATCACCCCGTGCGCACGTATTCGTCAGGAATGGTGGCGCGACTGTCGTTCTCCATCTCCACCGCAATCGAACCGGAGATTTTGTTGCTCGATGAGGGCATCGGAACGGCCGACGCTCAGTTCACCGCTCGTGCCAAGGAACGACTGAACGAGTTCATGCTGCGCGCAGGAATCTTGGTGCTCGCAAGCCACTCCGACGCGTTCCTGCAGGAATTCTGCGATCAGGCACTGGTACTTGATCGAGGCCGGGTGACATTCCTCGGCCCGGTAGGCGCGGCGTTGCGTCACTACCACGCATCACGGGAAGCCCAGTGAGTCACGCCCGCGACCCCATCCCGCAGTGGCAGTGGGAGTTCATTGATCCAGGACCGCGCCCCGACGTGTCAGTTGTCATCTGCGCGTATGGCAAGGTGCCGATGACCCTTGACTGTCTCTGGGCGATTCACGAAGCGCAGTTGGCGAACAGCGCCCGGGTTGAAGTGATCGTTGTCGATGACGCGTCGCCCGATGACACCTCAATTCGACTCGCGAAGATACGTGGACTTCAGCTGGTAACACTCACCGAAAATGTGGGCTATCTACGAGCTGCCAACCGTGGCATCGAGGCGGCGCGAGGCCGCCATATTCTGATGCTCAACAACGACACGCTTCCGCAAGGTCGATGGATTGACCCGCTGCTCGAAACCATGCAGTCGCGCGGAGCCTTGGCCGTGGGGTCAAAGCTTGTCTTTGCCGACGGAACTGTGCAAGAGGCCGGCGGCATCATCTTTTCCGATGGCTCAGGTTGGAATTTCGGCCGCGGCGGAGATCCCGATGGTCCGGCCTTTCGCTATGAGCGCCGAGTTGACTACTGCTCGGCTGCTTCGCTGCTGATTGATGGCGAATTCCTTCGCGCGCGGGGCGGATTCGACGAACGCTACGCTCCGGCGTACTACGAAGACACCGACGCATGTTTCGCTGCACGCGAGGCCGGCGGTGAAGTGTGGTTCCAGCCGTCGTCGGTTGTCGTACACCTCGAAGGCCAGTCGCACGGAACCGACGAGAACAGCGGCCTCAAGCGGCATCAAGTCATCAACCGCGAGACGTTCATTGAGCGTCATGCGGCGGCCCTTCGCGAGCAGCAACCGCCGGGGGCTGAACATGTAATGGTGGCGCGCGAGCGCGTGCGCTCGCGTGTGATCGTGGTCGACAACGAGGTACCGACCGCCGATCGTGATTCGGGCTCGTTGCGACTGTTCTCCATCATGCGGGGACTTGTCCGCGATGGCTACGGGGTCACTTTTCTTCCTGTCAACGGCTGGCGTCGACCTCCGTACACCCGGCGTCTTGAGGCTGAGGGCGTCGAAGTGCTTGGTACGGAAGACACCTGGTGGCCGCACCTTGAAGCATTGAAGGATTCTGTGAGTCACGTGTGGCTCTCGCGACCTGATGTCACGCACCGATATGTGTCGAAATTCCGCGAAGTACTTCCCGATGCTCGCATCGTGTACGACACGGTCGACCTGCACTTCCTCCGCGAGCAACGAGCAGTTGCTGTCGGCACCGAATTTGGCGAAGCGCCTGACGCGAAGGCGACTCGCAAACTTGAGATCGGCTTGATGAAGTCCGTTGACGTCGTCGTCGTGGTCAGCCCGGTCGAACAGCAGTTGTTGATCGATGAAGAAGGAATCGCCACGGCCGTCGTTCCGAACGTGCACACCACGCTCGAGAACTGGGCATCACCGAGTGGCCGTGACGGCATTCTCTTTGTTGGCAACTTTCGCCACCCACCCAATGCCGATGGAGTTCAGTGGCTTGTCGATGAAGTCATGCCGTCGGTGTGGGAGCACAATCCGCAATTGCGACTGCGCATCATTGGTCCGGATGCCCCCGCCGAGATCATGGCGCTCGACGACGATCCTCGCATCGACGTGCTCGGCTGGGTTCCTGATCTGGCACCCTTCTACGCGAGTTGCAGGGTCGTCGTAGCGCCCTTGCGATTTGGTGCGGGACTTAAGGGCAAAGTCGGTGAAGCGCTGTCGCACGGAGTTGCGTCGGTGTTAACACCCGTCGCCGCCGAGGGCATGCCGCTGGTGTCCGGCGAGCACGCGTTGATTGAGGCAGAGCCACTGGCATTCGCTTCGGCTATTGCCGTGGTGTGTGCCGATGACGTGCTGTGGCAGCGTTTGTCGACCCAAGGGCGTCAACTCATCGCACAGAACTATTCGCCGGCAGCAGTACGCACCGCAGTGCGCTCACTTCTCGGCGGTGAGAGTGAAGATGCCAGTGATGAGAGCGGGGGCACAGCCGCGCTGCCACTGCCGTCATTAGAAAGTGCTGAGCGCTACATCGCCGAAGCCGATCGCGAGCGCAGCGGACTTCGTGCGCAACTCACTGACGCGAAACTTGCAGGGGATGTCCTCACCGAGCAAATCGAACGGTTGCGATCTGCTGCCCTCGCCGGTGTCGGTGATGAGAGTCGTGGGTACGTGGCCACGAGTCCGGCACTTGCTCCGACTGATCGAGGCAGTGATGACGTGCGCGACATTCTGACCAGAGCACTCACTGAGGCATCGGCCGCGCGTGATGTTCAGGCGGGGCGTTCGTACCGAATCGCGCAGCGCTGGGGTCGACTGCGTCGGCGGGCGTCCACCGGCGGTACACCCGTGGGCGCAAGTCCCGAGCACCTTGCGGCTCTTGCGGTGTCGGGCTTGGTCGATCCTCGTTGGTATCGCGCAAATTACCCCGACGTCGCTGCCGCGGGGGTGGATCCCTTTGAGCACTACACGACGCAGGGGTGGCGTGAAGGGCGTTCACCAGGACCGGCGTTTGACACCACTTGGTACCTCGCCACGTATCCCGATGTGGCCGAGAGTGACATCGATCCGGCGGTGCATTACGTGGTGTGGGGGTGGCAGGAGGGACGTCGTCCGACGTCGTGGGCGCTTCCGATCGGTGTGGCCACGCAAGCAGCCGTGAGTGCAAGCGAGCCCGTCGTCATCGTTGAACCCGAACCTGCGTTCGAGCCAGTAGTTGTCAGCGTGGTCACCACGCAGCCGCGCGAGCAGGAAGCGCCAGAAGTCGACGCTCGCGGTGTGCGCCTCATGCATGTGCATGGCTTCAAGTGTGCGGGAACAACCTTCAACTGGATTCTCGAACGCAATTTTCCGGGCCAGGTGTCGTATGTCGAGTCCGAGAGCATCGGGCGACGTCTTCCGTGGCAGCGCATTCGCGATGAAGTCGACCTCGCGAACGCTCGCGCCATCAGTTCGCATCTCGCGACGGTGCCCGATGCCGATTCCGGGCTCGCGGCGATCACTGTGGCTTTCGTGCGCGAGCCGCTTGCCCGTCTGATTTCGGCCTTCCGTTTTGAACAGCGCTCGGCATCGCCACGTTTTCCTGGTGAGTCGTTTGCCAACTACCTGCGGCGTGTGGTCAATACCGTTGAGTCCAACTACCAGTCGCGGCTCCTGTCGCCTCAGCACTTCGGTGTCAGCGGACCATTCCTTGGCTGGCAACTTAACCCGCACCTGATCGATCTCGATCGGCCCGATCTCTTCATCGGAGTCGTCGAGCGATTCGACGAAAGCATGGTGTTGCTCGAACACCGACTTGCCTCAATGGGTATCACCTTCGATGGCGCCTATGAGTCGCCCGAGAATGTGTCACGCGGTGAGTTCCCCACTGAACCGGGTTGGTCGGGGGTCAATCGGCTCGTTGACTTCGATCGCATCCTGCACCGTCGGGCCGATAGGCACCTCTCGGCGCAACTGAGCTCCCTACCCGACGCCGGGGGAGCCCTCGCTGAGTATCGCGCTCGCTGCGATGAGTTGCGCGAGTGCGGCCCTCAGGTGTCGCTTCCCGAGAACGCGCAGTGGACCTATCTGCCACCGGTCGGCGGCGAGCCCGCAGGCCGCTGAACGTCCTAGCGGTGTGCGGCGCGTACGCCGTGGTGCGCGCGCGAGCGCTTGACACCCGCGACAAGTTGATCGGCTTCACTCCACGCCGCATCAGCCACCGACTCGGCGAGCGCGGGATCGGTGAAGGCCGCATCGCGCACGTACACCGCAAGCGTGCGTAGGTGGTCGGCCGATTCGGGAGTCATCGACAGCGGTAGTTCCGCGTTGACCATCAGATCCGGCGATACATTGGCAGCAAACGGAATGCCGCGAGCAGCGAGTCGATTCTTGGCCCATAGCCAGGCGCCAATCGTGCGTTGGGCAGGCGTGCCGGAACGTAAGTGACGTCGCAGTCGAGCGAGCTTCCATCGGTGCCAGATCCAGAGTGTCAGGAGGACGACGGCGACGATGAGGATTAACAGCAGCAGATAGGGCAGTGCCTTGACGAGCAGTGAATCTTCGGGTGGTGGCAGGGGCGGCGGCGTAGGCGTCGTTGTCGATGAAGGGCTCGGCGTCGGAGTGGGCGTTGGTGTAGGCGTGGGCTGCCACGGGGGTCGAATCGACGGATCGACCGTGCTCGAGCCGGCTTGAGTATGTGTGCCGGTGCGATAGACCTGCATCACCGAAACAACAGCCGCCATCGTGACGACCAGGATCAGCGACAGTGCGAGCGTTGCCAGTTTGGCGGGCGCAGGTATCAACCACCGGCGACGCTTACGTTCAATGAGTGCCAAGGTGACCACTGCGCTGACGACAGTGGCAATCGCGATGAGACCTACTTCGCCGGCGCCACCGAGTGTCATCGCACCGAGGATGATGCCTCCGACTGGAACAAGGAACATCGAAGGCGCCGGACTGTCAATCAGAGCAACGGCGAAAGCGGTGCCGACCGACACCACGAACGTTGAGCGTGCGATAGGTCCGCTGATGTCGCCACCATAGATGTTCACAGCTTCTGCCCAGATCAACCCCGCGATTGAGCCGACGAGTGCACCGCGCCACCAGGCGCCCGTGCCACGTCCGCGATTGGCTGCAACGGCACCAACGCCGACTCCGACCATCACGTACACGCCGAGGGCTCCCATGCTGACCACTCCGGCATACGACAACGCAGCAATCAGGCAGGTGATGACCGTAGCGATCAGCGGCCATCGGTCGGGGTGCTCATCGGTGCGGCGCGTGATACTCGCCGACGACGTGCGAGGAAGACCGCGGTCGGTGTCGGTGTCGGGAAGGGTCGCGGTCATACGAGGTCCTCGGCTCCTGCGACATCGAGCACGCGCAATCCGGCGAGAGGCGTCGGCTTTGAAGCGCCGACTCGCACCACCAGGGTTCCACCGACAACGCGCGTGGCGGCGACGATTGCGAGCGGAAGGGTGCGCGAGGGGGTTCCAGTGACAACGATCAAACGCGAACAGCGAGTTGAGCGAACGGCCGATACGAGTTGGGCGGGTACGACCTCGAGCGGCGGTGATGCTTCAACAACGGCCAGACGATCAAGCAAACTGCTGGCGGCTCCCGAAGCTGCCGACGACGGTCGGCTTCCCGCGGCGGTCGTGACAATGTTGACCTGGCCCGATCCCTTGGGCAATGACACCACGATCGAGGCGACGATTTCGATGGCTGCCTCGAATCGCTCGGGGAGCCACGCCTTACCGAACTGATGATCGTCGCCGTACGCCGAAACATCGGTGTCGAGCACGATGGTGGTTCCTTCGGAGGTTGGTGCGAGATTCTGCTTCACCACGAGGTGTCCGGCGCGCGCCGATGATCGCCAGTGCACCATGCGTGCTTCATCGCCCAATACGTAGTCGCGCAGGGCGTGAAAGTGAACGTCACCACGTTGCTTGGCGGCGCTGTCAGCATCGCCGATGATGTTCTGGCTCACGAGCGCGCGGCGTACCGGAAACACCCGCGGCTGGATGGTGACGACGCCACCTTCTGCACGGTCGATCGTGCGTTGGACAATGCCCCACGGATCACCTTGCACCAACGTGAAGGGTCCCATGGGGCGTTGACCGCGCTGTGAGGTATCGAGTGGAAATCGCAAGCTCGAGGTTGATGCTTGCTGAACGCGCGTGATGCGCACTGAGCCGGTGGGGTTCGAAGCGTCGACTCCCTCTACCAATCGCATCGCTCGGCGCGGTCGATCCGAATCCAGGGTGACGCGTACTGATGCTGATTGCAGGCGCACAACGCGCAAAGACTCCTGGTCAACTGACAGCGTTCCGCGCGGCTTGGTTCCGAGCACCAGCACAATCGCCATGACGGCTGCGATACCGGCCGCTCCGAGAGCTGTGATCTCAGGCCAATTGAAGCGCCAGCCAGCGGCTACCGCGATGACAGAGACGAGTAAGAGTGCTCGTCCCCTGACGGTCATGCGCCCGTTTCCTGAGGAGGTGCGGGCACCACCTCGACGGCTTCAGCGATTGCGTCGGAAGGCAGACCACCGGAGATCTCGAACGTGGCGGAGAGCAGGACGCGGTGCGAGAGCACTGGTTCTGCCAATGCCTGCACATCGCCAGGAAGAACGTGCGGACGTCCTTCCATTGCGGCGCGTACGCGTGAGGCGCGAAGAAGGCCAAGGGCACCACGCGGGCTGGAGCCCAGTCGGAATTGCGGCATCGTGCGCGTGTGACCAACGAGTCGAACGATGTAGTCGATGATGCTGGGCGCAACGTAGACCGTGCGAGCTGAAGCGATGAGTGCGCCGATGCGCTCGGGGCTGCTGACCCGTTCGACATTTTCGATTGCGGCACCACCGTGCTCGCCCGTGAGCACGCGCACCTCGGCGCCGTGGTCGGGGTAACCCATGCGGGTCTTGATCAGAAAGCGGTCGAGTTGCGCTTCGGGCAATGGGTACGTGCCGTCCATCTCGACGGGGTTTTGAGTTGCCATCACCAGGAAGGGATTGGGCACCGGGTGTGGGCGTCCGTCGATGGTGACCGTGCGCTCTTCCATCACTTCGAGCAGGGCCGACTGCGTACGCGGCGAGGCGCGGTTAATTTCGTCGGCGAGAACGACGTGGGAAAAGATCGGGCCAGGGTGAAAGACGAAGGTATTGGTGTCTTGGTGGAACACCGAGACACCGGTGACGTCACCGGGCAGTAGGTCGGGAGTGAACTGAATGCGCTGCCAGTCGGTACCGAAAGCTCCCGCGAAACTGCGGGCGAGCGAGGTTTTACCGACTCCGGGAACATCTTCGAGTAGCACGTGTCCGCTCGCGAGCATTGCGGTCAGGCACAGTGACACTACCTCGGGCTTGCCCTGAATGAATGAGTTCACGGCGGCCCCGATCTGGGACACCTCGGCCGCGAACTCGTCGGCTTGCTGACTTGTCATGGTGGGGCGGCCGGTGGCCTCGTGGGTCATGCGATGAGCATAAGCCAGTGAGGACTGACCGTAGTACTGTGGCGCGATGCCGTTCGCTGATATTGACGACTACCTCGCCACGGTTCCTGAGCCGCATCGCTCAACCCTGATCGTGCTGCGCAAGCGCATCCACACCGCCCTGCCCGGTGCCGTCGAGTGCATCACCTACAACATTCCGACGTTGAAGCGTGGCGGGCACTCCATCGCAGGGTTCGCTGCATTCAAGCGCCACTGCAGTTACTTCCCGATGAGTGGTGCGGTGCTCGACAAACTCGGAGACGAAATCGAAGGGTTTACGACCAGTCGTGGCACCCTGCAGTTTCCGTCAGACAAGCCGTTGAGCCAGGCGCTCGTGCGCAGGCTGGTGCGAACGCGTTTGGCCGACGTTGACGAGCGGGGCAAATAGCTCACGGATCGACTCTGTTCGCCGCGGACCGCCGCGTAGGGTAGGCACATGTCGACGCCCTCGAATTCCCAGCAGGTTGATGCCACCACTGACGATGCACTCGGTACTGACGACACCACGGCGTTACTTGAGCGCCTCGCACGTCGCGATGTTTCGGCGGCCGAACTGCGTGAGGCAGCCATCGCGCGCGCCCGGGCTGTCAACCCGACCTTGAATGCTGTGGCGTGGTGGGTCGACGATGCGTCGGCAGCGGGTGCGTCGAGCGATACCGAACTTCCGCTTGCCGGCATTCCGACGCTGATCAAGGACAACGAGCCGCTCACCGGCTTCACCACCACCGAGGGTTCGTGGGCGATGCCGGCTCAGCCGGCCGACGCCAGTTCGCCGTGGGTGGCGCAGTTCCTCGGATTGGGTGTGAGTCCCATCGCCAAGACGACGCTGCCGGAGTTCGGCTTGACGGCCACGACCGAGTCGACGCGATTTGGGGCGACGCGCAACCCGTGGAACATCGGCTACTCGACGGGTGGTTCAAGTGGTGGTTCTGCGGCGTTGGTCGCTGCGGGTGTTGTTCCGATGGCGCACGCTAACGATGGCGGCGGTTCGATTCGCATTCCCGCGTCGTGTTGTGGGTTGGTGGGCCTTAAGCCGTCGCGCGGTCGCACCATTGATATGCCTGAACTTGATCGCCTGCCGGTGAACCTCACCGTGCAAGGAGTCGTCACGCGTTCGGTGCGCGACACGGCGCTGTACTACTCGCTGGCCGAGCAGGTGTATCGCAATCCGACACTTCCTGAAATCGGCATGGTGCGCGAACCTGATTCGAAGAGGTTGCGCATTGGGCTGATGACGCATGGGTTGCGCGACTTGCCGGTGTCGGCGGAGGTTGTCGACGCAGTCACTGCCGCGGCGGCACTGTGCGAGGGACTTGGCCACTATGTCGAGGTGGTTCCGCTGCCTGTCGAGGATCAATTCGGACCCGACTTCCTGCGCTACTGGGCGTTCTTGTCGTTTGTGCTCAAGAAGGGTGGCAGGCGGTTGTACGGGCCAGGCTTTGATGGAACACGCACCGAGAAGCTGACCGACGGATTGGCATCACTGTTCACGCGCGAGGCCGAGCGGCTACCCGGATCGTTGCGCCGGTTGCGTCGCTTTGCGCGCGATCGCGAACCAGTCTTCGCCAATTACGACGTGGTGCTGTCTCCGGTGTTGGGGCACGCGCCTGCACCGATCGGCTACTTCGGACCCGACGTCGATTTTCGCACGCATCTCACCCGTTTGTTGCGCTACACGTCGTTTACCCCCATGCAGAACGTGTCCGGCTCCCCTGCGATCTCGTTGCCGCTCGGCCGCAGTTCGCACGGTGTTCCGATCGGTGTGCAGGTGGGCGCGGCGTATGGAAACGAGCGCACGCTGCTGTCACTCGCGTACGAACTTGAGGATGCAGCTCCCTGGGCGACGCGGGTGAGTTAGAGGGTTCCCACTCCGAATCCGTCGATCCAGACGCCGGTGGTTCCGGCGGTCTTGACGCGCACGCTCACCTTGGCGTTGGTGAACGACGGCACGACGACCGTGAACACCTGCTTGTTCTTGATTGAAGTCGCGGCCAGGCTGATGGTGCTCTTGACGACACCGTTCACGAGCACCTGAATCGTGCCAGCGCCTGGCCGTTTCTGGGCAACGACGACGACGCGGTTGCCCTTGGCGCCGGTGAGGAACTTGGTGGCGCCAACCTGGCTGCTCTTGGAAATGGTGCTGGCGTAGTAGGCCGATGAATTCGCTGGCTTAGTCCACGTTCCGGTACTACTCACACTGCGTTCGTCGAAGGGCGTGATGGTGCAACGGGTGGCTGCGGTGGTGGAGTTGCCGCTGGTGTCGTAGGCGGTCACGCTGTCACAGCGGGTGGCACCACGAACTGTTGCGAGTGGTGCTTGGCGAAGAGTGCGACTGTACGAAGTTCCGGCAGTCCACGCACCGACTACACCGCCCTGAGAAGTGGTGCGCGACTTCACTCGGAACGAACCGAGGCCGACCGCGTCAGAGGCGTTCCACTTCTGGGTTGCGGTCGAGAGTGACACTGCGGGCAGTGCGAGGGTGGCGATCGCAGGTGCAGTGGTGTCATCAACCGTGCGATTCACGATGACGCTGTTGCTGGCACTGTTCGACAGCGTGTTACCGGCTGCGTCCGTGACTGACGGACACGACATCACACCGACTCCGATCACACCGGAACCGAGGCCAACGTTGGGGACGGTAACGAGGTACGACGTCGACAGGCCAGTTGAGGGGGACAACTGGATAATGCCTGCCGACAGGCCCCCGGTTGATTCAGTGAGGCAGTTGCCCACGCCTTGGACGGGCTCACTGAACGTCATCTTGAACGACACGGCTTTCGATGTAACGGGATCTAGTGCGGTGCCGGCATTGGCGCCGAGGTACGTGACTGAACTGACGGTAGGCCGCACGGAGTCGGCACCAACGGCGACGAACGTTTGATCGGCGCCGCACTGTTCACTTCCGCCGCTCGGTGTGAAGCACAGTTTCCAGTGGTAGGTGGCTCGGGGTACGAAGGCTTTGACCTGGTTACTGCTGTTCTCCCAGTTGTTGTTAATGACCCACTCCCCGACTCCGATGGCACCCACAACATCGTCGGCCGTTCCGAGTGAGTTCGAGCCGGCTGAGGTGCCGATAATGAATCGACCCGTGCCAGCAACTCCAGTGGTGAGCATGGCGACCGAGTTGTAGCCAGGCGTGGCGCCCGGAGTGATGGTTGTAGACGGGCTCAGGTAACCGATACTTGGCGGACCGCTCGTTCCATTGGGTGCTACGTACATCCCGGAAGTGGGCGTGAGCCACGGGTTGCTGTTTCCGTCGAGTGCGCGGATGTAGGAGCGCAACGTGCCACTCACGGGGCCGCTCGCTGTCACCGGCAAGACGTAATCCAAGGTGTGCCCCGTGGGCGCTGCCCATACCTCGGTGTTGAAGTTGGAGCCGAGAGAACGAACGATCGAGAGTGCACCGGAGTTATATGGCGACGCCATCGCGCGACATGCGGTATCAGTTGAACTGACACCGTCGTAGTAGCACACAGGTGCACCCGCCGCTGTGACACCGGTCGGCAATTGGATGTCGACCCACGCCAGTTGGCCGGAGCAGGAGTTTCCAGGTGCTCCCACCACGACGTGAACATAGAACGTGTCGCCAGCTTTGGGTGAGGGCACTGCAGAGCCGAGGTCGCCGTAGTAGCCGGTGTAGGTCATGAGACCAAACTCGCTGTAGGGCGAACCCCAGATGATTGAGCCGCAGTTGATGATCGAACTGTTGGCGAAGCCGCCATCGATCCAGCCGGGTGACGCCGCTGCTGGGCCGACTCCCGCGAGCACGGGCAGACCGAGGGCCGTCACGGCCAGAACCACTACTCGCGTGAGCCAACGACGCATCATGAAAGTAACCCTCCGTAATCGGCACAATTCTTTGTGTGACACGAGGGTAAGGGATAACCGCACCCTTTGACTGTCACCGAGATAACAAATGAATAGCGACCAAATGGGTGAGGTGTGTGAGCGCACCGTCATCTGCGTGACAGACAGGGGCACCGGGGGCGCGGCCACGCCGCTGGATCCGGGGTGTGGTCGGCGTGGCAGCCAAGCGCTACGACGTGGGGAAGCGTGGGTCGTGCACGCGTGTACTCCGATACCGGGGCAGTTGCCGGCGCGACGTATCAGTTTCAAGTGCGTGCAGTGAATGCCAGTGGACCCGGTGCGGCGGCCACGGCAACGTTTGT
>CAIYMF010000193.1 GCA_903927265.1 uncultured bacterium | reverse complement strand
CGTAGCCCGAGGGGCCACGTCGATGCTGATTTCGTGTCGCGACTAACTCCGACAGCCGCAGGCCGCGACAGTGGCCGCGAATTCGTCGAGATCGCTACGCGCCGCGTCGGTGTCGGGGATGCCACTGGCCAAGGCGGCGAATACGAGCAATCGCCCGTCGCGATCTCGCGACTGGCCCGCGAGCGCCGAGATTCCGGTCAACGTTCCTGTCTTGGCTCGCACCACTCCGCGTCCAGCGCGAGTCGCGGTGGTATCAAATCGATTCGCAAGAGTGCCGGTGAATCCCGCAACGGGAAGTCCGACCGACACCGCCCAGCCGACCGCGCTTGGCACATCGAGTCCCTCGGGCGCATGGCCGGTGACGATGACCTCAAGGGTGCGTGCCAACGTGATGGCCTGCATGCGGTCGCTGCGTGAAAGGCCACTACCGTCGCTGATCTTCATACCTTCGGTGGGAATGCCATATGCCTCGAGCACCTGCTTCATCGCACGGGCACCGCCCGCGAATGACGCCTCGCCCACCAGTTTGCCGCCAGCGAGGTGAGCGAGCGCTTCGGCCACATCGTTGTCAGATTCGGTGAGTGTGTAGTCGGTAATTTCAGCGATGGTGGGCGACATCACGTGCGCGATTTCAGGGGCATCGGCCGGCGCTGCGACGCGTTGAACCCCCCGCGCGACATCAATTCCGGCATCACGGAGTTGCGCGGCGAAGTAGCGAGCGGCACTGGCCGCCGGATCGGACACGCTGGTATCGGATGTTGCAGATTCGCGGCCCTGATCGGCCGACAGGGCCGTCACCGGCGCGATGGCTCCACTGGAGACCAAGACCGAATTCCACTCGGGCGACAGTGTGGGACCGGTGAAGTAACTGTCGTCGAAGGCCACATGCACCGACGAGACTCCCTGCTTGTCGAGGGCCTTCGCTGTCAATTCAGCCAGTTGGTTGAGCGACGCGGTCGGAGCGCCATCGATGAAGCCCTTGGCACGACCCAACGTGGCGTCGCCCGCGCCAATGATCACCACCGTCGACCCGTTCAGCACCACCCGGGTACGAAGTCTCGTGTCGGGTCCCAGCACAGTCAGCGCCGTCAGCGCCGTCGGAATCTTGAGCGTCGAGGCAGGTGTGCGAGCGATCGAACCACTTTCGTAGAGCAGCGACCCATCGGAAGGGTCGATAACAACGGCCGACACCGCCTCCCAGGAGCCCGCGTTGAGTACAGGTGCCACGGCGGCGGTCACAGCGGCAGGTGAGGCCGGTGGCGCCGTGGTTCCTTCGACGGCCACCGGACTCAATACCGCGCTGGCTCCGACGGGCGGAATCGATGGCGCTGCCACAACGAGCGCCGGGGCCGCGGGCGCCAGCGCAATCACGCAGGCCATAGCAACCGTGGGCACCAGCGCGCCGCCGAACCATGCGGTACGGATAGCGAAGATGCGGGAGGTCACCCCACGAGGGTACGTCAGAAGATCGAGCTCCTTCGGCACCCCGCGAGCCGGCGATGGCGTTTGTGGCGTCAAACCGCCGCCGGGTACGGAACAATGCACACAAGCGATCGCCGTCTTAGAAGGAGTTGCAGTGGAGCCCATGAAGTTCGATGTATTCGTTGAGATCCCGGCTGGCAGTCGCAATAAGTACGAGGTCGACCACTCCACCGGACGCATTCGCCTTGACCGCATGCTCTTCACCTCAACCCGTTACCCGCAT
>CAIYMF010000192.1 GCA_903927265.1 uncultured bacterium | reverse complement strand
GGTCAACGATTCCGTTACCAATCACCAGCTACCGATCTGCTGGGGTGGATCTGCGAATCCGTGACGACCCAGCCGTTCGCGACTGCACTCTCAGAGAACGTGTGGGCACCCATGGGCGCCGAACGCGACGCCGATATCGCACTCGATCGCGCAGGAACCCCGCGCAACGCCGGTGGCTTGAGCACCACTTCTCGCGATCTAGCCCGACTCGGACTTCTCGTAGCCGACGGTGGCCGCGGCATCATTCCCGCTGACTACCTCAATGACCTCACTCACCATGGCAGCACCCAACAGTGGGCCGACGGCGACTTTGCACCGTGGCTTCCAGGTGGCGCTTACCGATCCTGTTGGTATCAGCCACGCGTCGACCCCGACGTTGTGATGGGTGTGGGAATCCACGGACAAATGCTGTACGTCGATCGCGCGCGCCGAGTGGTGGTCGCCAAGCAGTCGTCATGGCCATGTGCTGATGACACCGATGCGCACAACGATGCGTACCTTGCCTGTCAGGCGATTGCGCGCGCTGTGGGCTAACGCATGTCATACGCACTGGTGACAACGACGCTCGTCTAACGTCGGGCTTCACTCCGCTACATGCTTTTGAATTGCCGCACGCGCACCTTTGCGCCCGGCAAACAAGGAGTATTTCGTGGACTGGAGTATCGGCAACATTCTGTGGATTATCATCGGCGGCGCCATCGTGGGCATTGTCGCTCGACTCATCCTGCCCGGCCGTCAGAACATCCCCTTCTGGTCAGTGATCGTCGCCGGCATCGTCGGCATGTTCATCGGTGACTGGCTGTCGAAGCTGCTCGGCGTCTACGAGACTGGCGGCTACGACTGGATCCGTCACGGATTGCAGGTTGTCGTCGGCATCATCGCTGTCGCGCTGACGGCCAAGATCTTCAGCGGTCGCAATTCAGGCTCGGCAGTCTGACTGCAGTCAGGGGAGCAACCCTTCACGCTGCGCCATGCGGTACAACTCTGTCTTGCTTGGCAATGGTGCACCTGCCTTGTCGTACTTGGCACGAAGGCGGCGGATGTATTCACGCGCGGTCGACTCACTGACACCCATGTGTCGAGCGACAGAACGCATTTTCAGGCCAGATGCATAGAGCACCATCGCACGTCGTTCCTGGTCAGACAGTTCGACCAGGGACGACGTGTCGCCGAGCATGGCCGCGGCTGCCTCAGCCGAGGTGTACTTCTCACCTCGCAGCGCCGCCTCAACCGCACTCACAAGTTCGGCGGGCTCGGAACTCTTTGAAACGAATCCGGTCACACCTGCCGTGAACGCGGATCGAATCGTGGTGCTGTCACCCAGAGCGCTCACGATCAAAATCGGAACACCGGTGTCAGACAACGACGCGATGTTGAGCAACGGCGAACGGTTGTCGTTGAGATCGAGATCGAGAATGATGCAGTCAGCCCCCACCTGCTCGATTGCGACAACGGCTGCATCGATGTCAGCGCCACTGTAGACGGGCGCCATGTCCCCAAAATGGAGGACAAGGCGAAGAGTGAGGGCTTCCCGGACCAGTGGATGGTCCTCAAGGAT
>CAIYMF010000191.1 GCA_903927265.1 uncultured bacterium | reverse complement strand
GTTCGCACCATCCGCACCGCCTACAACTTCAATTACTTCCCTTAACCAGATGGCACCCGCCCCCTGATTGCACTCAGATCAGGACGACACCCCCGGCAGCAGGCTGGGGACCCGGCAGCACCATCGCCGGGAACGGTGTCCTCACAGACCCTGCTATTTCCACGAAAGTGAAGTGACACGTGGCACGTCTAGTCGGCGTCGACCTACCCCGCGATAAGCGGCTTGAGGTTGCGCTCACCTATATCTACGGCATTGGCCGTACCCGGTCCCGCGAAATGCTCGCCGCTACCGGCATCAGCCCCGATCTGCGCACCAAGGAACTCACCGAAGATCAGGTGGTTGCTCTGCGCGACTACATCGATGCGAACTACCGCGTTGAGGGCGACCTGCGACGCGAGGTTTCCGCTGACATCCGACGCAAGGTCGAGATCGGCTGTTACCAAGGCATTCGCCACCGCCGCGGTCTTCCCGTGCGCGGTCAGCGCACGCACACCAACGCGCGCACCCGTAAGGGTCCCAAGAAGACCGTCGCCGGAAAGAAGAAGGCAGGCAAGAAGTAATGCCCCCCAAGAGCAAGCAGGCTGGTGCAAAGAAGGTCCGTCGCAAGGAGCGCAAGAACATCGCTCACGGCCACGCGCACATCAAGAGCACGTTCAACAACACGATCATCTCGATTACCGACCCCACGGGTGCGGTGATTTCCTGGGCCTCTGCCGGCCAGGTCGGCTTCAAGGGTTCGCGCAAGTCGACGCCGTTCGCGGCTCAGCTTGCTGCCGAGGCCGCTGCTCGCCGGGCGATGGAGCACGGCATGAAGAAGGTCGACGTTTTCGTCAAGGGTCCGGGCTCAGGCCGTGAGACCGCCATCCGATCGCTGCAGGCCACCGGCCTTGAGGTCGGTTCGATCCAGGACGTCACTCCCGTGCCGTTCAACGGATGCCGCCCCCCCAAGCGCCGTCGCGTCTGACTCGCCGACCTATCACAGGAGACTGAACTCACATGGCTCGTTACACCGGAGCGGACTGCAAGCGCTGCCGCCGGGAGAAAGTGAAGCTCTACCTCAAGGGCTCCAAGTGCGACTCCCCGAAGTGCCCGTTTGACGCGCGTCCTTACCCTCCCGGCCAGCACGGTCGGGCGCGGACCAAGGAGAGCGAATACCTGCTACAGAAGCGTGAGAAGCAGAAGTGCGCACGCATCTACGGCGTTCTTGAGAAGCAGTTCCGTGGCTACTACGAGGAAGCCAACCGTAAGCAGGGGAAGACGGGTGAAAACCTGCTGCGCATTTTGGAGACCAGACTTGACAACGTGGTCTTCCGTGCCGGTTTCGCCAAGTCCCGTGACATGGCGCGCCAGTTCGTGCGCCACGGCCACATCCTGGTGAACGGTAAGAAGGTCGACATCCCCTCGTTCCGTGTCAGCGAAAACGACATCGTTGAGGTGCGGCCTGCGAGTCGCGAAATGACCCCCTTCATCGTCGCGCGCGCTGAGGCGGGTGAGCGTCCGGTCCCCACATGGCTGGAGGTCATCCCCAACCGCATGCGCGTCCTGGTGCACGCACTCCCCTCACGGGCGCTGATTGATACGGCCGTGCAAGAACAGCTGATCGTCGAGCTCTACTCGAAGTGAACCCCGTTCGCGCCGGCCGCTGTGGCCGGCGTGAACACCGTCTCAGGCGTCATATGGCGGACGCTACGAAAGGACACCAATAGTGCTTATCGCACAGCGGCCCACTCTCACCGAAGAGCCCATTTCCGACAACCGTTCGCGGTTCGTCCTCGAGCCCCTCGAGCCAGGTTTTGGGTACACCCTCGGAAACTCGCTTCGTCGCACCCTGCTTTCGTCGATTCCGGGTGCTGCGGTTACCAGCATCCGCATCGACGGCGTGCTGCACGAGTTCACGACGATCCCCGGCGTTGCCGAGGACGTCACCGAGCTGATCCTCAATATCAAGAACCTCGTGGTGTCATCTGAGAATGATGACCCGGTCGTGATGTACCTGCGCAAGCAGGGACCCGGCGAGGTCACCGCGGCTGACATCGCACCGCCCGCGGGCGTTGAGGTTCACAACCCGGAGCTACACATTGCCAATCTGAACTCCAAGGGCAAGCTCGAGATCGAGCTTGTCGTTGAGCGTGGCCGTGGCTACGTGTCGGCAGTTCAGAACAAGCAGCCAGATCAGCCGATCGGTCACATCCCGGTCGACTCGATCTACTCGCCGGTTCTCAAGGTCACCTACAAGGTTGAGGCCACGCGTGTTGAACAGCGCACTGACTTCGACCGTCTGGTTATTGACGTTGAAACCAAGTCGAGCATCCGCCCGCGTGACGCTATCGCGTCGGCAGGCAAGACCCTCGTTGAATTGTTCGGTCTGGCCCGCGAGCTCAACATCGAGGCTGAAGGTATTGACATCGGCCCCTCGCCGATCGACGCCTTTGCCGCCGAGCAGCTCTCGATGCCCATCGAGCAGCTCGACCTGTCGGTCCGCTCGTACAACTGCCTCAAGCGCGAGGGCATCCACACTGTGGGTGAACTTCTCGGTCGTTCTGAGGCTGACCTGCTCGACATCCGCAACTTCGGCGCCAAGTCAATCGACGAGGTCAAGGTGAAGCTGGTGTCGCTCGGACTGGCCCTCAAGGACAGCCCGCCTGGATTCGACCCCTCGCAGGTTGTGTCCTTCTACGACGACGATGACGACGCCGCCTTCGCCGAGGACGAGCAGTACTGAAAAGCCCGCCTCGGCCTACTAGCCGCTGGCACCACGCGATCAAGGAGTAGCAATGCCCACGCCCACAAAGGGTCCGCGTCTGGGAGGTGGTCCCGCGCACGAGCGGCTGATCCTGGCCAATTTGGCCACAGCACTGTTCGAGCACGGGAAGATCACCACCACCGAGGCCAAGGCCAAGCGACTGCGTCCACTGGCCGAACGACTCATTACGTTCGCCAAGCGCGGCGACCTGCACGCACGCCGCCGCGTTTTGACCGTCGTTCGCGACAAGGGGGTGGTGCACACGCTGTTCGAGGAAATCGGCCCGCGTTACGCCACTCGTCAGGGCGGGTACACGCGCATCGTCAAGATTGGTCCGCGCAAGGGTGACAATGCGCCCATGGCGATCATCGAACTTGTCGAGCCTCTCTCAGAGCAGGCCGTTGCTGAGGCAGAGGCTGCCGCCAAGCGCGCTGCCAAGGATCGTGCCAAGGCACAGGAAGCCGAAGCGAAGGCTGCCGAAGAGACGGCGGCCGCTGCCGTTGCAGCGACGGAAGAGGTTGCTGACGAAGCCGATGCCGACGTCGTCGAGCAGGCTGAGGCCGAGGGTGCTGACGTGGCCGAAGCCGTCGAGGCCGAGACCGCCGAGGCTCAGGAGGCGGCCGACGAGGTCGTCGAGGAAGCTGCCGAGGGCAAGGACGCCTGAGACGGAAAACTTCATGACTGAGCCCCTCGACGCACTCGTGCCCGGGGGGCTCAGTGCTGTGAGGTTGAGGCTGCTAGTGGCCTACGACGGTACGGATTTCTGCGGCTGGGCCCGCCAGCCGGGGCTTCGCTCGGTTCAAGGATCGCTTGAGGCGGCCATGGTCACCGTGCTGCGAGTTGAGTCGGTGCGCGCCGTGTGCGCGGGGCGAACCGATGCGGGCGTCCACGCCCGGGGTCAAGTCGTGCACGTCGATGTTCCGGCCGCCAGCTGGGATGACGTGGCACCGGTTGCTCTGCGCCGACTCAATGGGTTACTCGATGCCGATGTGCGCGTGGTGTCGATTGAACCTGCGGCTGCGGGATTCGATGCCCGTTGGTCGGCGCTACGTCGTCACTACCGGTACCAAGTCAGTGATGGCGTGGGAGATCCGTTACGTCGCACTACCTGTGCACTGCACGGTGAGCTTCTTGATGTTGATCTGATGAATGAGGCGTCGACGATGTTGTTGGGTGAGCATGACTTCGCTGCGTTCTGCCGAGAACGTGAAGGTACGTCGTCGGTACGTACCCTTCAACGTTTCGATTGGGTGCGTGATGACGACGGAGTCGTGACCGCACATGTGACTGCCGACGCGTTCTGTCACTCGATGGTGCGCTCGCTCGTGGGTGCGTTGCTTCCGGTGGGCGATGGTCGTCGCGGGATTGGATGGCCGGCCGAACTGTTGGCTGCGCGGGTGCGTGACGCCGCAGTGACCGTGGCTCCGGCGCGCGGCTTGGTGTTGCAGGCTGTGGACTACCCCGATGACGCATCGCTGGCTGAGCAAGCGCGCGTGGCCCGACGGTGGCGCGGTGCACCTCAGGACAATCCGGTGACTCGGGGTTGTGAATGAGCCACGTCGACGTTGCCCATGTCAGCTACACACTTCCTGATGGCCGAGTACTGCTCGACGATGTGAGTCTGCGTGTGGGCGATGGCGCGGTCGCGGCGTTTGTCGGTGCTAACGGTGCTGGCAAGACCACTCTCATGCGTTTGATTGCGGGCGATCTCACGCCCGACTCGGGGTCGATCACGTTCAGCGGAAACCTCGGGGTGATGTCGCAGTTCATCGGTAAGGATGCGCAGGCAGGGGGAGTGGGTGGCACGGTTCACGACCTGCTGATTTCGGTGTCACCACCGGCATTGCGCGCGACGGCACAGGCACATGATGCCGCCGAATTGGCCATGATGGACGCCGACGACGAGGCGACCCAAATGCATTACGCCCAAACGATTTCCGACTGGGCCGATGTAGGTGGCTACGAGGCAGAGGTGTTGTGGGATGTCGTGTGCACGTCGGCGTTGGGACTTCCATACGACCGCGTGCGCTACCGCGATGTGGCCACGCTGAGTGGTGGCGAGCAGAAGCGATTAGTGCTCGAACTACTACTGCGCGGGCCTGACGAGATTTTGCTGTTGGACGAGCCCGATAACTACCTCGATGTTCCGGGCAAGCGATGGTTAGAAGAGCAGTTGCGCGCGACTTCCAAGACGGTGCTTCTTGTTTCGCATGATCGCGAACTGTTGGCGCAGAGTTCGACCGTGATCGTCACGGTTGAACTCGGTGCGGCGGGCAATTCCGTATGGACTTTTGGTGGTGGCTTCGCGGCCTACCACCAGGCGCGCAATGAACGGTTCGAGCGATTCGAGGAGTTGCGTCGCCGCTGGGACGAAGACCACGCGAAACTCAAGGCCCTTGTGCTGATGTACAAGACGAAGGCCGCGTACAACGACGGTCTTGCTTCTCGCTACCAAGCAGCGGTGACGCGGCTGCGCAAGTTTGAAGAGGCGGGTCCGCCGCAGGAGATTCCGCGCGAGCAATCAGTCACCATGCGACTGCGCGGAGGACGCACTGGACGTCGCGTTGTCGTGTGCGAAGAACTCGCGATGGCGGGATTGTGCGAACCGTTCGACCTTGAAGTGTGGTTCGGTGAGCGAGTGGCGCTGCTGGGTGCCAACGGTTCGGGCAAGAGTCACTTCCTGCGATTGTTGGCACTGGGTGGCACTGACCCTGAAGTGGAACATCGCCCGGTCGACGATGTGGCGATTGCTCCGGTGGCACATACCGGCGTTGCTCGGCTTGGCGCGCGGGTGCGGCCTGGATGGTTTGCGCAGACTCATGCGCACCCCGAACTCGCCGGTCGCACCTTGCTCGACATCTTGCATCGGGGTGACGATCACCGCGATGGAATGGGCCGCGAGCAGGCCAGTCGCGCGCTCGATCGCTACGAACTCGCTGCGGCGGCCGAGCAGTCGTTTGATCTGTTGTCAGGTGGCCAGCAGGCCCGCTTCCAGATTCTGCTGCTCGAACTTTCCGGTGCGACCCTGCTGCTACTCGATGAGCCGACCGACAACCTCGATTTGCACTCGGCCGATGCCTTGCAGACGGCGCTCGAGGCCTTTGAGGGCACGGTGGTGGCCGTGACGCATGATCGTTGGTTCGCTGGTGGCTTCGATCGATTCCTCGTGCTGGGCGCTGACGGCCGGGTGCGTGAGACCGACGGCCCGGTGTGGGATGAGGCCCGACTCGCACCGCGGGAGCGGTGAGGTTCCGCCCAGCTGGCACTTGCGCATCGAGACCCCGCCCCAGCGTCACTTCAGCACCCCTGAAGTAAGCACTGGAGTGGGGTCTCGGCGTGCTGGGTTGACGCTGAGGAGAGATCGGGCGCGTTCACGCTGCCGCACGTAGGGCCCGCAGAATGCGCAGACGTACCTTCCACGGCTCGTTCATCAGTTCGTCCCACGTCCAGCGCACCACGATGTAGCCGAGGTCGCGCAGTCGCTGCTCGCGTCGTCGCTCGGCCAGCAGTACACCCCCGTGCTCGTACTTGCCCGCTCCGTCGGCCTCGCCGATCACGCGAGCGTCGCGCCACAGGAAGTCGACGCGGCCCACGAAACCCTCCTCGTCGTGGATCGTCACTTGCATCTCCGGAAGCGGAATGCCCCAGTCGACAAACTCGGCGTACGACACCGACTCGAGGGGCGATTCGCGCAGTGGGCTCAGCAAGGGAAGGGCTTGGGCGACTCGGCGGCACCCTCGGAAATTGGCGGCTTGCGTGGCTGCTGCCGCGATCTGCTCGCGGCTGCACAGACGATCGCGCAGTACGGCATCTCCCACGGCGAGAGCATCTGCCAGCTGGCGTGTGCAAGCGAGATCGAACCAGGTACGTGCCGGCGTGGTGAC
>CAIYMF010000190.1 GCA_903927265.1 uncultured bacterium | reverse complement strand
GTGTTCGAGCCGAGCAGGAGAGCATTGCGCAGCAGCAGGTCCATGCCGAGGAGCCTAGCGAGTGGGGTCGGAGTCGCGCGCCTGTTCGAGGGCAGAAGCGAACACGTCGGGGCTCTGGGCGCCGGGCACGCCGAGCCGCCCATCAATGACGAAGAAGGGAACTCCGGTGATTCCGTAGGCCTGTGCCTGGGCGATATCCGCGTCGACCGCTGCGGCGTAGCGACCGTCATCAAGTGCCGCTTGCGCTTCGACAGGATCGAGGCCGGCCTCGCCTGCGAGCGTGACGAGTTCGTCAACGTGACCGATGTGCCGACCCTCGATGAAGTAGGCCCGCATCAGCCGTTCGTTGAGCGCATCTTGCAGACCATGCTGCTTGGCCAGATGCAGGAGTTCGTGGGCACGCGTCGTGTTGGTCTGCTGAACGGAGTCGAAGTCGTAATTGAGGCCCACATCGGCTGCAATTCCGCTGACGTTGGTCAGCAT
This sequence comes from uncultured bacterium, assembly GCA_903927265.1. Taxonomy (GTDB): domain Bacteria; phylum Actinomycetota; class Actinomycetes; order S36-B12; family CAIYMF01; genus CAIYMF01. The sequence goes on along the minus strand of CAIYMF010000190.1, from coordinate 10,467 downwards.
TTCCTCGACCTGGGCCTCGGGCATCCCGAATTTGCTCGCCAAGTAATCAAGGTGTGATCCGTCGAAGTCGACGGGTGAGTCGGGGGCCAGCTGGTACGAGTGGAATTCGACCTCGACGGGTTCGCCGAATAACTCGACGCCTCGTTCGAACTTGCGCTTGCCGATGTAGCACCACGGGCACTGCACATCGGACCAGACATCGACCTTGAGCGGCTCGCTCATAGGTCAATGATCCCCCACCGCCATCGAGCGTGTGTCCTATGGGCGCTTGTTGTCCCCCTGTGGGCTAGCGTCAGGGTGTGCCACAGGCTCCCGTTGACGTCGCGCGGGTTCAGCGCACCACCCTCGCTACCCTCTCAGCGGCTCAAGTGCTGGGTGGAATCGCGATCGCCGGTTCAATTCCCGCGGGCGCACTGATCGCTGCCTCGCTCGGCGGTGATGTGGCGGCGGGTCTTGCTCAGACGGCGGGTGTTCTCGGCGCCGCACTCGTGGCCCTGCCGCTTGCTCGCCTGGCCCTGAGTAGGGGTCGCCGAATCTCGATATCCACCGGGTATGCGACGGGCGCGATCGGCGCGTTACTGGTGATTGCTGGCGGTGTTCAGAAATCCACGGCACTGGTACTCATCGGCTGCCTGTTTGTAGGCGCCGCATCGGCCGCCGGATATCAAGCTCGATATGGGGCAATTGATCTGGCGGTGCCCGACCGTCGTGCACGTGCTCTGTCCATCGTGGTGTGGGCTACGACGTTGGGCGCGGTGCTTGGCCCCAATCTGCTGGAAGTTTCAGGCAACGTCGCTCTGGCTGTGGGTCTTCCGCAATTGACGGGTGCCTATTTGCTTGCGTTCGCAGTTCTCGCGATCGCGGTGCTGTTATTGATGACTCTGCTGCGGCCGGATCCCTATCTGCTGTCGCGCGCGCTTGCCGATGAAGCTTCTGGCAACGTCGCTGCAACCCCACGCCTGCGTGATGGGCTCGCCCATCTGCGAGGACATCGATTGGCCGTGCTCGGAGTGATCGGCCTCTCCATCGGTCATGTCGTGATGGTGATGGTCATGGTGATGACGCCAGTTCACATGTCGCACGTTGATGTCTCGCTGCAGTTGATCGGGCTGGTGATTAGCGTGCACGTTCTCGGCATGTATGCCTTGTCGCCGGTCGTGGGGTGGCTTGTCGACCGGCTCGGTCGCGTTCCCATGTTGATGGTCGGTGCTGCCGTGCTTCTTATCGCCTGCCTTGTTAGCGCACTTGTGCCCGCCAATTCCGTCGTGGGACTTAGTATCGGCCTCTTCCTTCTGGGCCTGGGCTGGTCGTGCACCTTGATCGCCGGATCGACGTTGCTGACCGAACAGGTTGAGCAAGCAGATCGTCCGTCAGTGCAGGGGCTGGCCGATCTGGTGATGAACGTGGCAGGGGCACTCGGCGGTGTGATTGCAGGCATCATCGTGTTGAAGTCGTCATACACGGTGCTCTGTCTAGCCGCGATTGTTCCGGTGCTGGTGTTAGCGGCCCTCTGTCTTCCGTGGCTGCGTCGTCGTCCTGCCCTGCCTGCTGTCCCCTCGGCGACCTGAGGCACGCGGGTAGCGTTGTCGCCATGATCTCCGTGCGACAAGCAGTAGCCGCAGACCGAGCCGGTGTCATCGACACGGTGACGAGTGCTTTTCACGATGATCCGGCATGGGAATTCATGCACGGTGACGAATACACGCGCGTAGCACCGTTGCTTGCCGGCGCCCTGTTCGATCTGCGCGTCGAGTCAGGACAGGTGTGGGTCACCGACGACCTCACGTCTGTTGCGCTGTGGGAAGAGCCAGCGGGAACGTCCTTCCTGTCGACAGGTGCACGGGCGTCGGTGTGGGAGCGCTACCAACAGGAAGCGGGCGACGCAGCGTGGGAGCGGTTGCACCGTTACGACGTCGCCGTCGAGGCCGTGATGCCCAGCGAACCGTTTTGGTACCTCGGTGTGCTCGCGACGCGACCCGAACGACAGGGACACGGTCAGGCGCGAGCAGTGACGTCTCCGGTGCTCGCAGTGGCCGATCGCGATGGCATCAACTGCTGTCTCGAGACCTCGAAACCTTCCAATAAACCGATCTATGCGCGGTTGGGATTCCTGCCAAGTGCTGACATTGCCATTGAAGGTGGCCCTCCCACCTGGTGGTTAACGCGAACTCCGGTCAGATGAGCGAGCCATCACTCGAGCAGGTCGCGCACGGGTGGGGCGTTGAACTGATCGAACCTGCATCGAGTGGCTTCAGCGATGTGTGGTTTGCATTGCGTGGAACCGAGCACGTCGTCGTCAAGCGTGGTGATTCGCTAGCGCGGGTACGCGAGGCTGCGGCATTGCGTTCGTACTTCGCAGGAGCGTCGAGACTACTTGCTCATGACGTACCGACAGGAACGCTGCTGGTTGAGCGCGTTCTTCTCGGCGACGACCTCATGCCGCTATCGGTCACCGATGACGACGCCGCCACGACTGTGATCGGAGAACTGATTGGCGTTCTGCATCGCGATCAGTTGCGTGCGGTTGATGGCGAGTTGCCTCAATTGCACATGCTGGCCGAAGTGTTCGATGCGAAACCTGACCCCCGACTTCCGCGAACACTCGTTGAGCAGGCACGACGCACCTTTGATGACCTCATGGTGACGCCGAGTGAGGTAGTGCTTCATGGCGATTTACACCACACCAACGTGGTGAGGCGAGGTAGTGGCGACGTGAGCGACACGTGGGTGGCAATCGATCCACACGGCTGGCGAGGTGATCCGGTGTTCGACACGGCGTCGATGCTCGCCAACCCCCGAGGGCTGAACCCGTCTGGCTCATCGGAGGTCGCGCACATCGTTGAGAGAGTAGAACGACGTGTCGAGATCTTGGCCGACGTGACGGGGTTCGACCGTGATCGCATTCGGGCCTGGGCATTCACCGCCGCGGTGATCGCTGAACTCTGGATGCTCGACGATCACAACATGGTGCATGGCACCCCCTTGGCTCTGGCTCATGCGCTCGCTCCGCGGGTGTGAAAGGGTCAGGACCATGGACGAGTACTTCAAAGACAATCTCGCGTCGTGGGATGAACGTGCGCCCGCACATGCAGCGTCACCTGACTACGCCGTGCAGCAATTCGTTGACGATCCCGCCTTCCTCAGCCATGTCGTTCAGTTTGATCTGCCGCTACTGGGCGACATCACCGGGCTTCGCGGTGTGCACCTGCAGTGCCACATCGGTACTGACACCGTGTCGCTCGCCCGCTTGGGTGCGCGTATGACCGGACTTGACTTCTCGCCAGCATCGATTGAACAAGCACGGAACATCGCGCAACGCATTGATGCTGACGTCAACTTTGTGGTCTCCGACGTCTATGACGCAGTCGAGGCGCTCGGCGGCGAGCAGTGTGATTTTGTCTTCACGGGAATTGGTGCGCTGTGTTGGCTGCCCGACGTCGAGAAGTGGGCGCAGGTGGTCTCAGCGTTGCTTGCCCCCGGGGGCCGGTTGTTCTTGCGCGAAGGTCATCCGGTGCTCTGGTCGATCGACGAAGAACGTGCCGATGGTGCACTTGTCGTCGACTTCCCCTACTTCCAGACCACGCAACCGCTGACCTACGACGACGGCGGAACGTACGTCGCGACCGACGTGGAATTCGTTCACAACCGAAGTCACACCTGGAATCACGGCCTCGGCGAGGTCATCACTGCGCTGATCGGTCAGGGCTTGGTAATCGACTCACTTGTGGAGCACACCAGTGTTCCGTGGGAGGCGTTGCCCGGGCGGGTGGCCAAGGGCGCTGATGGTGAGTGGCAGCTCACTGAGCGACACGAACGGCTTCCCCTCACCTACACGCTAAAGGCGCACAGACCTTTGGTCTAATGTCGCTCTCATGAGTGACTCCTCCGCTGCCCACGCCAATCCGATGTACGAACGTCGCTGGTGGTCGCTGGTGGCGATCTGTCTGGTGACTTCTCTGGTGTGGTTTACCGCCAGCGATATTTCGATCGCTCTGCCGAGCATCGCCAAGGATTTCCCCGGCGTGTCGATGGACACCCTGCAATGGGCAGTCAACGGCTACTTCCTCGCCGGCGCGCTGATCATCGTCGGTGGTCGCATTGGCGATGTGTTCGGCCGCCGACTCATCTTCGCGATCGGCACCATTTTGATTCTGGTGGGGTCAGTTGTTGCCGGGCTCTCGCAAAGCCCGCTCATGCTGATCATCGGTCGCGTCATTGAGGGCGTCGGCGCGGCATGTGTTCTTCCGACCGCTTTGGCAATGGTGGTGGTGCTGTTCCATGGGCGTGAGCGTGAGACCGCGATCGCAACGTGGATCGCGGTGTGTTGGGGTGCGCAGGCCCTCGGCCCTCTGCTCGGCGGGCTGCTGATTCAACTTGGAAGTTGGCGGGGCATCTTCTGGATCAACCTGCCCATCGGCATCATCGCGCTCATCCTGATGTGGCGCACCACCCCTGAGACGCGCGAGGAAGGTGGCGACCGTTCAATCGACATTCCGGGTGCCGTCACGATGGTGGCTGGCATCGGCCTGATTCTGTACGGGCTCACGGCAGCTGACAACGTCACCAAGCCGGTACTCATCGGTATTTACCTCGCCGCAATCCTGCTCTTGGTGGCCTTCGTGCTGATCGAGCGTCGCGCGAAGGCGCCGGTGGTGGTGCTCAGCATCTTCAAGAAGGGGCGCTTCGACGCGGCAGTCACTGCCAACCTCATTGCCAACTTCGTTTTCGGCGCCGTGGTGTTCTTTATGTCGCAGTACTTGCAGACAGTCATGCTTAAGACACCGCTACAAGCTGGCCTGCTGTTGCTACCGGCCACGATTCCGATTCTGTTGCTCAACCCGCTCGGAACCATGTGGGGTCGGCGCGCGGGGCCTTCGATGCCCACGGTTATCGGCATGCTCTTCCTTATCGCCTCGGCGGTTCTCTTCACCCGTCTCGACAGCGCCAACTACTCCCAACTGCTGCTGCCCTTCATTCTGTTGGGCATCGGAATCGGCCTTCAGATCACGCCATGTGCTGTAACAGCGGTTGAAGATCCAGGTGATGCCGGTGAAGGTGTGGCATCGGGTATCTACAAGGCATCGAGCATGATCGGTGGGGCGCTCGGTGTCGCGGTGTGTTCCGCCGTGTTCCAGGTGTCGTCCCGTGCGAACCTCGACACGCTCATCGCCCAAGTTCAGCCACCCGTCACTCCGACCGATGCTCAGTACGAGTCGTTTCTCTCGGTGCTCTCTGGCGGTCAAGGTATTGACGAACTCACCAAGGCTTACCCGCAGGTTCAGCAGGCAATCGTGTATGTGTTCGACGCCGCCGTAGGAATGGCGGTGTGGCCGTGTATCGCCGCCGCCGCGATCGGTGCTGTGCTTGCGCTCTTCCTGCTGCGCGGTAAGAGCGTCGTCAACGAAGAGGCGATCGAGGCCTAAACCGCAGCGGGCAGTTCGCAGGCCTCTGACGATCCGGGCAGCCGGTGGCGGTTTGCAGCCACCAGTCGATAGCACCGCTCGGCAAATTGTCGCGATATCGGGCGTTGCATCGCCCATGCCATGGCTGGCCACGGCGGGAGAGCTGTTCGAAGCAGGCAGGCGATGGCGGCGGCTCCCTGAGCGGTCACGTGGCCCTCATTGACCCACTGCACCGCCTGCTGGCACTCGTCACGCGTGGTCCCGACGGCGTCTAGGTCGACCGCTTGCCACGGCACGAGCGGCGCCTGAGGCCGAATCCGCCGTCGCGCCCACTCGGCCGCCCTGAGGCAGAACCCGCAGTCGCCATCGATCAGCAGCATGGTGGGTCTGATCACCGGTTTCATCTGTCCAGTATGCGGGCACTGGGGAGCGAATGACATCCATGGGATTCGCCCACTAGAGTGGGGACGCGGGCCTGGGGAAGGGCTCGCTTTGATTGAGCACCTCGGATGTCCGAGGGGCTTGCGAGAATGGGGAAATGAGATGGATCTCGCTCGGTCATTGCCTGAACAGTCGGGTGACGAGTTGACTGCGCGCGACCAGCAGATCCTCGAATTTGAGCGCCAATGGTGGAAGTACTCGGGCGCCAAGGAGCAGGCAATTCGCGACCTGTTCGATCTGAGCCCCACGCGGTACTACCAGGTCCTCAACCACCTCATTGATTCCCCGGCCGCGCTCAGCGCCGACCCGATGCTCGTCAAGCGCCTGCGGCGTCTTCGCGAGTCACGGCAGCGTGCGCGCTCGGCACGCCGACTCGGAGTAGAACACTGACCAAGGCAGCGCCGAACGCAGCCGGTGGCCGCACGGTGCTCTCGATTGTGGTGGTGCTGCTTGCGCTGATCGCGGTCTGGTGGGCGTGGTCGACGTATCGCGCCACGCCTGTGGCGACGCCAACCCCTGCCGCCACGTCGACGCCCAAGCCCACGACAACTCCCACCATCAAGCCCACAACTTCCAAGAGCGCGTCAGCCTCGCAGTAGTCGCCTGCGGTGAGCGCGGGTCGGATTGCGCTGGTACCCGCCTTCCGAAAGCCCGGCACGTCGCTCAAACACATTGTGCGACCACCAGTCGCCGGTACGTATCCATGACCAACTGCAGGCGCCGAGGTAGAGCGGAAGCATCACTGGCCCCAGGCAGAACGCGTACTGCGTGGCATGGCGGGCTTCGTGAATCATCAACTCCGGGCGCGTCGCATCGAGCGCGAGCAAATCGTCATACGTGGCGCGCACCAGCACGACGTTTCCGACTGTGAAGGCAGGCACAGGTGGGTACGGAAGTCGATGCTCGGTGGCGACGATGAGCCCGTTCTCCCACGGGTGCGTGCGTGCGTGTCCGAGTGAGGCGAGTCCTCGGCCGAGTGGAGTCGACAGGTTCAGCAGATTCGCCCAGTGACGGATGCGATAGCGATCAACCATGGGTTATGCCCGGTCGGGGGAATGTTCTGCACGTGCACGCGCGGCAGCGGATGAGTACTCGGGAACGTCAACGAGTGGTGGGCGTTCGTGTGCGCTCACGGCGTAGGTCTTGGCGGTGAATCCGCCCGCTGATCGTTCGAATTGATCGAGTGTGGTTCCGAGTTCGTGGTGCAGTTGCGCTCGCCCTGAGCGCTCAAGCCGTACCATCGCGGTGCGCATGATCTGAGCTGCCATGCGACCGAGTTTGCGTTCGTCGTGGTGGCGATGAACGCGCACACCTAAGTCGACTTGGGCGATGGCGCCGAGCCCGAAGAGGTCGAGTGTGTCGATCAGCAGTGCCAGCTCAACGCCGTAGCCGTACGGAAATGGCACGCGTTCGAGCAGTGTGCGGCGTGCTGCGTACTCGCCGGCTAGCGGTTGAATGACGCCCGAGAGTTCGGGCCAGTGCAGATTGAGCAGGGGACGGGCGACGAGTTCGGTGACGCGGCCGCCTCCTGCCTCCACGACAGAGTCTCCATCAACATAGGGCCGCTCGTAGACGGCCTTCACCAACTGCACCTCGGGGTTGGCGAGCAGCGGTCCAAGGAGTCCGGACACGTAGGCAGGTGTGAAGGAGCGCAGGTCGGCATCGATGAAGACGACGATGTCGCCGTGAGTGGCCGCGACCGCACGCCACATCGCCTCGCCCTTGCCAACGCTGGCCACGATTCCGGGTAGGACGTCATCGCGGTGCAACACCGTGGCACCCGCCGCCTCGGCGCTGCGAGCGGTGTCGTCGGTGCTGCCAGAATCGAGAACGACCAGCTCATCAACGACAGGCTCGTCGCAGTCCATGAGCGATTCGCGGATGAGTTCGACGATGGTTCCGACCGTCTCGCCTTCATTGAGTGCGGGCAGCACGACCGAGACTGTGGTGTCACCTTTGCGGGCGAGGAGGGCCTCGACTGGCCAATCGCCGGCAACCGACGAGGCGCTGGCCAGCCACTGCCGAACATCGTCGCGCATCAGGGGCCTCCTCCCAGTCTGGTTCTACTACGGCGGTCTCTGCATGTAGCATGACACCCGTTCGGCTGTTCGAATTGCTCGGCAGTCGGCGACAACTGAATACCGCTCATCCAGAGGGGCAGAGGGATACGGCCCGTTGAAGCCCCGGCAACCATTCGACTTACCTTGCTTGTGCAAGGCACGTCGAACCGGTGCCAACTCCGTCCTAGCGTCAAACGGCGACTAGGAAAGATGAGGAAAGAGGCCTCGGCATGTCCACTGCAATTCTTCCGTCGGCTACGACGACTACATCCCCCTTCGGCTCTGCGAGCCATCTCCAATGTCGCGAGTGCGGTGCCCGATATTCATTGGGTGCTGAGTATGCGTGCATTGAGTGTTTTGGTCCGCTGGAGGTGGGCTACGAATTTGGCACTGTAACCCGCGAACAGATTGAGTCCGGTCCGCTCTCGATCTGGCGCTATTCGGCCCTTCTGCCGGTATCGGCAACTGCGGCCCTTGAGCCCAACCTCGCGCCAGGTTTCACCAAGTTGGTGCGCGCTGACAATTTGGCACGCGCGCTCGGTATGACCGGAGTTCTGTGGGTCAAGGACGACAGCGGTAACCCGACACACTCGTTCAAGGATCGCGTGGTCGCTGTCGCGCAATCCGCCGCTCGTCGCTTGGGACTGTCCACGTTGTCCTGCGCGTCGACGGGCAACCTCGCGAACGCAGTTGCGGCGGCTGCCGCTCGCGGCGCTCAACCTTCCGTCGTACTCATTCCTTCAGACCTCGAGCCAGGCAAGGTCGTGACCACGGCTGCCTACGGCACGACGTTGATCGCGGTCGAGGGCAACTACGACGACGTCAACCGTTTGTGCAGTGAACTCATTGGCGACCCGGTCACTGATGACTGGGGATTCGTCAACGTGAATCTGCGTCCCTACTACGCCGAGGGTTCCAAGACGCTCGGCTATGAAATCGCCGAACAACTGGGCTGGCGTCTGCCGCAGCAGGTCGTGATTCCGATTGCGTCGGGAGCGCTTTTGACCAAGGTCGACAAGGGTTTTCGCGAGTTCATCGATCTCGGTCTTGTTGAGGAAACGCCCTACCGGATCTTCGGTGCGCAGGCCGTGGGCTGCTCGCCAGTCGAGCAAGCATTCCGCGCTGGTCACGATGTCGTGCGACCCGTGCGACCCGACACCATCGCGAAGTCTCTTGCTATCGGAAACCCCGCTGATGGTCCGTACGCACTTGATGTGGTGCGCCGCACAGGCGGTTCCATTGGCGCTGTGACCGACGAAGAAATCGTCGAAGGCATTCGTTTGTTGGCCGAGACCGAAGGTATCTTCGCCGAAACTGCGGGCGGGGTCACCGTCGCCACATTGCGTGCTCTGTTGCGTTCCGGTGAACTCGATCCGACTGCGGAGACGGTGCTGCTGAATACCGGTGATGGTCTCAAGACTCTCGATGCCGTGTCGCCACATGTGGGTCCGGCAGGCACGATCGCCCCCAGTGTCAGTGCTGTTGTTGACCTGCTCGGAGGTGCGGCATGAGTGTCACCGTGCGAGTTCCGACGATTCTGCGCACGTACACAGACGGCCAGGCCGAAGTGGTGGTCGTGCCTGAGGTCGAGACGTTGTCGGGCGTGTTGTCTGCGCTGGAGGTGTCGGCGCCGGGCATCGGAGCGCGTGTGCTCGACGATGACGGAAAACTGCGTCGGTTCGTCAATGTGTACGTGAACGATGACGATGTGCGCTTCCTTGACGGCCTCGATACTCCGACCCCTGACGGTGCCTCGGTGTCGGTGATTCCGGCGGTCGCAGGCGGCTGAGGGCTACATCCCCGCGAGGGTGAGTGCGGCCTGCAGTGAGGTGCGGAAGGCCGGCGACGTGGCCGACGCGCCGCTGACGTTGGTGATGAGGGTGGCCGCCGTGATCGACGTGGGCTGCTTGGTCAACGTCTGGGTGCACAACTTCGGAATGGCCGATGGGTTGATCGCACCCGAGTCACTGGTCGTCGGGTAGGTGGCCCAGCATCCGGTGGTTGTCTTGCTAGCAGCTGAAGTCACGACGATGGTGACCTGGATGTAGCCGTAAGTGCTGAGACCCCTCTTATCAACCACCGACGTGCCTTGGTAGGCACCGGCGGTGAGGGTCGTCGAGGGCTCTGACGTCGTGGCACCCACAGCCGTCACGGTGTAACTGGCGGTGCTGTTGAGCGTGGTACCGGTGGGCGTGTACGACGTCGTCAGTGAGGTACCGAGCAACGTGCCATCGCGAAATACCTGGTAACTCGTTGCGCCGGTAACGGCTGTCCACGAGATCTTCAACGCTCCGGTGTTGAGCGACGTGGTGCTGCTTGCCGTGAGTCCAGTAGGAGCTGCGAGTGTCGGTGTTGCGGTGGGGGTGGCGGTGGGTGTGGCTGTCGGCGTCGCTGTGGGCGTCGCGGTGGGTGTGGCTGTCGGCGTCGCTGTGGGTGTGGCTGTCGGCGTCGCTGTGGGCGTCGCTGTCGGTGTTGCTGTCGGCGTCGCTGTCGGTGTTGCGGTGGGCGTCGGAACGACCACTGGTGACTTAGTACTGCCAGGAACACACACGGCATGTGCGACG
>CAIYMF010000189.1 GCA_903927265.1 uncultured bacterium | reverse complement strand
TGACCAACGGCCGTAACTACCTGACGTCACAGCACGAGATTCCCGCGAACGTCATGCACGACGTCGGAGCGGGCGATTCGGCCGCAACAATCGACGGGCAGGGTTGGTTCTCGGACAGCGGTGACTTCTCCCTGCAAGCATCCATTCCGGTGAACCTCAAGAGCGGTGGATTCACTCTCGACAGCATCAGTGTCGACATCGGCAAAGAGGGCAACGACTTCACTTTGGGTTTGGGTGCCGACGCCACAGTCTCGGTGTCGGGCAACCACTACCCCCTCAGCGCCTTCGTCGGATACGAATCAGGCTCGCAGACCATCACCGTGCGCCTCGACGTGAAGGGCGGTGTGAAAGAGCAGTCGGCTCCGAACTTCGATGGCACCTTCGACCTGCCGACCCTGTTGCCCACCGGCGATTTCGAACCGGTGAACTCCACACTCGTCGACGGAACGTTCGATGCCAAGCCCACCCAGAACGTACTTTCCGATGGCACCTTCGAGAATTCGGGCGCCCAAGGCAATCTGATCACCAACCCCGACTTCGAAACGGGTGTGCAAAACGACCTGATGCCCAATGGCGACTTTGAGTCGGGCAGCAACGGCAACATCCTCGACAACGGCGACCTCGAGAATGGCAACTTCCTCGTGAACGGTGGCCTCGAGGACGGCTGGGCGAACTGGGGCCTGGCGAGCGGGTTCTCGATGACAGCCGTCACCACAGACAACGCCCCCTCTCAGGAGGTGGGGATGACGTCGTACACGCTCAAGAACACCGGTGGCAACACCTCGAACGTGGGCTGGTCGCAGAACATCCAGTGGGCTCCGGCTCAGAGTGCGAGCTACACACTGTCGGTCTGGGCGAAGTCCCCCGACTCGTCGAACAGTCGCGTGGGCTTGTACGTCAACCAAACGGGAACCGCAGGTGGTTGCTCCACTCAGTCGACCGCGACCACCTCGCAGATCTTTACGGTGGGTAGCAGTTGGACGCTGATCTCGTTGCCGGTGACGGGACTCAGTTGCCGCACTGGTTTCACGGTGACCCTCGATGCCGTCGACGCGGGTGACAGCGTGATGCTCGACTCGATGACATACGTGTTGAACTCATCGCCTTCGCCCGTGAACATTCCCAACACCAACAAGCCCTCACTACTCGACCGCTTCGACTCGTACCCGCCCATCTCTGCGTCGAGCGGCGTCACTCGCTCAAGTGACTGGTTGCAGTCGCTGCGCTCAGGGGGCTGCTCGAGCAACTACTGGTACTACAACAACAACACCTACGGGTATGCCAACGGTGACTTCGACGTCTCGATCAACGTGGTGCACCCGACGGGCAACGGCAAGCGCGACATGGGGTCGTTCGGCTTCTGGATGAATGGTTCCGGCACAGGAGCGACGGGATACTCCCTGCGCACCCAAACTCAGAACGGCGACGGCGGCTTCTGGCAGGTCGGAGGGCCGGGTGGATCGAAGGCGCTGAACTCCAGCGGGAACTTCCTACCCGACCTTGCCACCGACCAGTACTACACCGTGCGCGTCAGCTCGTATGGCGACTGGGTCACAGGCACCGTCACGAAGACCGAGACAGGTGAGCAAATCTGGACCTCCACCGTGAACGTCGGCACGAACAATGTGCACGCAGGCTCGTTCGGCATGGTGGCCGACTCGCTGTGCTCGAGTGAAGGTACCCACTGGGACGACTTCAGTGTGTACCAAGGAACCAACAGTCAGATCGTGCGCCAGGACCCAGCCAACGCCCACGGCGGCAGTCGTTACCTCGCACTCAACGGGAACACGAGCAACTACGCCGCGCAGTACACCACGGGCGAACAACCGGCGGTCGGAACCATCTACAGCTACTCGGCGTGGGTTCGCTCTCGCGGGGGCAATGTGCCCGGCACGCTCTACATCGAGACTGTCGGCGGTACGTACGAGTCAGTCGCGGTTCCGTTCACCGCCACCAGTTCGTGGCAATTAATCACTGGAACCCTTCGCATCGCCTACGGCAGCCACGTCGACGTGCGTCCCGGCTTCATCAACATGACCCCGAACACCGAAGTCGACGTTGACGACCAGGTGTTCGCAGTAGCACCGTGGGGCACCTCGCCTAGTACTCCGGGTGCCGTGAGCGCCATCGTGGGAAGCGACGCACACGGTGGAACCGGGGCGTTAGCGTTCACAGACCGCAATAACGGATCGTCGGTTCTGTACGACCTCGCGGGTTGGCCCGCTGTCGGCGCGACGTACAAGGTGACTGCGTGGATCAAGGGCGCAGTGCCC
>CAIYMF010000188.1 GCA_903927265.1 uncultured bacterium | reverse complement strand
TTATTGACTCGTCGGTCATCAGAGCGGAATGTTTCCGTGCTTCTTGGGCGGAAGGGTCGCGCGCTTACCGCGCAATGTGCGCAGTGCCCGAATCACCATGGGCCGTGTCTCGCTCGGTTGAATGACGCGGTCGATGTAGCCGCGTTCTGCTGCCGTATAGGGGTTGGCCAGTGTGTCCTCGTACTCGGCGATGAGTCGAGCGCGCTCGGCTTCGGGATCAGTCGCGTCGCGAAGTTCCTGTCGGTACAAGATGTTGACCGCGCCCTGGGCACCCATCACCGCGATCTGGCCGGTGGGCCATGCGAGATTGATGTCGGCGCCAAGGTGCTTGCTACCCATGACGTCGTATGCGCCGCCGTAGGCCTTGCGCGTGATGACGGTGACGAGCGGCACTGTTGCTTCGGCGTAGGCGTAGATGAGTTTGGCGCCGCGACGGATGATGCCGTTCCACTCTTGATCGGTTCCGGGCAGGAAACCGGGAACGTCAACGAACGTGAGGACTGGAATGTTGAACGCATCGCAGGTGCGCACGAAACGTGCAGCTTTCTCCGAAGCGTCGATGTCGAGCGTTCCGGCGTACTGCATGGGCTGATTGGCAACGACCCCCACCGGACGACCCTCAACGCGGCCGAAGCCGATGATCATGTTGGGCGCGAAGAGTGGCTGCACTTCAAGGAAGTCATCGTCGTCGAGTACGTGCTCAATGACCTTGTGCATGTCGTACGGCTGGTTGGGCGAATCAGGAATGAGCGTGTCGAGTTCGCGGTCGTGATCGTTGATCGTGAGGTCGGCTTCAACGTCGACCACCGGCGCTTCATCAAGGTTGTTGCTCGGAAGATACGACAGCAGCGCCTTGACGTAGTCGATCGCGTCGGTCTCGTCGGTGGCCATGTAGTGCGCGACACCCGACTTGGTGTTGTGCGTGCGGGCTCCGCCGAGGTCTTCGAATTCGACGTCTTCGCCGGTGACCGTCTTGATAACGTCGGGCCCGGTGATGAACATGTGCGACGTCTTGTCGACCATCACGGTGAAGTCGGTGATGGCGGGGGAGTACACGGCCCCACCGGCGCAGGGGCCCATGATCAGTGAGATCTGCGGAATAACTCCCGACGCGTGCACATTGCGACGGAAGATTTCGCCATAGAGCCCAAGTGACACAACACCTTCCTGGATGCGTGCGCCGCCGGAGTCGTTGATGCCGATGACGGGAACACCTGTCTTCATCGCGAGGTCCATTACCTTGACGATCTTCTCGCCGAACACCTCGCCGAGCGATCCACCGAATACGGTGAAGTCTTGGGCGAACACGCAGACCGGACGGCCGTCGATCGTTCCGTATCCCGTGACGACGCCGTCGCCGTAGGGGCGGGTCTTCTCGAGACCGAACGCTGTCGAGCGGTGACGGGCGAGGCCGTCGAGCTGCTGGAAGGAATCTTCGTCGAGGAGCGACAGGATGCGTTCCATCGCCGTCTGCTTTCCCTTGGCGTGCTGTTTGTCGACCGCCTGCTGGCGACGGCTGAGCGCATCGGTGCGTCGTGCGTCGAGGTCGGCGATCTTGCCGGCCGTAGTGTGCAGGTCGGGACCGTTGCCTGAATCGTCGGTCGCTGCGCTCATCTGTCCGCCCTCCGGAGGTCTGGTGGCCTACGTTAGCGAGATGGCAATAGACGCCGTCGGGGACCTCCGCCCACCACTCGATCCCGCGCTCGTGCGGGCCGAACTCGAGCGGTGTGGAATCGGTGGTCTTCCGGTCACTGTTGTTGACCGTCTTGCTTCCACCAATGCCACGACAGCTGCACTGTTGGCGGCGGGAAGTCAGACCCCGTTCGCGGTGGTGGCGGAATCTCAGTCCGCCGGCCGTGGGCGCCTTGACCGTTCGTGGGCGTCACCACCGGGCGCTTCGTTGCTTGTGTCTGTCGCTGTCGACACGCCCTCGCGGCCATCAACGTGGGGCTGGTTGCCCTTGCTCAGCGGCGTTGCGACAGTGCTGACAGTGCGCGACCTGGGGGTTCCAGCGGTCGTGAAATGGCCGAACGACGTGATCGTCGACCATCCACACGGGCCTCGCAAACTCGCAGGAATCCTGTGCGAAGGCTCGGGTTCCGGAACGGCGATCGTGGGCATTGGGCTCAATGTCGATCAGCGTTCGGACGAGCTCGCCACTGTTACGGCGACATCGTTGCGGCTGGAGGGTCGACGTGTTGATTCGCGCGAAGCGCTGCTCGCAGCACTCGTAAGTCGAGTACTTGAGTTCGTCGGAGAATGGAATGCGGTCGGAGGCGATGCTGCCGCCTGCGGGCTCTCCGACCGGTACGTCTCGCTCTGCTCAACCCTTGGCCAGCGAGTCGAGGCACAGCTGCCCGCCGACGGGCGCCTGCGGGGAACAGCGGTCGCCATCGGGGCGGAGGGTGACCTCGTAATTGACAGCGGTGATGGGGTGCATCGGTTCTCGGCGGGTGACATCATCCACATCCGCCCTGCCTGACATGGCAAGATGACCGCCATGACGTACCCGAAGAAGCTGTTGGCCGATGGCGAGGACATCGAATTCGAATTGCGCCCTCACTGGCGCGCATTGATTCCCCCACTGGTGTGGCTCTTCGGCCTCATCATCGGTGGCTTCTTCCTGCTGGCCAAGTGGGGTTCATGGTTCGCTGGAAACGACACGGTGTCGACGTGGGGTCGTTGGATCATCGGACTAGCGATGATCATTCTTCTCGTTTCCTTCACCGCGCGACCATTTGCCTACTGGTGGACCACTGACTACGTCTTTACCAGTCGGCGCATCATCGTGCGCACGGGACTTGTCGCACGCAAGGGTCGCGACATGCCACTGTCGAAGGTCAACAACGTCAGCTTCGATATTTCGTTCTGGGGTCGGTTCATGAATTACGGTGTGCTGACTATCGACTCAGCCAGTGACGAGGCGCTCGTCATCGCAGATGTTCCCGATGTTGAGACGATTCAGCGCGAGGTGCAGCGCATGCACGAAGACGATGACTTAAGGCGTCGTCGCCAGACCACCGGCGTCGCACCCGACGACGACGTCTGAGTTCTGCCAGCGAATTCGTTGCGCACGCACGCCGATCGTCGAGTTCGCCCTACCCGCGTTCATCCATCGCCATCCGTCAATTCCAGGCCAGGGAATGACGGAATCGTATGGAAGAAGGGGCCGTCTGAACTCAGACCACGCTGATCTCGGCGACCACTACTGGGTCGACGGCGGGAAAAACCCACTTGCGGTACGACCAGAATCGGAACAGGGTTCCGAGCCCAAGACCGATCACGTTCGCACTGAGGTTGTCGGCGAGCGGTG
>CAIYMF010000187.1 GCA_903927265.1 uncultured bacterium | reverse complement strand
TGGCAGGAAGCGCCTCCTGATGAAGTCACGGCGGTACACGACGTGGGGCTCACTGTCGCCGAGGTCGTCGCGGCCGTGAATCCAAACGTGGTGCTCGTTCCAGCCGCGAGGACACCATTCCACGATTCGTTCGAGACGATCAGATGGCCCGGAATTGAATGATCAATGCCGCTCCAGACTGACGTTGTCGTGAGTTGCCACGGAACATCGATCTGCCACGCTGAGATCGGCGTGGTCAAACCGTTGGTCACGGTCGCATTGACGGTCTGCCCACCTGACCAAGACGACACCGCAAAGTCGACCTTGACGCCCGCAACCGTGGATGACGTTGGCGTAGCAGTCGGTGTCGGAGTCGGGGTCGGAGTCGGAGTCGGAGTCGGAGTCGGAGTCGGAGTCGGAGTCGGAGTCGGACTGCTCGCCTTCACAATGACGCAGGTGGCACCGGCAACGACACAGGAGGTCGGAAACCTACTTGCACTCGAGGCGGATTTCCCGACGAATCCAAACGATGCCGTCGAACCCTTACCTAACGTGGTCGCCCACGAGGGCGCGCGAAACGTCGTCACTCCCACTGCCTGAGTGGACGTTGCGTTCCACACCGACGACACCGAATGCGACCACTTCACCTGAACTTTCC
The DNA here is from genome assembly GCA_903927265.1 of uncultured bacterium. Taxonomy (GTDB): domain Bacteria; phylum Actinomycetota; class Actinomycetes; order S36-B12; family CAIYMF01; genus CAIYMF01. The sequence goes on along the minus strand of CAIYMF010000187.1, from coordinate 2,634 downwards.
AGGGCTTGATGGCCGCACTGGTTGAGTTCTTCACCGAAGCAGCGACCTGAAATCCAGTTCCCCAGTCGTCGGTCACTTGCCAAGTGACGACAACCTGACCGACCGCTTGCGCCGGAGCAGCTGCCACCAGCGAGCCTGCGGCGAGTCCGGCCATCGCGAGAAGTGCGCATCCAACGGTCGCAACGCGACGAGAAACTCGTGGAGACATGCCAACCTCATTCTTCCCGTGACCCGCGAGCGGATCTGTGTGCTGCCGACGTGACGTGTGGTGACCCGTCAACGTCCTGATCGGCAGCGGGAAATATGTCCTTGAGCGACCAGTATCGGAGTCACCCGATGGAGGCAGCCGGCTTTGCCTCGCCCCATCGCACCTCGAGCGCAAGCCCGACACAGTGCGCCCACGGTCGCAGCGATTCTTCGACGGCTTGGCGATCTCGGTTGCCGAGAGGTCGCAACGGAATGGCCGTGACCACGGCCTTCTTCCCTTTCGTCACGCGAGTCCAGGTGCCGAGAACTCGGCCGCCTCGCACGAACGTCGACCTGAAGATTCCATTGCCACCGGGCACAACAGCATCGATGTCACCCGGCTCCAGCATGAGACTGCGATCCTTAAAACCGAGGAGGAACTCGTCGAATCCGGGAAGGGCATGCACATCGTCGTCGACCGGCAGTGCCGCATGCGCATCACGCAGCCGCGGATCAAGGTGCACAGCAACGCCGCCGTGCTCGGCAGTAGCGAGAGCATCACCGGCCGCTGCGACGCCGCGTCGTGAGTCGGTGAGCGTCAGGCCGGTCCAGCCCGCGAAGTCCTTCACGGTGGTCGGGCCGTGACTTCTGAAATACCGAGTGGCCAGAGTCGCCAGTGCCTCGTCGCCATCGAGTTGCACCGGATTGGGCACCCACTCGTCGAGCAGCACGAATGTTTGCTCACCATCAACATCGGGAGCCGTGGCGATGAGTCCGCGCAAACTGGCGTACACAATCAGGTGGTATCCGAGTTGGCCGGAGATCGCAATCCCGCGCCGGGTGACGGCATCGAGTAAGGCCGATCGAGACATCCGGCCGCCGCCGGTCAACTCCTGCCCCATCACATCCAGCGCACGATCGGCAACGGCGTCGTCGAGTCCCAACTCCGCGCGGCGTCCCGCTCTGGCACGAAGCGTGCGCACTCCCGTGGTGGCGAGCATCCACCCAGCGTCGCGTGCGGGGACCAAGTGCACAGTGCCGCGCATCGGCCACGTGCGCAGAGCCTGGCGTTGCTCGAGCGCTGCCACCACATCTGTCACCGTTGACCCCGGAAGTCGTAGGCCCAACGACCACAGGCCGCTGGCATTATCCTGCGCTTGCATCGCGCCAAGGTGTGTGACGACTTCGCCTACTGACTGGGGACTTACTGAATCAGGCGGTCCAGCGTGCACCAGCAGGGCAGCCATCCGGATTCGGCGCACATCGTCGTCGGTCAGGGTGGTCACGCGCCAGTTTTGCATGCGGAACCGGCAGCGTGAGCGAGCCAACCGGGTTGCGCCGACTCGAAACGTTCATTCTCTGAGCAAATAGCCACGCTTAATGTGCGGATTTGCCCAGAGAACGGCTCACACACCGCTTAGTCCGGACCTTCGCCGAGCAGCATGCCAAGAGGTGCACTAGACGTCGTCGGGCTGCAACGGAACGCTGCGGTCTCCGAACCGGAGCAGCCCCTGCGCGAGTGCGGCACCGACCAGAATGACCGCTCCCCCGATCGGTTCGTTCCACGAGAGTGTCTCGCCGAGAAACACCGTTCCAATGAGCACGGCCACGAGTGGTGCCAGGTAGAGCGCGGTGCTCGCCGTCGTGGCATCGGCGCGTCCGATGACGCGCAGGTTCATCGTCGTGGCGATTCCGCTACTGAAAATGCCGAGGAACAGAATTCCGATGATGCCCGATGTCGAGATTTCGGCATGGGTGACCGGAACGACGGTGGTGACGGGAATGACGGCCACCGATCCCATGACGAACATGCCGGCCGCGAGCGCTAACGGGTCAACCGTGCCGGCCTTGATTCCGCCGGTGAGGTAGCGCCGCGAGAAGGGTCCTGACCAGCCCCAAATCAGGTTGGCCACCAACACCGAGATGACACCGATCCAGACGGCGGCGCCGATTCCCTTCCAGGGCCCAACGACGACGATCACACCCGCGAATCCCAGACCCAAGCCCACCATCCGCGGCCACGTGGGCCGCTCTTCGGGAAACGCGATGAGCACCGCGACCAGAGTGAACAGAGGACCGGTGCTCCCGACGATGGCAGTGAACGCCGACGACAGGTGCAGTTCACCGAACGCGGTCAGCGCCCAGGGGATCGTGCCGGCCAGCAGGATGTTGACCAGAAGCAGCGGCCAGATGCGGCGCGGAGCGAAAGGAGTGCGAGTGATAACCAATGCGATCAAGAGAGTGACCGCCGCGATCATCGTTCGCAGCGCGCCGATACCGAACGGTGTGAACACCGTAAGCGCCAGCTTGATAAACGCGAAAGAACTACCCCAGAGCAGCACCATGACGAGGTACGACGGAAGCCAGCGCGAAGGCGGCTGGCGGGTCACATAGTGAACCTGCCAGAACGAGCGTTCGTTCGGAACACCGGGGTGGTGCGGTCACTGT
>CAIYMF010000186.1 GCA_903927265.1 uncultured bacterium | reverse complement strand
GTCTGATCCAGCCTTCGGCGGCACCCCCGAGGCACGTGACTCGCTCCTGCGCTCGGGCGGCTTGGTCATCAAGACCACCCTCGACCCCGACGCCCAGCGCACCGCCCAAGCCACCGTGTCGAAGTACATCCCCAACAACGATCCGTCCGGCAAGGCCACCGCCATCTCACTGGTGCGCCCTTCCGACGGAGCGATCCTGGCGATGGCCCAAAACCGCACGTGGGGAACGAGTGGACAAGGCCGTACGACGTACAACTACAACGTCAACCAGGGTTACGGCGGCACGATCGGAATGCAGGCCGGTTCGACCTTCAAGGTATTCACGCTCGCGGCCGCCCTTGAAGACGGCGTCAGCGTCGACGAGCCGATCGACTCTCCCCAAGAGGGCGTATTCGAAGACCTCAAGGGCTGCGGTGCACAGAGCAACACCACCTTCCCGCCGTACCGGGCACGCAACTCCACCGGATCAGGCACGTTCGACATGCGCACCGGCACCGCGTACTCCGTCAACACGTACTTCCTCGCGCTCCAACAGCGCACGGGTCTGTGCCGTCCCAACGAGATCGCCGAACAGATGGGCGTCACACGGTCGACCGGAAATCCCCTGCGCGACGTGCCGTCGCAGGTACTGGGCACCAATGAAATTTCACCGCTGGCAATGGCCGGCGCCTACGCGGGCTTCGCCAACCACGGCTTGTTCTGCAAGCCCATCGCCATTCTTTCGGTCACCGACCGAAACGGCACGGCGCTACCTGTTCCCCACCCTCCCTGCAAGCAGGTTGTCGCGCGCGGAGTTGCCGACGCAGTGGCCTCATTGCTGACCGGCGTCATCGATGGCTATATCCCAGGCCGCACCGGCGAGGCGATGTCGCTGGGTCGTCCTGCGGCAGGTAAGACCGGAACCACCAACGAGTCGGCCGCCGTCTGGTTCGCTGGCTTCACCCCTGACGTCGCCGCCGCAGTGTGGGTGGGCGATCCACGGGGCGGCTTCGGGCACCCGCTCAAAGACATCACCATCAACGGCACCTACTTCGGGCAGGTATTCGGTAGTTCGCTACCCGGACCGATTTGGCGAGACACCTTGCTGGCGTACCTCGCTGGCCGCCCCGCCTTGGCTTTTGACCTTCAACCAGTGCAAGACCTCACGTCGGCTCCGCTATGGAATATCGACGGAGGCGGGCCGACACCGACAGAGAGCCCGACCGTCTCGGCGACGGCGACGCCCGACCCCTCAGTGACCCCGAGTCCCAGTGGAGGCGGCACCACACCACCCCCGAGCAGCAGCACGACTCGTCCGCCGTCAAGCAGCAGTTCGACAACCTCCGAACCACCACCGAGCAGTTCGACAACCTCCGAACCACCACCGAGCAGTTCAACGACCTCCGAACCACCACCCACCAGCGCGAGTCCGGGCGCCTAAGCCCCCAACGACGCCTTCACAGCGGCCGCAACAGCGGCACCATCAGCGCGCCCGGTGGTCTGCGGTTGCAACTGCTTCATCACCACGCCCATCGCCTTCATACCTTCAAGTCCCTGCGCACGTGCCGCATCAACGGCGTCGGCGATGAGGCTCGACAGTTCTTCCTCACTCAGGGCTTCCGGCAGATATTCGGCGAGTACCGCAAGTTCGGCACTTTCGCGATCGGCAAGTTCGGGCCGATTCGCCGCCGTGTATGCCTCAACTGACTCACGTCGCTTCTTCGCCTCACGACCCAGAACGGTGATGACCTCATCCTCGGTGAGAACGCGAGCCTGCTTGCCGGAGACCTCCTCGTTCGTGATCGCGGCAAGTGCCATCCTCAACGTGGCCGAGCGCACCTCGTCGCGGCTGCGAATTGAATCGGTGAGATCACTTTGCAGGCGCTGCTTCATGTCGGTCATGGCCCCATCCAAGCACTGGAGCGCCGCGATGGGAGACTTCCCATATGGGAGCACTCACCCGGCTAGGGCTCGCGACGGCCATTGCAGGCGCCGCCTGCGTTGCCTACGGTGCAGGTTACGAAGTGCGCTCCTACCGACTTCGACGAGTTGATGTCCCCGCCCTTCCACGCGGCCAGGCGCCACTGCGGGTGCTGCACCTCTCCGATCTTCACCTCGTCCCGGGGCAGCGCGACAAAGTGGCATGGGTTCAAGGCCTCGCCGAACTTCGACCCGACGCGGTAGTGGTGACCGGAGACTTCCTCAGTGACATCGACGCCGTGCCGGTCGTGATGGACGCCCTCGATCCGCTGCTCGCACTGCCCGGCTTATTCGTTCTCGGCTCGAACGATTACTACGCACCGCGGCTGAAAAATCCCCTGCGCTATCTGATGCCCGACCGTGAAAGACGAATCCTCGGTGATCCCCTCCCGTGGCGCGATCTGAGTGCCGGACTCGTCAACTCCGGCTGGCTGGATCTGAGCAATGCTCGCGGGTCACTCACGGTTGCCGGGCGCGAGTGCGACGTACGCGGAACTGACGACCCGCACATCCGACGCGATCGCTACGACGAGGTCGCCGGCGCTTTCGATTCGGGCGCTGACCTCGCTCTCGGTGTTGTTCATGCTCCCTACCGCCGAGTACTCGATCCGATGAGCGCCGACGGAGCGCACGTGATTCTTGCCGGCCACACGCACGGTGGCCAACTGGCCATTCCTGGAATGGGCGCGGTGATCACCAATTGCGACCTTGACCGGCGCCGCGCCAAAGGCCTTCACCGCTACGACCAGTCGTGGCTCCACGTGTCTGCAGGCGTCGGCACGTCCCCGTATGCACCAATTCGCTTTGCCTGCCCACCCGAGGCCACGCTGTTGACCCTCCGACCCGTCGACTGACCACGCTCGGATAGGCTCAACGAGCACTTCCGGGGTGTGGCGCAGCTTGGTAGCGCGCTTCGTTCGGGACGAAGAGGCCGTGGGTTCGAATCCCGCCACCCCGACGTTCATCGAGAGGGATCAGCATCAGCGCTGGTCCCTCTCGTCATTTTTGCAACGGGGCACGCTTAGCGCGCAGCACCCGCTTGGCGCCCGGTGTTGGTCTCCACATCTTTCTCGTAGGCCTTGAGTACTTCGTTGACGCCACCGTTCATCACGATCTTGCCCTGCTCGATCCAGATAGCACGCGTACAGGTGTCACGCACCACCTTCGTCGAGTGACTCACGAGGAATACCGTTCCGGCTTGGTCGCGCAGTTCACGGATTCGCTCAGAAGAGCGGCGGTAGAAGTCCGCGTCACCTGTGGCGAGCGCCTCGTCAATCAGCAAGATTTCGTGCGACACGCTCGCTGCAATCGCGAAACGCAGACGGGCACCCATCCCTGACGAGTACGTGCTCATTGGAAGCGAAATGAAGTCGCCGATTCCGGCGAATTCAACGATGTCGTCCATGCGCTCTTTGGCTTCTTCGGGAGTCAGACCTAGAGCAAGCGAGCCCAAGATGACGTTGCGCTCGCCAGTGAGCGAGGGAACGAGGGCCGCGCCAACTCCGAGCAGTGAAGGCTGTGCACTGGTGTAGACGCGACCTTTCGTCGGCGGCAGCAGCCCGGCGATTCCCTTGAGAATGGTCGACTTCCCACATCCGTTGCGGCCGATGAGCGCTACGGCCTCGCCCTTGTGCGCGACGAACGACATACCTCGCACGGCCTTGATGTACTGCACGCCAGGTCCGGGGCCTTTGCGACGCGTCGCGATGCGGCGAAGAGCTGCCACCGCATTCGTGCCGGGAATCGACGAGGCGCCACCACTGCCGTGCACGCGGTAGGTGATGTGGACGTCGTCGACAATGACGGTGGGGTCGGGGCTGACCGAGGTGGTCGCGGCGGGCTCAGTCGGAGGTACGACCGCTTCAGGCTCAGCCACGGCCGTACCTCTCTTCGGCCTTCCAGAAGTACACGAAACCGAAGATCAGAATGACGATCGCCCAGAACACCGCGAGATACCAGTTCCACACCGGAACTGAGTAACTCTCCAGCAGAGCGTCGCGCACGATCTCGATGTACACCGCCAGCGGGTTGATCAACAACAGGGTGTGCACCCACTGCGGCGCGTGGAGTCTGTCGATGAATGTGCCCAGCGGGTACATCACACCTGAGAGGTACATCCACGTACGCATCATGAAGGGCAGCAGTTGCGCCACATCGCGCACACGCGCCGTCAGTCGAGCAAACACCATCGTGAGTCCGAAGTTGAACATCGACTGCAACAGAACAGCCGGCACCACCAACAACCACATCCATGTCAGGGGCTCACCGGTGAGCAACACAATGACCATGCAGACGATCAACGATGTGCGCAAGGCACGGAATCGCTCGAACACGTCAGCCAGGGGCATCACTGCGCGCGGAAAGTGGAACGCTCGAATGAGTCCGAGGT
>CAIYMF010000185.1 GCA_903927265.1 uncultured bacterium | reverse complement strand
GCGTTTGTCCTTCCGAGAGTTGGAGGCTTCTGGAAGGACACTGCTCCCCTCGTGTTGCACGGGAGGAGCAGTGGTGTTTCACGACGGTGACGATCTCGCCGCCGGTGTTACGAGTGTGTGAACGGACCGGTGATAGGCCTATCCCCGGATGCTGCGGTAGTAGTCACGCCAGATCAACTTGTGCAGCGGAATCCACTTCGGAATCGAACGCAGACCCGGAATGAATGGCAGCAGCACCAGCAGAATCGTGAGCAGGCCCATGATGTAGAAGATCAGGGCGTCAGCACTTCCCGACAGTTGCGCGGTCATTGACGCCGGATCTGCGTCATCGGGGGCGTTGAACACTGGCAGTTGGTACCAGAAGGAGTAGAGCCACAGCCATGCCTGACCTGGGTAACTCCCGGTTTCGTTCATCATTCCCCAGGTGTTGCCCTGAAGGTTCTGAACGGTGCCGAAGTCATCGAGGTACGAGCCATCACCCATGAACAGGATCTGCTTGGTGTGATCCATCTGGTAAAAACCATTGGGCTCCTGCGCCAGCAGAACACCGTCGTAGGCACCAGAGGCGGCCATGTCGGTCAAGGCTTTGGCCAGCACCGGAACGGGACCGTAGTCCCCCTGCTCAACCTTGGTGAGGTCAAGCACGCCCTCTTCATCAGCAGTCGCCTGCACAGCATCGTCGAAGGCTGTTGCCCACGCCACCTGCTGGTCGGCAGATGCGTCCTTCCACGCCTTGAGCGCATCCAGCGTTTCCTGCGATTGCTGCGAGGAAGACAGCGGAGTGATCACGAAATCATCGGTCGGGTTTACAGGGATCTGAACACCCATCAACTTCTGCATATTCAGTGGTCCGACAGAGACCCCATCGCCGCCTTCGTTGTACGGAGGTCCGTAGCCCGCCGATTCCGTGGTTCCGGCGAGTTCACCGACCGTCGTGGCGAAGAAGTTATCGGGTGCGCTTGTGGCCCACCCTTGGAACGTCAACGCCTTTTCATCGGGTGAACTGAAGATGCCGGCAAGTCCGATCGACAGCAACGACACGACGATCAGGGCGATGATGCCCTCTTTGAGAATGTCGTACTTGCGCCACGGCCCTTGCCACGGTGCAGCGGCGGGATCAACCTTCTTGGTCTTGCTCATGACGCCACCTCCGCTGTCTCTGCTGAGGTCGGGGCATCCTTGAAGGCATCGATCGGCGGCACTACGCCGCGCTTACGCACCAGCAGCACATGCAGAACGACAATCAGGCCGACAACCAACGGCAGTGTGCAGACGTGGAGCAGCATCGTCTGGCCGAGGTTGGTGACGTTGAACCACGCACCGATTCCGACCGCATTAAGGCCATCCTTCGCTTCAAAGGTAATCCACTGCGAATCGGCGTTGGTCTGCATCAGGTAGCCCGTGAAGGCAGTAGCGATCGACACGATGAATGCCACGACACCCGTGATCCACGTCATCGCTCGACGTCCGCGCCACGCGGCCATCCAGAACTTCCCCCACAGGTGCACGACCATGAAGATGAAGAACAGCTGCACCGACCAGAAGTGCAAACTGTTAAAGAAGTGGCCTACATCAGAGATGTGATACCACTCCGGGCCCTCGAGCGTCAGCACCACGCCAGTGGCGACGATGACCACAAGTGCGGCAATCGTCAACACACCAAAGACGTAGATCCATGACCCCACATACGACGGTTGACGGTCGGGTAGGAGTTTGTCGGGCGGAAGTTCACGCACGACGTGGTTACGGAACTTGCCGGTCCACGTGTCACCAGGTGCCGGTGCTACCGAGGGTGAGTCGACTTCAGCAGTCATGATCCGTCACCGCCCTCGTCGTGTCCGCCAGGAAATGGCAGCACGAGAGCGAGCACAAACAGAACGAGCATCACCAGAATCACTACGAGGTTCCCGACGGAAATCTGCAGCCATCCCCACGAGAAGTAGGTGGCAGGATTGTCGAGAGCGGCGGAGATGAGAGGTGGCATGTGTGGTCCTCCCTATCCATCCGGTCACGGTGACCAGATTGATAGTTCAACCATCCGCCTGAAGTCCCAACTGCCTCAGTGCCGGTAGACCTAGTGGCGCGGGACTTACGTCCCGCCCCTTTACCCAACGAGGGCGTCGACGAACGCTTCCGGATCGAAGGGAGCGAGGTCATCAGGGCCCTCGCCGAGGCCGACAAGCTTGACGGGCACACCGAGTTCGCGTTGTACCGCCACGACGATGCCGCCCTTGGCCGTGCCATCAAGCTTGGTTAAGACGATGCCTGTGACCTGCACCACCTCAGCAAAGACACGGGCCTGGGTGAGTCCGTTCTGGCCGGTTGTTGCGTCAAGCACGAGCAGTACCTCGTCAACAGGAACCTGCCGTTCAACCACTCGCTTGACCTTGCCCAACTCATCCATCAAGCCGGACTTGGTGTGCAGTCGCCCGGCGGTGTCGATCAGCACGGTGTCGACGTTCTCTGTGATGCCCTCATGCACCGCGTCGAAAGCGACCGACGCCGGGTCGCTGCCCTCGGGTCCCCTGACGACAGTGGCACCGACGCGGTCACCCCACGTCTGTAACTGGTCCGCCGCGGCCGCGCGGAACGTGTCAGCTGCTCCCAGCACCACCGTGCGTCCATCGGCGACAAGCACTCGAGCGAGCTTGCCCGTGGTCGTAGTCTTTCCCGTTCCGTTGACTCCCACCACCAACACCACGGCCGGAAGTCCGTCGTCGCGGGTGGTCGACAGCGACCGATCCAGGGATGGGTCGACAACTGCCAGCAGTTCTTCTCGCAGCATGGTGCGCACTCGCTCGGGGTCTGCCGTGCCTTCGGCAGCCACCCGCACCTTGAGCCGCTCAACCAACTCGCGGGCCGGCGCAACGCCGAGGTCAGCGACGATGAGGGTGTCTTCGACCTCCTGCCACGTGTCGGCGTCAATCGTGGCACCCGACAACAGCGCAAGAAGACCCTGACCAATTGCCGAGTTGGATCGCGCGAGTCGCGCGCGCAGACGGCCAAGTCGGCCGGCAGTGGGCGCCGGAACCTCGAGAGTTGAGGAAGGAACCGGAGTCTCAACGGTTTCCAAGCCCGCCAACTCGGGCGGAACATCGACTAGATCACCGGTGATGGCCGTCGGCGGTGCGTCAAGGCCTGCCCTCGTGGGCGCCGAAGGAAGCTCGCCCCGACCCTTCACCAACTTGACGGTGACGGCGACGATGAGCGCGAGGATGACTAAGCCGAGGATGAGATACAGGGTCCCGTTCACCAGACGATCCTCCCAGAGGCCTCACGTGGGTCAGGATGGGGTCATGACCACCCTTGCCAGCCCCACCGCTCCCCCACGCTTCAACGGCCGCACCTCGGCGGTGATTCTGGGCATCTTCGTCGTCGTGGCCGTGGCCAATGCTCTCTCGACGGCCGTCGACTCGTCCCTAGCCCACAACCTGACGACCGCCCTGCTCGTACCGCTGTTGTTCGTGTGGTTACTCGGAGCATCGGTGCAGCCGCTTCCGGCGCCGACGAAACTCCTCGCGGTGGGTTTGGTGTTCGCGTGGTTCGGTGACCTCGCACTCCTAGGAACGGGTGATGTGCGCTTCATCACCGGAATTCTGATGTTCCTCGTCATGCAGGTGTTCTACATCCTGGCGTTCCGTCGCGTGCCCGGGCCTGGTCTGGTGCGAGCGTGGCCGCTCGCCGTCGTTCCGTACGCGCTCGTGTGGCTGGCTCTGGCGAGCGCCATGTGGCTGAACTCTGGCGCCAAAGCGATTCCAGGTCTGATTTACGGATTGGTGCTCGCCGCGATGGCAATCTCGGCACTCGACCTTGTGCTGCGCGTACCTCAGAGGTTGGGTTGGCGCGTCGCCATCGGCGCGGCGTTCTTCCTGCTCAGCGACGGTCTCATCGCACTGAGCGCCTTCGCCGGGGTTGCCTCATCACCGGGCCTGTCTACCGCGGTGATGACGACGTACTCGATCGCCCAAGCGATGATCGTGACCGGCTTCGTGCTGGCAATGAACGCAGTGTCGCTGGGAGAAAAGAAGTAGCCGAGACTACGCGGGCTGATCTTCGATATCGCGCAATCGCTGACTGATCACCGTGGTGACACCGTCTCCGCGCATGGTGACGCCGTACAGCGCGTCGGCAATTTCCATGGTGCGCTTCTGGTGAGTCACGACGATCAACTGACTCTTCTCACGAAGTTCTTCCATCACCTGAATCAGGCGACCGAGGTTCACGTCATCAAGCGCCGCTTCAACCTCATCCATGACGTAGAACGGACTTGGTCGCGCCTTGAACAGGGCGACCAAGAACGCCACGGCGGTCAGTGACCGCTCGCCGCCCGAGAGAAGCGACAGTCGCTTGATCTTCTTGCCCGGCGGACGCGCTTCTACTTCGATACCGGTGGTGAGCATGTCGTTGGGATCAGTGAGCACCAATCGCCCCTCACCGCCCGGGAACAGCCGCGAGAAGACCGCTTCGAATTCTCGAGCAGTGTCGTGGAAAGCCTCCGTGAATACCTGCTGCACGCGCTCATCGACCTCGCGAATGATCTCGAGAAGGTCGCGACGTGAGCGCTTGACGTCTTCGAGTTGTTCGGTGAGGAACTGGTGGCGCTCTTCAAGAGCCGAGAACTCTTCGAGCGCCAACGGGTTGACGCGACCGAGTAGCGCCATTGCACGCTCGGCCGACTTCATTCGACGCTCTTGTTGGCCACGGTCGTAGGGATACGGCTGGGGCGCGGGGGCATTGGGGTCGATCTCATCGCCCGGGGCCGAGGGCGACGGCGGCACCATCTGCTCGGGTCCGTACTCGGCAACCAAGACATCCGGGTCGATGCCGAAGTCTTCCATCGCCTTGAGTTCGAGTTGCTCGATGCGCAACCGCTGCTCGGCACGAGCCACTTCATCGCGGTGGACCACGTCGACGAGTTGCTCGTGCTCGCCGAGAAGCTGACGAAGTTTCGCGCGAGTCTGCTGCAATTCGACATCACGGGCTGCACGCTGAGACTCAGCGAAGGTGCGCTCTACCGTGGCCGTCGCAATTGAACGACCGAGGAGCGCCAAGGTGTACTCGGTGCCGGTTCGTACGGCCGCCGCCGCCACCACTTCGCGCTCACGACGGGCACGACGTTCTTGCGCTCGGCGACGACTCTCGCGCTCATCGCGCGCCGCGCGCTCAAGGGCATCGGCCCGGGCGGCAACTGCGCGAATGCGCTCTTCACCTGTACGCACGGCAAGTCGAGCCTCAACCTCAACGGCTCGCGCGTGGGTACCGGCCTCGGCCAGTCGATCGCGTTCATCGGGCGACGGCGCCAACTCATCGGGCTCGGACTCGGCCGCGACGAGTCGCGTTGTGAGCCCAGCGAGTGCGACTTCGTCGTCACTGAGGGCTTGGCCGGCGGCGGCCTGGGCAGCGGCAAGTCGATCGGCCTCACCGGCAGCTGCGCGCGCAGCACTTCCGAGTTGGCCTAGTTGCTCGGCGACTGCAGCCATCCGTGCATCGCTGTCGTGCAATCGGGCTAACGTTGACTGCATGCTGGAACGTGCGTCGGCGTGTTCGGTCGCCGCTCGTTCAAGGTCGAATCGAATGCGCTCACCGCGATGCGTGGCATCTTCGTAACGAGCCCGGGCTTCATCAAGTGCGGCTTGAACTTCGAGCAGGCTCGGACCGCCGGATGATCCACCGCTGGCCGTGAGCGGACCAATGAGGTCGCCGTCGCGGGTAGCTGCACTGACTCCGGGGTGCGATGCCACGAGGGCGCGAGCCTGATCGAGGTCGTCGACGATGGCAATGCGCTCGAGCACGCCCGCCAGGGGTGCACGCAAGTCGGCGGGAGCCGACACCACATCGATCGCGTAGCGCACGCCGTAGGGCAACGTCGGCCACGGCGCATCGGCAGTCGATGCACCGCCCGCCACCAGCAGGGTGGCACGACCGGAATCATCGGTGCGCAAGCGGCGCAAGGCCGACACTGCCGAGCCGTGATCGGAAACGGCGATCGCATCGGCTGCCGCACCGAGAGCCGCCGCTACCGCCGCTTCGTATCCGTGCTCCACGCGAATGAGGGCTGCCACCGAGCCGAGGAGTCCGGACACTTGCTCACCGGCAGCGAGGAGAGCCGCACCGCCATCGCGACGGGCAAGACCGAGTTCCAATGCTTCAATGCGTGCCTGCAGTGCCGCGCGGTCTCGATCGGCCTCTTGATCGGCAAGGCGCAGCGCTTCAATGCGTTGTTCGACCACCGCAAGAACCGAAGCGGCCTGCTCGTGCTCGGCATCGAGCCCAAATTCACCTTGATCGAGTCCAGCGATCTCGTTTTCGAGTGCCTTGAATTCAGTAGCCGCGGCTTCTGCACGCACACGCGCAGACTCGACCTGCTCGGCTAGTCGCCGCGTTTCACCGTCGCGGGTCTCGAATCGCTCACGCGCGGCCGCCACTTGGCCCGCAAGTCGCGCGAGCCCCTCGCGTCGGTCGGCCACAGCCCTCACCGCAGCTTCAAGGCGCCGTTCTTCCGTGGCCAGTGCCGCTTCTGATTCGGCGCGGTTTCTCACCGCGTCGGCAAGTGCGGCGCGGTCAACTTCGACACCGCGCCCTAGGTCGAATTCTTCCGAACGTGCTTCGCGGCCCTGTGATTCCAGTTCTTCGGGATCGCGTCCGGACGCTTCTACCTCGTCCTCGGATCCGAGCAGGCGCATGCGTTCGGTGGCCAGCGACATCGTTCCATCGATGCGCTCGCGCAGTGCGGAGAGTCGGTACCACGTCTCCTGTGCCCGTGCGAGCAGCGGAGCATCAGCGCCGAGTTCGGCTTCGAGCACAGCCTCACGGGCTTGCGCTGCTGCCATGGCCGCCTCAACTTCAGCCTGGCGTTCGCGCAGTGCCGTTTCGTCGGCGACTTCCTGCTCAAGGGTGGCGGAGAGCGCCAACAAGTCATCGGCAATCAGTCGCAGACGCGAATCGCGCAGGTCGGCCTGAATCACCTGAGCGCGGCGAGCAACCTCGGCCTGCTTTCCCAGCGGCTTGAGTTGGCGACGCAGTTCGGTGGTGAGGTCTTGAAGACGCGTGAGGTTAGCCTGCATCGCTTCGAGTTTGCGCAGGGCCTTTTCCTTGCGCTTGCGGTGCTTGAGAACACCCGCAGCTTCCTCGATGAATCCGCGGCGGTCTTCGGGGCTGGCGTGCAGTACCTGATCGAGTTGACCCTGACCGACGATGACGTGCATTTCGCGGCCGATTCCGGAGTCACTGAGCAGTTCTTGCACATCGAGCAGGCGGCACGGAGTGCCGTTGATGGCGTACTCGGAGCCGCCATTGCGGAACAGAATGCGCGAGATCGTGACTTCGGTGTAGTCGATGGGGAGAGCGCCATCGCTGTTGTCGATGGTGAGTAGCACCTCGGCGCGACCGAGGGGCGCGCGTCCTGAGGTTCCGGCGAAGATGACATCTTCCATCTTGCCGCCGCGCAGACTCTTGGCCCCCTGCTCACCCATGACCCACGCGAGCGCATCGACCACATTGGACTTACCCGAGCCGTTTGGCCCGACGACGCAGGTGATCCCCGGCTCTAGATTGAGCGTGGTGCTCGAGGCGAAGGACTTGAACCCTCGGAGGGTCAGGCTCTTCAGATACACGCTCTACTCCTGCCCCATGGGAAGACGCCGGCACGCCCTCACAGACTCAGGGCGCAACCGTACACGGCGGGGAAGAAGCCTCAGCCTAACGTGCAGCGCAAGGCGGTGACGCGCGACACGGCGGAGAGGTCGAGACTGTGGTGTCGAAGACGAGTACGGGCTCAGCGGGGCGCCTCCGCAGACCGAGTTGGAGACCAGCCCGGGCGAGGCACCGCATCCCGCAACTGCTGCGTGTACGAATCTTGAGGGTGGTGGAGGACCTCGGCAGTAGTCCCCTGTTCAACCACTCGACCCTGTCGCATCACGACACAACGATCACTGACCTGGTTGACCACAGCGAGGTCATGACTGATGAACAGGTAGGCGGTGCCAGTTGTCTCTCTAATCTCCTTGAGCAGATTGAGAACCTGCGCCTGGATTGACACGTCAAGAGCCGCCACCGCTTCATCAAGAACCACTACGTCAGGCTTCACAGCCAGCGCCCGAGCGATGGCGACTCGCTGTCTCTGGCCTCCCGAGAGCCCACCCGGCCTCATGCGCGAATGCCGCTCATGTAATCCGACTGAAGTCAGCAAAATGCGCACCTGTTCGGCTCTGCTTTCCCTCACAGCATCCGGGTCGAGCGACAGAGCGTCCGAGAGAATCTGCTCCACAGTCTGTAGCCGATCGAGCGAAGAGTAGGGGTCTTGAAAGACCATTTGCAGACGCCGCGCACGAGCTCGACGGTCTTTCGCTCGACGACTCGAGACGTCGAGAATGGCGCCGCCCATTGCAATGGACCCGGATGTCGGACGCTCGAGCCCCACCAGCATTCGCGCGATGGTTGTCTTGCCCGACCCACTTTCGCCAACGATGGCCAGCGACTCTCCAGGCGCCAACTCGAATGACACTCCGTCGACAGCAACAACATCGTCATGACCTCGTCGCCCGGGGAACACCTTGCGCAAGTCGTCGACTTTCAAGAGCGGCTCAGACATCTCCGCCACCCTCCATCGCGGTCGGCAACTGCCCCTGGAGCTCGCTGGCGCGATGACACGCGACCTCTCCTCCTTGGACGGCCACCAACGCGGGAGTGGTGGCAAGACAGGCAGGTTGCGAATACCCACACCGGGGTGCAAATGCGCAGCCTTCCCCTGCCTCAAAGGCCGCGATGGGCTGCCCTTCGATGACGGGCAGCCTCTGGCGAACGGCGTCAAGGTCGGGACGCGAGACCATCAATCCGGACGAGTACGGATGATAAGGATGCGTGAGCAACTGACGAGAACTCTGCCGTTCGACGATCGAGCCGGCATACATGACGGCGGTGCTATCGCAGGTGGCGGCGGCAAGCTCGAGGTCGTGTGTAATGAAGAGCAATGCGAGTCCGCGTTCGGTTCGCAACTGCGCCAAGATGGCCATCACTTCAGACTGGGTGGTGACGTCTAACGCAGTAGTTGGCTCATCGGCGAGCAGCAAGTCAGGATCCATCGCAACGGCCGACGCAATCATGACGCGCTGCAGCAGCCCTCCGGAGAGTTCGTGTGGCAACTGCGCCATTCGGCGCGACCCGTCACTGATGCCGACTTCCGCCAGCAATGACGTCACCCGACGCTCAGCGTCTCGCGTGCTGACACCTGAGGCGCACAGCCCTTCGATGAGGAACGCACCCACAGTTCGCACTGGATTGATGTGGGCCCGAGGGTCTTGAAAGATCATCGCAATGCGGTGTGCCCGCAACAGGCGTAACTGCTCATCTTCCATCGCAAAAACTTCGCAGCCATCGAATACCACGGTGCCGGTTGCTTGAACTCCCGGCGCAAACAGTCGCATGACGGCACGCGCTGTCATTGACTTGCCCGATCCCGACTCGCCCACGAGTCCGAGCGCTTCTCCCGCCCCGATTTGAAGGTTGACTCCAGACACGACGGGACGCCGATCGGCACCGTACTCACCTGCGGGCACGGTGATGGTGAGATCGCTCACCTGCAAAAGAGCATCGGTCATTTGTTCACCCCGGTGGACAGCCTGTCGCCGAGGACAGTGACGGCTCCCACAAACAGAGCGATAGCCACACTGGCAACGATGACTTCAGTGGGCTGTCCACGTACGGCACTATCGAGGCCACTCTTCACCATGAGCCCCCAGTCCGGTGTGGGTGGCTGAACTCCAAGTCCGAGGAAACTCATCGATGCCAAGTCGATCACCGCGAAACCCAGCGCCGCCACCGCTTGGGCCAAGATCAGCGGTCGAATATTGGGCACGAGGTGGCGGCGAGCGATAGTACTTCCCGACCTGCCCTGAATCCACGCGGCCGAAATGTACGGCATGCGTCGCTCACGTAACGCTCCTCCACGGATGACACGAGCGGCGTAGGGGGTGTAGGCGATGGTGAGACCGATGACCACGCTGCCCAGCCCGGCACCAAGAATCGCCACCGTCACCAGAGCAAACACAATTCCCGGAATTGAGAAGAGCACGTCGACAATGCGCGAGATGACGGTGTCGATCGACCCTCCCCTCCACGCCGCCGCGACTCCGAGTAGCAAGCCCAGAACCGTGGACAAGAGGATGACCACAATGGGTCCGAGCAGCGTGGTTCTTCCGCCATAAATGAGTCGACTGAGAGT
>CAIYMF010000184.1 GCA_903927265.1 uncultured bacterium | reverse complement strand
GAGAGTCTGATGGCGAGCAAGGTGAAGGGCGGCGCATAGGGCAGTCC
This sequence comes from uncultured bacterium, assembly GCA_903927265.1. Taxonomy (GTDB): domain Bacteria; phylum Actinomycetota; class Actinomycetes; order S36-B12; family CAIYMF01; genus CAIYMF01. The sequence continues at coordinate 23,455 of CAIYMF010000184.1, read as the reverse complement.
GTAGCGAGCACCAATGAACCCGGTACTCCACACGAGAACAAACGCGATGGGAGCAAGTCGCTCAGCCCACCGTGATCGCATCGCTCCACCCTAGGCGTGTGCGGTCTGAACGACGTGGGTGGACACTGGTGCCATGTCTGGCGAGATCGTCACCGAGCATTTAGCCCTGCGCCCACTCACCGGCGATGAAGCGAGCGCAGTGGTGGCAGGCAATCGCGAGGGCCGCGCGTGGGCGTCGGATTACCCCATCGAGGGTGACATCGTTGTGAGTCGGCTACTGCTGCTCGCCCCCGAATTGCCGCCCACCGATTTCGGCACGTATCAAGTGGTGATGAGCGACACGAGAATCGTGGTGGGCGGTGTGGGTTTTAAGGGTTCACCTCGCGACGGAGTGGTTGAGGTGGGCTACGGACTCGCGCCCAGTGCTCGTGGGAGTGGCCTTGCCACCGAGGCAGTTCGCGGGCTCCTCACTCGCGCGCGCTCGCACCCGGAGATAGTGGCGGTCGAAGCTGACACCGATCCTGGAAACGAAGCCAGTCAACGTGTGCTGTTGCGGGCGGGTTTCGAACGTGTCGTAGCTCGTGATGGTCTGCCCCTATTCCGACTCACGCTGTCAGACGAAGGCGTCGATAATGGCGCGATGGAGCAACGGTGATCGTCCTCGCGATAGATCAGGGCACGTCGGGCACCAAAGCCATCGTGGTCGATGGTGACGGCGCGGTGCTTGCCATGGCCGAAGAGCCGGTGCGACCGGTCTATCTCGACGGTGGGGGAGTCGAGCAGGAGCCGCACGAACTGTTGAACTCCGTGTTGGCGGCAGGCCAACGTGCTGTCGATAGTGCAGGCGTACTTCCCGATCACGTAGCCCTCGCCAATCAGGGTGAGACGGTCCTAGCGTGGAACCCTTCCACGGGGCAGCCTTTGTCGCAGGCGATCGTGTGGCAAGACCGTCGTTCGGAGACGGTGTGTCTCGATCGTGGCGAGCATGCCGCTCTGATTGCAGCCCGTACAGGTTTGGTGCTCGATCCGTATTTCAGTGCTCCGAAGATGGCGTGGCTGCGCGACAACGTCACTCGTGAAGGAATCGTCACCACCACGGATTCGTGGATCGTGCACCACCTGACGGGCGAGTTGGTCACTGACGTCTCAACTGCAAGTCGCTCATTGCTGATGAACATCGACACCGTGGCGTGGGATCCCGAGCTACTCTCGATCTTCGGACTTGGTGACGAGGTGCTGCCTGGTCTCGTTGCGTGTGACGAAACCGTCGGAAACACCACAGCCTTTGGCAGGCCGGCGAGTGTGACCGGTTTGATTGTCGACCAGCAGGCAGCGCTGTTCGCGGAGGCGTGTTTATCGATGGGCGATGCGAAGTGCACCTACGGAACCGGCGCCTTCCTGCTCGCGAACACCGGCGAACAGCCAGTGCGCTCGACGAACGGGCTCACTGCCTCGGTGGCGTGGACCGTTCGTGGTCGCACCGATCGCTGCCTCGATGGACAGGTGTACACGGCGGCTTCGGCGCTTCGTTGGCTCGCTGACCTCGGAGTGTTGAGCGACGCGAGTTCACTCGATAGCGAGTGCGGTGACGACAGCGGTGGCGTGCTCTTTGTGCCGGGGCTGGCCGGTCTCGCCGCACCGTGGTGGCAACCGGCCGCATGCGGTGCACTCGTGGGAATGGGATTAGCCAGTTCGCGTGGTCATATCGTGCGCGCGGTTGTTGAGGGCATTGCGGCGCAGGTGGCAGACCTTGCCGATGTGGTGGCCCGCGATCTCGGCCGCCCGCTCACGCACCTGCGCGTCGACGGCGGACTGACCCGCTCGACGGTGTTGATGCAAGCACAAGCCGACCTGCTACAGATTCCGATTGAGGTGTATCCGAGTCCACACGCCACGGCTCTGGGTGCCGCGGCACTGGCGCGCATTGCTGCCGACCCGACGTTGAGTCCGATCGACGCTGTCTCGCGCTGGACCCCGCTGGCCGTGATTGAACCGCGTTGGTCGCCCGATCGGGCAGCTGAGTTCCTCGGACGGTGGCGTGCCGCCGTTGACGCGGCCAGGAGTCTGGCATGACGGTGCGCGATGTAGCGATCGTCGGAGCCGGTGTAGTTGGGTGCGCGGTCGCGCGCGAGTTGAGCGGCCAGGGGCTCGACGTGATTCTCATCGACGCGCGTGCCGATGTTGGCGATGGCACGAGCAAAGCGAACACTGCCATTTTGCACACGGGCTTTGATGCGGTTCCCGGAAGTGTGGAAGCGCGACTCGTGGCTCGCGGCTACGAGTTGCTGTCCGACTACGCCATTGCCTGCGGCATTCCGGTTGAACGCACCGGTGCGGTACTCGTTGCCTGGACCGACGAAGAGTTGGCAGTGCTACCGAAACTTCGCGAGAAGGCTGAACTCAACGGGTATCTCGCGTGTGAACTGATTACGGGCGACGAGGTGCGCCACCTCCTTCCTGCACTCGCACCCGGAGCGCTAGGCGGACTTACCGTGCCCGGTGAATCGATCATCTGTCCGTGGACAACGCCCCTTGCCTACGCCACCGACGCGATCGCACGCGGAACGGCGCTGGCGCTGTCGACTTCGGTAACGGCGATCGAGGTGAGGGCTGACGTGACCGTGATCGGCACGAATCGCGGGCCGATCGAATGTCGATGGGTCGTCAATGCTGCGGGACTGGGCGCTGACGACCTCGACGCGATGCTCGGACATCACCGCTTCACCGTTACTCCACGACGCGGTGAACTGTTGGTGTTCGACAAGCAGGCGCGCGCACTCGTCGATCGCATCGTGTTGCCGGTGCCGACCGAACGTGGCAAGGGCGTTCTGATCAGCCCGACGATTTTCGGCAACGTGATGCTGGGTCCGACATCGCAACCCATCGACGACCGCAGCGACACGTCGACCTCCGAAGAGGGATTCGATTTCCTCTGTGAGAAGGGGCGCCGACTGATGCCCCCACTGCTCGAGGAAGAGGTCACCGCGGCCTACACCGGTTTGCGCGCCTCGACCGAATTCAGCGACTACGTCATCGACATCGAACCCGCTCAACGGTATTTGCTGCTAGGCGGAATCCGCTCAACCGGACTTACCGCATCGCTGGCCATCGCCGAGTATGCGGCGCAGTTGCTTGCCGACGCCGGACTGACGATGAAGCCGCGAACTGACTTACCAGCGCCGCCTGCGATGCCGAACCTTGGCGAGGCGTTTCCTCGTCCCTACGAACGCGATGACCTCATCGCCGCCGATGCTGAGTACGGCCACGTTGTGTGCTTCTGCGAACGCGTCACACGCGGAGAGATTCGCGACGCGTTGGCCTCGCCTATTCCACCGGCCGATCTCGACGGGTTGCGTCGCCGCACGCGCGCGCAGATGGGCCGTTGCCAAGGTTTCTACTGCGGGGCTCAGATCGAGCAGTTGCTTGAGGCAGGTCGCAGACGATGAAGACACTGAACCCCGACGTGGTGATTGTGGGTGCCGGGCCGGCAGGCTTGACAGCGGCACGCCACCTTGCGGCCACTGTCGATGTGCTGGTTATCGAACGCGAAGATCAGGCCGGGGGAATTCCGCGGCACAGTGCTCACATCGGTTATGGGTTGCGTGATCTACATCGGGTGATGACTGGTCCGCAGTACGCGCAGCGTTTGGTGGAACAGGCCCGGGATGCGAGTGTCGATCTGCGTACGGCTTCGATGGTGACGCGCTGGCGTGGTGAGCGAACCCTTGAGGCCACCACACCGTCCGGGCTCGTGCAGATTGAAGCAGCGGCGGTACTCCTTGCCACGGGTGCTCGTGAACGCTCGCGCGCCGCTCGCATGATTCCGGGCGATCGACCCGCAGGAGTGATGACCACCGGCCAACTTCAGTCGACGGTGCACCTGCTTCATCGTCCGGTCGGAACCCGTGCGGTCGTCGTGGGTTCGGAATTGGTGAGTTGGTCTGCGGTGCTCACGTTGCGCGAAGCAGGGTGCGCGACCGCTCTGATGACCACGACGCACGAGCGGCCCGAGTCGTACGCAGCCTTCAATGTTGCAGGGCGCGCGCTGCTGCGTGTTCCGGTAGCAACTCGTACTCGCGTCACGCGCATCATCGGTCGTGAGCGAGTGACGGCTGTGGAAGTCCAGGACTTGGCCACCGGCATTCGACGTGAGGTTGCCTGCGACACCGTCATTCTGACCGGCGATTGGATGCCCGACAGCGAATTGGCTCGTGCCCACAACCTCGCGATCGATCACGGCCATGGCGGCCCACTGATTGATACGGCGCAACGCACTAGCGCTCCGGGTGTGTTTGCTGCTGGCAACCTATGTCACCCCGTCGACACAGCCGATGTTGCGGCGCTCGATGGGGCCGCGGTAGCGACGCAGATCATCCGATGGCTGCAGGGCGTGCGGCCTTCAGAGCAAACTGTGCGACTCACCGTCGAAGCCCCACTGCGGTGGGTGTCACCCGGTCTGCTGCGGTCTGGCGACCCGGCTGCTCCACGCGAGCGACTGGTGTTGTGGTCCGACGAAAGTCGGTCGCGACCACGCCTCACGGTTCGTCAAGGCGCGGACATTCTCACCCGACGCACAGTGAACTGGCCGATGTCACCAGGGCGGGCATTCCGGTTGCCCTGGTCGGTGCTGTCAGGAGTAGACCCTCGGGGGGTCGACGTGACGATCAGCGTGCGCTAAGTGGTCATTGGTGTAGAGCACCCTGCCGTGCCACTGCGTGGTGCCTACGCGGAGCGGCCATTCTCTGGGCAAATTCGCACGTTAAACGTGCGAATTTGCCCACAGTTCGCTCAGGTCAATCGTGTCGACGTGACGATCAGCGTGCGCTGACCTACGCAATCTTTACTGGAACCGCGATGTCTCCGCGTTTGGCGTCGTAGCGGTCGAGTGCAGTGCGCGCCATGAATCCGATGACAGCGCCGATGATGGCCAGCGGCGTGATCGCTCCACCCGCGGAGCTGATGAGTAGAACAGCGAGCATCGTTCCGGTGAATGGCAGTTTGGTCATCGCAGCGGTCGTTGCGGCGATGCCGACAGCGGCCATTCCTGGAAGGGTCAGGCCGGGAACGATCAGTGAGGCGATCGTTCCGATGGTCACTCCGAGGAAGACGGCCGGGAAGATGGGTCCACCTCGGAATCCTCCGCCGAGCGCCAACCCGTAGGCAATGAACTTGGCCACCAAGATGATCAGCAGAGTGCCCACCGAGGTAATTCCCAGAATGGTTGGCATCGCCTCTTGGCCGGAGAAGAGCACGGTTTCGTAGCCCTCGCCGGTGATCAGATGAGTGCCAATCGCAAGTAGTGCCGTGATGATTGCCACCGCGAACAGAATGGGCGTTGGTCGCTTCTTGCTCGCATCGTTCACCCGCTCACCGAGTTCACGTGCGATGAGCGCCACGATTGAGGCGATGACGCCGATGACCAGCCCGCCCACGATGTCGGCCGCGGTGAGTCCGGGGAAGGCAGGAAGCCCGGGCAGGGCCAGCGAGTGAGTGCCCAGACCTGACCAGCGGCCGAGCCCGATCTGCACGATGTACCCCGAGCCGAGGGCAACCAGAACGGGAAGCAACGCGGCCGCGGGCAGTGGTCCGAGTGCGGCGAACTCGAGAATCATGAACGCGGTGATGAGTGGATTACCGAAGATGGCACCGATACCGGCGACTCCACCGAGCAGCATGCCGAGCTGCACTGCCTGCGGGCCGCGCCCGCGCATGGCCAATCCACCTAAGGCCGTGCCGCAGGCGATCAGCGGTGCCTCAGGACCCAACACCATGCCGAAGGCCAAGGTGCCGAGGGCTGCGAGGGCCACCGAGGCGATCGTGCCGGGGCCCACATCGAAATGAAAGCCCGTGATGGGGCTGGCACCGGTCTTCCCGGGGAGTTTTTGGGCCAGGAGCACCACGATGGCGCCCACGAGCAATGCCGCCAGGACGTACCAGGATGCCGTCTGGCCAAGGCCGAGCTTGGCCGGAAGGTCGGTCCAGATCAGGGTCTGCAAGCTCGATTCGACGGCGAGGAAGAGCGATGCGGCGAGCGCACCTCCGATGCCAAGAAGCACCGAAATCAGCAGTAGCGGACCTATCTTTTTGCTCAGATCGGTCATTGCCTCGGCATCGGTCGATTCGACATGCGCAGCGGATTCAGGGCCAGTGGTCATGAATACGGAGTGTAGGGGTCCTAGAATACTCCGCGAGGGTGCACCGACGGTGCGCCACGAAACAATTGCCGCGCCCGCGGCACCGAGAATCGGAGAACCTGTGAACTTCGGAGAATTCCTTTGGTCACTGATCGTGATCTTCTTCATGATCTGCTACTTCATGATCCTGTTCAGCGTCATCGTTGACCTGTTCCGCAATGACCAGATGAACGGAATCATGAAGGCAATCTGGATCATCCTGCTGATCTTCATCCCGTTCCTGTCACTGTTGGTCTACGTCATCGTCTACCACAAGGGCATGACCGACCGGAACGTCAAGTCTGCCGAGCAGTACCAGCAGGCTCAGGCTGACTACGTGAAGTCGATTGCCGGATCGGGCAGCGCTGCTGACCAGATCGCCAAGGCTCAAGAACTGCTGACATCAGGCGCCATCAACCAGCAGGAGTTTGACTCGATGAAGGCCAAGGCACTCGCCTGACCGATCGCCCGTTTGGCCCTGCGCCCGGTACGTCGCAGGGTCGACACTGAATGTGTGAGTCGCATCAGGTCGGCAGTGGTCACCCTCGTGGTGGCTGCTGTCGGCCTGATGTCATTAGCGGTCACATCGCCGCAATCTCTGGCCGCACCGACGACTCACTCAACAACTCAGTCAACCTCGGGCATCATTCGCCTGGCGATCACCGGACTTTCGGCGACCACATCACCGTTGATGACCGTGACTGGTCCGGCCGGATTCACGCGAACGGTTCGCGCCCGGAGCATCGTGGTTCCGCGGGCAGGGGCGTATCGAGTCACAGTCGGTGCCGTTCGCAGCGGCGTCTTTCTCTACCGCGCCTCGGTCGTGAGCCGCACGGTCAACGTCACCTCGGGTCGCACAGTGAGCCCCGCATTCACCTATCGCCGAGTTGCTCCCGTGACATCGACAGGTCGGTATGCCCTGCGCACGTTCACCGGCGTCGAACTCTGGGTTGATCCGGTTCACGGCTCGGATGCGCGGGCCGGCCACACTCGCGCAACGGCACTCGCGACCGTCGGCGAAGCGTGGCGCCGCGTTCCAATGTCGAGGACGCTGACCACCGGCTACCGCATCAACGTGATGCGTGGAACGTACCCGTCGTCGGCTCTCGTGAACTACTGGGAGAACCGCTGGGGAACAGCCGCGGCACCGATCATCATTCGCTCAGTCGACGGGAACCACGCCGCGCGATTCACCGGCGATATCAATGCCTACAACGTGCGCCACTTCTACGTGATCGGTGTCGACATCATTCGGCCCGGCGACGCATTTCACTGTGAAAAGTGCAGTTACGTGCTGCTGCGTACCATGCGCCTTTCAGGTGTAGGTGGTGCCCACGAAACAGTGAAAATCAATCAAAGTAACCACATCTACATCGAGGACTCCGACATTGACGGAGCTGACGACAACGCAATCGATTTTGTTGCGGTGAACATGGGTCATATTGTCGGCAACCGCATTCACCGCGCGCAGGACTGGTGCGTGTACGCCAAGGGTGGCAGCGCGTCGATCTCGTTGATCGATAACGAGATCTTCGATTGCGGAACAGGCGGATTCACCGCGGGGCAGGGCACGGGATTCGAATTCATGGTGGCGCCGTACCTGCATTACGAAGCGTACGGAATTCGTGTGATTGGCAATCTGATTCACGACACCGAAGGCGCCGGGCTGGGCGTCAATGGCGGATACAACGTGCTGATGGCCTTCAACACCATGTATCGCGTAGGGTCGCGCAGTCACGCTGTTGAATTTGTGCAGGGTGGTCGCAGTTGTGATGCGGCCGATGCGGGTGAATCAACGACGCCGTGTGCTAGTCGGCGCGCGGCTGGCGGCTGGGGAACCACTGACGCGGGCGGGCAGTGGATTCCGAACCGTCACATTTACTTCGTGAACAACGTGGTGGCAAACCCCCCGGGGTTCTCATCACAGTGGTCGCACTTCGATGTGCACTCGCCTGCCACTCCGCCGGTGGGAAGTGGCGTGCCGTCTCCTGCGCGCGCTGACGACGACTTAGTGATTCGTGGCAACGTGTTCCTGAATGGAAACGGAAGCCTCGATCTGGGATTCAACTCCGATGCGTGCACCGACTCAAACCCCGGCTGCAACCCGACGTACGTGCGCGCGCACAACGTGTTCGGACCCTCAACGCGCGTCTTCCGTGATCCGGCGCACAGCGACTACCGACTTCTCGGCGGTTCCGCGCCGCTCCTCGCTGCCGCGGTGTCGGTTCCCGGCTTTGTCTGGGGCGATCGGCCCACCACTCCGGCAGTGCCAGTGTCGACATGGACCGGTCCTGCGATTCCCACGTTGACGCATCCGGGGGCGTGGCGCATCGCGTAGTCGGCATGGTCAGTTCGCCGTTCCACGTGCTGCCCACTAGCGTGACCCAATGAGCAGTGTGCGCCGTTCGACCTGGGTCTATGCCCTTATCGCCCTGCTGCTGACGATTCCTGCGACGATCGCTATCGCGCGCGCTGACTCAGGGCTCTGGCGCACCGAGATCTCGGTGTCGGGCATTCCAGTGACAGTCGTGGCCCCCGACGACGAAGAACTTCGACCAGGTGTGGTGGTCGTGCACGGCTTCGCGGGCTCCTCGGAAATCATGGATCCGTTGGCGGTAGCTTTCGCTCGCGCGGGTTACCGCGTGGCCATCCCAGACCTGCACGGGCACGGATCGAATGAGGCAGCGCTGCCCCTTGATTCGCAGGGACGCGGTGACCCCGCTGCGTTGCAGACCGACATCGCGACGGTTGTCGATTGGCTAGCGGCCCAACAGGGGGTCGATCCGCAGCAGATCGGTCTCGTGGGTCATTCCATGGGTGCCGGAGCGGTCGTCGCATTTGCCGTAGCAGACGCACAGGGGGCGCACCGCATTCGCGGGACCGTGTCGTTGAGTCTGCCGAGTGCGGACGATGTTCCCGTGGGAAACCCTGCGGTTCCGCGCAATCTCCTGCTGATGTGGGGTTCGGCTGAGCCAGCGCTGTTCACCAACGCTGGCGAAACGGCGCTTCATGCCGGGTATCCCGACGGGGTGGTCGGTCAGTCGTACGGGAGCGGAGCGGAAGGAACGGCGCGTGGAACCTTTGTGGTTCCGGGGGTCGAGCACATCGGCATTGTGTTTAGCTCGGTCACCGCTCAGCAGAGCGTTGATTGGCTCGATGCCACGGTGGCAGTGGGTTCACCTGGACACACCGTCGCGCCCGATACACGAGTGCTGTGGCTTCTCGTCCTACTTGCTGGCGCGGTCGTGGGATTTGTACCCCTCGCCCGCGCTGCTTTCGGCACTCCGACGTTGCTGGAGCCGAGTGCGCGAGCTCCGATCACGCCTGCGGTATGGGTGGTGCCGACGGTGGTGGTGGCCACGCTTGTCGCATCGCTCATAGGGGCGTTGCTCGACGGCCGTCGACCGGTGCTGCCTCTGTCTGTCGCTGACTACACGGTGGCGTGGTTTGGTGTCGTTGGAATCGTTGCTGGCGTGATCGCGTGGCTGATCGGTCGCCGTCATCTTCCGACGATCACAGATGACGTCGGGGGCGTGGGACGTCAGGTACTTGCCACTCTCGCGATGACCGCCTACGTCGTGGCGGTGTTGGCACTCGCATCCCAGCACACCTGGTCAGACTTCGCGTTGGTCGGCGGTCGCCGCTGGGTGCTGCTGGTATTCGAAGTGGCGCTGCTCGCCTTCTTCTGGGCCGACGAGCGACTCGTTGCCCGTGCCAGTCGCCCGCGCCGGGCACTACTGGTGGCTGCCAATCGGGTGGTTGTGGTCGTGGCCCTGATCGTGGCTGTCAGCGTGTTTCATGCACCCGGTGTACTGACTCTCTGGGTGCCGATCGTCGCCATCTTGTTTGTCGTGTTGGGAGTGTGCGGTTTCGTGGTGTCGGGCCTCACGCGTGAGCGGTGGGCGCCGGCGGTCGTGCAGGCAATTCCACTCGCTTACTTGATGGCCACCGCCTTCCCGCTCATCTCTGGCTAAGAGGCTGTTGAGTTCGTCACATTGGGCCCTCTGGAAGCCCTTGCAGGGACCATTGACTGCTTAGCGGCTCGTAAGTTAGGGCATCCTTAGACGACGGTGCGCGCGACGTGCCCCCTACGACCGAAGGACCTCATCCATGAGCCCCGAGCGAACCAGCATTCCTGGCCTTGAGAACCCACCCACGCGCAACAAGAAGTTGCTCGAGTGGGTTGAGGAGGTTGCCGAACTCGCGCAGCCCGATCGCGTCGAGTGGTGCGACGGATCGCAGGCTGAGTGGGAGCGATTGACCTCGCTGCTCGTTGAGGGCGGAACCTTCATTCCACTCAATTCCGAGAAGCGACCCAACTCGTTCTTGGCGCGCTCTGACCCCAGTGACGTCGCACGTGTTGAAGACCGCACGTACATCTGTTCGCTTCGTGAAGAGGATGCCGGACCCACCAACAACTGGGCCGACCCCACCGAGATGCGTGGAACGCTCAAGGGCTTGTTTGCCGGTTCGATGCGTGGTCGGACCCTCTACGTGGTGCCATTCTCGATGGGTCCGCTTGGCTCGCGCATCTCTCAGCTCGGTGTCGAGCTCACTGATTCTCCGTACGTCGTGGTCAGCATGCGCATCATGACCCGCATGGGTCAGGCCGCGCTTGACCTCATCGGTGAAGATGGCGACTTCGTGCCCGCCGTGCACTCGGTGGGCTTTCCGCTTGTCGACGCTGACGGAAACGCGCGCGATGACGTGAGTTGGCCGTGCAACAGCGAGAAGTACATCGTGCACTTCCCCGAAAGCCGCGAGATCTGGTCGTACGGATCGGGTTACGGCGGCAACGCGCTGCTTGGCAAGAAGTGCTTCGCTTTGCGCATCGCGTCGGCCATGGCACGCGATGAAGGCTGGCTCGCCGAGCACATGCTCATCCTCAAACTCACCGCGCCTGACGGCGACGTGCGCTACATCTCGGCGGCATTCCCGTCGGCGTGTGGCAAGACCAACCTCGCGATGCTTGAGCCAAGCCTGCCCGGTTGGAAGGTTGAGACCGTCGGTGACGACATCGCATGGATGCGCTTTGGAGATGACGGTCGTTTGTACGCCATCAACCCCGAAGCTGGATTCTTCGGTGTGGCACCCGGTACTGGTATGCACACCAACGCCAACGCCATTCGTTCACTCGAGGCCAACTGCATCTACACCAACGTTGCCCTCACTGACGATGGCGACATCTGGTGGGAGGGCCTGACAGAAGAGCCTCCGGCACACCTGATCGACTGGAAGGGCAACGACTGGACTCCCGAGTCGGGCGAACTGTCGTCGCACCCCAACTCGCGCTTCACGGCTCCCGCCTCGCAGTGCCCGTCGATCGCACCCAACTGGGAAGACCCCGCCGGCGTGCCGATTTCGGCGATCCTGTTCGGCGGTCGTCGCGCCACCAACGTTCCGCTGGTCACTGAGTCGTTCGACTGGCAGCACGGCGTGTTCCTCGGTGCTACCGTCTCGTCGGAAACGACCGCGGCCGCCGTCGGAGAGATGGGTAAGTTGCGTCGCGACCCGTTCGCGATGCTTCCCTTCTGCGGGTACAACATGGCCGATTACTGGGGTCACTGGCTGTCGATTGGTGCCTCAACCGATGCCGCCAACCTGCCGCTCATCTACCAGGTCAACTGGTTCCGCAAGGACGCAGACGGAACGTTCCTGTGGCCTGGATACGGCGAGAACTCGCGCGTGCTGGCGTGGATCGTCGAGCGGCTTGAGGGCAAGGTCGACGCTGTCGAAACACCCATCGGTCGACTTCCGTTGCCTGCCGACATCGACATCACCGGCCTTGACGTCACACCCGAGCAATTGGCCGACCTGTTCGCGGTAGACCCTGCAACGTGGGTAACCGAGGCCGACCTCACCGAGGAGTACTTCGAGTTGTTCGGCGACCACGTGCCGGCAGCCCTGCGTCTGCAACTCACCGAGTTGCGTGCGCGCCTCGCTTCAGCCTGAGTGAGGCGAGGGAGCGGGGGAGCGGAAAAGGTGCCGCGGCCCCTTTCCACGGGCATCTTTGGTCAATCGATGACCGATTCGGGGTTCTTCGGTCAAGAGGTGCCCGCGAGCGGGTTCACACCCGGCGCACCGAGGCCCGGTCGCACGCGGCGAGGTCCAGTCATACCCGGTCAGGTCCAGCCTGTGTGCACCCTGATGCCAAGTCACCTTTTGACCAAAGAACCCCCAGTGGGGCATCTGTTGACAAAAGAAGCAGTGAGGAAGGGGTTCGCCGTGACGGGGGACTTTGGTGCCGAACAACTCGGACCGGGCGGCGCTCTAATCGAGCGTCGCCACCATCACGGCCTTGATCGTGTGCAACCGGTTCTCGGCTTGATCGAGCGCGACATTGGCCGGTGAGTCGAATACCTCGCTAGTGACTTCAAGCCCGTCGCGCAGTCCGCTGCGTTCAGCGACGTCGCGGCCCACGGTGGTTTCCATGTCGTGGAATGCCGGTAGACAGTGCATAAAGCGCGTGTCGGGGTGACCCGTCGACTTCAACACCTCGGCCGTGACGCGATACGGACGCAGTAGTCGCACTCGGTCATCCCACACGTCGGCAGGTTCGCCCATCGACACCCACACGTCGGTGTGCACGAAGGATGCTCCGGCGACGGCCTCGTCGACGCTCTCGCTCAGTGTGAGGCGTGCACCTGAAATGGCGGCGTGAGCGCGCGCCAGAGTTTGCACCTCGTCGTCGGGCCACAGGTCGCGGGGTGCAGCGATGCGTACGTCGGCGCCCATGATGGCGCCCATGACGAGCAGTGAGTTGCCCATATTGGAACGCGCATCGCCGAGGTAGGCGTAGCTGAGTTCGTTGAAGGCAGTGCCGGCGGGGGAGTGTTCGCGCATGGTCATGAAGTCGGCGAGCATCTGAGTGGGATGCCATTCGTCGGTGAGTCCGTTATAGACGGGAACATCGGCGAACTGCGCGAGTTGCTCGACGGTCGATTGGGCACTTCCGCGGAACTCGATTGCGTCATACATGCGCGACAACACTCGTGCGGTGTCAGCGACCGACTCCTTGCGCCCGAGTTGACTCGACGACGGGTCGAGGTAGGTGACATGCGCGCCCTGCTCGTAGGCGCCGACTTCAAACGCACAGCGGGTGCGAGTCGAGGTCTTTTCGAAAATGAGGGCGATCAAGCGCCCCTGCAGCCGCTGTACTTCTGCACGCTGGCGCCGTTGCGACTTGAGGTCAACAGCGAGATCGATCAATGCAGCGAGTTCGTCGGCGGTGAAGTCGACCTCCTTCAGGAAGTCGCGGCCATGTAGTGGTGAGCTCACCATCCCAAGGGTAGCGATGCCTGCCTGTGAGCAGGACGGTGCCGTTACGCGGTGAATGCCTCAGGCGCCAGAGCGCGCTCGATGGCGTAACTCGCCACTCGTGCGCCCTCACCTTCCAGACGTGGGTAGTGAGCGATGGGGATGGAAGCGTAGATGGCTTCACGCTCGGTCTCGGTGAGTCCGCCCCACACGCCGTACGGCTCGCGGGCTCGGATGGCGTAGTCGGCGCAGTCAACGCGCACGGGACACGAGAAGCAGATTGACTTGGCGGTGACTTCACGACGGCGTCGAGTGCGGCCACGTTCATTGGTGGGGTGAAAGAACATCGCCACATCGCGTCCGAGGCACGCGGCGACGTCCTGCCATGACCACTTCACATCGGCGGGCACTTGGGCGAGAGGTTGCTGGGGCACTGCGTTCCTCCAGTGTCTGATCTGTCGCTGAATCTTGCGCTAACGACGAGATCAACGCAACGTCAATTTCCTTTCGATGTAGGCAATTCTGGCCGTTTACGAACGAATCACAGCACCCGTGTCATCTGTACTGGCGACACGTGTCCTACAAGGTGACGACAGGCCTCCGGGGGTGTCGGCAGCATGGACGCACCGCTAGGCTCGGCTCATGACCACGCCACTCGACTCGCCGTCAATTAGCGGTGACACGCTGCTTGACGAGCGCACCGACGCGCGCCTTGATGAGGGTGACCACGAACGGTTCGCCCACTACGTCAAGAAGGACAAGATCGTCGAGAGTGCTGTCACCGGTTCACCGATTCAGGCTCTCTGCGGCAAGGTGTGGATTCCCAATCGCGATCCGTCCAAGTTCCCTGTGTGTCCTGACTGCCAGGCCATCATCGACGGACTCTTTCCTGGAGGTGGGGGCGACTCCGGCGATCAGGGATGACTTCTGGCGGATCCGCCGATTCACCTCGACTGCTAGACGCCCACCATCGCTCGATCACCTTGGGCATGGTGGCGTTTGTCACCTTGGTTGCCTTTGAAGGCACCGCGATCATCACTGCGCTGCCGATCGTTGCGCGTGATCTCGATGCCGTCGCGCAATTGGCGTGGATCATCAATGTGTTCGTCGCGACATCGCTGATCGGGCAAGTTCTCGCAGGCGGGTGGGGTGATCGGCACGGGCCGCGCCGCCCGCTACTCGGTGGCATTGCCGCCTTCGGAATCGGCGGACTCGTGGCCGGACTCGCGCCGAGTTTTCCCCTCTTGCTTGTCGGTCGTGCCCTGCAGGGTTTCGGTGCCGGCACGATGATCGTGTTGGCCTACGTCATCATCGGAAGGGCATTCGACCCGCGCTTGAGGCCGAAGGCCTTCGGAATTCTCTCAGCTGCGTGGGTGCTACCCGCAATTGTTGGCCCGGTGGTTGCCGGCTATGTGGCTGACAACTATTCCTGGCGCTGGCTATTCCTGGCCGTGATTGTTCTGGTGTGGCCACCGGTGTTGTTGGTGTCGCGACGCCTTCCGGAATTCGATGGGCCGACGCCGAACGCGCCAGAGCGACCGGCGGGTGAAACGGCGCGCCGCGGTCGCCTCGGTGTGCAGGCCGCGCTCGGATTGCTGGCCGTGCAAGCGGGCGCTCAGCGGGGTGATTGGTGGGGTGCCGGCGAGGTGGTCGTCGGGTTGGTGCTGCTAATTCCTGCCCTGATCGCGCTGTTCCCTCCGGGCACATTGCGGCTGCGACTGGGACTTCCCGCTGTGGTGGTGATGCGAGGACTGCTCGCGGGAGCACTCTTCTCGGCCGAGGCATGGGTGCCATTAGCGATGCAAGATGTTCGCGGCGTCTCCACGACGTGGTCGGGATTGTTCCTGGCGTGCGGCGCAATCGGATGGGCCATTGGCGCGTGGTTCCAAGGGCGCGCTCCTGTCTGGTTTACCCCCCCGCGCATGGTGCAGATCGGTTCTGTTTTTGTGCTCATTTCTATGACGTGCTTGCCACTATCGATGGTGATGTCGATCAGTCCGGCCGTCCTTGGCCCGGTGTGGCTCGTGGGCGCCTTTGGAATGGGCATGGCGATTTCAGCGTTGGCCACCCTGTTGCTTGCCTACAGCGAGCCGGGCGAGCAGGGAATCAACGCGGCAGGTCTTCAGGTTGCCGACTCCTCCGGAGTTGTTCTGGCGACTGGCCTGACGGGCGCCGTCTTCGCCGCAGCGGTAGCCGCGGGAACGGCCGGAGCGTCGACCTTCACGATCATGTGGTGGATGTCGGCCGCGATCGCCCTCGTGGCGGTCGTGGTGGCACCCCGCGTGCGCCGAGCTGCCGCGTAGTCAGGTCACTTTCGGGTCACGATGCGCAAGCGTCACCGGACATAGGTTCGGGGCACGTGGCAGGTGTGTGAGGATTGGGGAGTCTGAAAATGCCCTCGCGGCCCGCTGCGGTCCGCGGCTCCCACATGAAAGGCCGAACATGCGCCGCCGTCACCTCTCTGTCACCTTGGTCGCCCTCAGCGCACTGGCACTTGCCGCGTGCGGGCAGGCTTCCAACTCCGCATCGTCCTCATCTGCCGCCACGTCAGCCGGTGCCACGTCGGCGTCTGCCTCTGCTTCAACGGATGCCTGCAGCAAGGACAACCTCAAGACCCTCGCCGCTGGCAAGCTCACCGTCGGAACCGACAAGCCTGCCTACCCGCCGTACTTCGTCGACGACAAACCCTCGAACGGTCAGGGCTTTGAGTCGGCCGTCGCCTATGCCGTCGCAGACAAACTCGGCTTCGCACAGGGCGACGTCACCTGGACTGTGGTTCCCTTCGACAAGGCGTTCGCGCCCGGGGCCAAGGACTTTGACTTCGACATCAACCAGATCTCAATCACCGACGACCGCAAGAAGGCCGTTGACTTCTCTGACGGCTATTACTCGGTCAATCAGGCAGTGGTGGCACTCAACGGCAGCAAGGGTGCCGCGGCCAAGACCATTGCCGATCTTCAGGCCCTCAAGCTTGGCGCTCAGGTGGGGACGACCAGCCTTGACTACGTCACCAACGTGGTGAAGCCGGCCGAGAAGCCCTTCGTGTTCAACTCAACTAACGATGCAAAGTCGGCCTTGAACAACAAGCAGATCGACGCGATTGTCGTCGACCTTCCGACGGCCTACTACATCACCGCTGCCGAGATTGAGAACTCCGCGATCGTCGGTCAGTTCAAGCTCGACAAGAACAGCGGCGAGAACTTCGGTCTGGTGTTGGCCAAGGGCAGCGCGCTCACTGAGTGCGTCAACAAGGCAGTCACCGCACTTCGCGACTCCGGTGAATTGCAGCAGATTCAGGACAAGTGGCTCTCCGAGGTCACGAAGGCTCCTTACTTCAGCTGATGCGCTGACGGGCCCGGGTGAAAGCCCGGGCCCTAGGCTCCTCCCATGAGCACGAATGCAGGGGCATCGATAGCGGAACCAGAGGTTCCGTATGTCGATCCTGCGCGTCGGGCACGTCGTCAGCGACGCGGCCGACGTAATGCCTTCGTCGCGACCATGTCCACGGTGGTGTTCTTCGGCGTCGTGGCGATCGCGGTCGGATCGTCGCAGGGTTGGCCGGTGGTGCAAGACGCATTCTTCAACGGTGAGTACTTCACACTTGCCTGGCCCGAAGTGCTCGCCGCGCTCGTCATCAATATCAAGATTTTCGTGGTCGCCGAGTTCTTCATCTTGATTCTCGGACTTCTCCTTGCCCTGACTCGATTGTCGAAGTCACCAGCGCTGCTTCCGTTACGCATCGTGGGCACCGTCTATACCGACGTCTTTCGCGGAACTCCCACGCTGCTGGTCGTGTTGCTGCTGGGTTTCGGCGTTCCGGCCCTGAACTTGTCGGGGCTGCCCACCGATCCGTTGGTGTGGGGAACGATCGCCCTGATTCTGTCGTACACGGCGTACGTGGCAGAGGTTTTTCGCTCGGGCATCGCGTCGATTCATCCGTCTCAACGAGCGGCGGCACGTTCGCTGGGATTGGGCAACGTTCAGACAAACCGCTACGTGGTGCTTCCGCAGGCAATTCGTCGGGTGATTCCACCGCTTCTCAATGACTTCGTCTCACTTCAGAAAGACACCGCATTGGTTTCGGTTCTCGGACCGATTGAGGCGCTGCGTGCGGCGCAGATCATCGTGTACGGCAAGTTCAACTACACGCCCTACATTGTGGCCGCCCTGCTGTTCATCGCGCTCACCATTCCGATGGCTAGATTCACTGACTGGCTGACCGCGCGACAAGAACGCCAGCGTTCGTCGGGGAGTCGATGATGGCCCTTGACCTTTTGCGCGTTGACGACGTACACAAAGCGTTTGGCACCAACGCCGTGCTTCGCGGAATGACGTTGTCGGTTGCCGCCCATGAAGTAGTGGTTCTGATTGGGGCGTCGGGCTCGGGGAAGTCGACGTTGCTGCGCTGCATCAATGGACTGGAGCCGGTCGACGCCGGAGTCATCATGGTTGACGGCCTTGACGTCACCGCTGATGATGCCGATCTTGATGCGGTGCGTCAGCGCGTCGGCATGGTGTTCCAATCGTTTAATCTCTTCCCGCACATGTCAGTTCTCGCCAACATCACATTGGCGCCGCGCAAGGTACTCGGGGTTTCGGCAGACGAGGCGGAGCAACGGGCACGTGATCTCTTGACCCGATTCGGGTTAGAAGCCAAGGCCGACGACTACCCCGACCGACTTTCCGGCGGACAGCAACAGCGGGTCGCCATCGTGCGCGCGCTCGCGATGCAACCGCAGGCCATGTTGTTCGACGAGGTCACCAGCGCACTCGACCCCGAACTCGTCGGTGAGGTGCTTGACGTGATTCGTGGTTTGAAGGAGTCGGGGATGACCATTCTGATGGCCACGCATGAGATGGGGTTCGCCCGCGATGTGGCCGATCGCATCTGTTTCCTTGACGCCGGTCGCGTGCTCGAGTCGGGTCCGCCGGCTCAGATCCTCGGTGATCCGCATGAGGCGCGCACCCGCGAATTCCTCGCCCGCGTGCTCGGCTAACGCTGACGACACGCCGTGGCGCAAGTGGCGCTATTCGGGCATCCGGGCGATATGACCTCCTATGGTTGCCTGCGAGGGTCCCTGAAGCCAGACCGACCTAGGGCCGAACGTTGGCCGACCAGGGGCCAAGTCCCCCTTCAATCAAGGAGAATCCATGTCAACGCAGAATTCCGGAGACGCAGTAGCGGCAGCTGCTGCTGATTTGCGCGAGGGTATGAGCGGTCTGACCCCCGAGGAGCAGGCCGAAGCCAAAACCATGCTGGGCTCGATCGGTGACAAGTGGTGGCTGCTGCTGGTGCTGGGCATCATCAGCTTGATCGTGGGCTTGCTGATTGCATTCAACCCGACGGCCGCCGTACTCACCATCGCCGTGTTCTTCGGAATCTGGCTGCTCATCAGCGGTATCTTCACGCTCATTCGCGGTTTCGGAGACAAGCTCGAAACCGGTGCCAAGGTGTTCGCAATCATTACCGGCGCCATTTCGATCATCTTGGGCATCCTGTGCTTCCGCAATATCGCCAACGCCGTTGAGATTCTGGTTCTCTTCTTCGGAATCGGCATGATCATGCGCGGGCTGCTCGAATTCATCATTGGCCTTAGCGCCAAGGGCTCCGAGGGTCGTGGCGGCGTGATCTTCATCGGTATCGTCACGTTTATCGCGGGTATCGCTGTGCTCGTGTGGCCGAACATCGGTCTGGGCGTGCTCGTCTACTTCATCGCCTTCACGCTCATCATTATGGGAATCCTCGAGATCATTGCTGCCTTCCGGGTGAAGTCGGTTGGCACTCGAATTGATCAGGTGCTCGCGCAGGTCTGAGTCACGCAGCAGGGGGGTTAGGCCGCTTAGACCGGCGTAACCCCCCCCGCTGCATGTGTGGAAGGGGTAACGTTGAGGTAGGAGGTGGTGCGACGTGCCCCGGGAAACTTCGCAAACCCTCGATCGCGGGCTTAAAGTGTTGGAGTTGCTGGCAGAATTCCCCGAGGGTCTGACCGTTACTGAGATCGCTGGGCGGCTGAGTGTGAGCCGTACCGTGGTCTACCGGTTGGTGGTCACTCTCGAACAGCACGGACTCCTGCGCCGGGGCGCCGATGGTCGGGCGCGTACTGGGCTCGCCGTGCTGGCGTTGGCCCGGCATGTGCAACCCCTGCTGCGTGAGTCTGCGGTGCCAGTGCTGCGGCGTCTTGCCGACAGCACCGGAGCCACGGCCGTGCTCACGATCGCTGAAGCCGACGATGCGTTGACCGTTGCTGCGGTCGAACCGAGTCGCTCGGAATTACACGTCGCACTCAAACTCGGCACTCGGGTTCCGCTGGAAAGGTCGGCGCCGGGCCGCGCGATCATGTCGGCGCGCCAGCACCGTGCGCTTGAACATGGCTGGGTAGTTGGAACCGGTGAGCCAGACTCGGGCGCATGGACACTATCGGCGCCGCTGGTGGGCGTTCCGGGCGTTGACGCGGCAGTGAGTGTTGTGGGGGTTGGCGACGTACGCGCTGCCTCGGTTGGGCCTGCTGTACTTGCCGCTGCGGCCGATACTGCTCGCGTCTTGCGCTGACTACCAGCAGCCGGCAATCGTTGCGACCAAGCCATCGATCGCTATTCGCACCGGTCGTCCACCGTATCGATCGGTGGGCGGGTTTTCGAGCAAGATCGTGAATGACCGGCGAGCGCCATCGGCACCCACAGTGATGCCAGCAAGCGACAGCACATCGCGCAGCGCTCCGGTTTTCGCCACCGTGAGTCCAGCGGTGCACTTGGACGGGGCGCTGAGGTAGCGGCCCGAGAGAGAACCGGTACGGCCAGCCACCGGCATCGCGCGACCGTAGTAAATCGACGACAGTTCAGGGTGCGCGGTCTTGTTCACGGCGACATCGAGTAGCACAGTGAGGGCACGTGCGGTGAGGCGATCATCGCGGGAGGCGCCGCTGCCGTCGTGCAGGACCACGCCCGAGAGCGGCACTCCGAGTGTGGCCAATTCCGCGCGCGCTGTCTGAATTCCGCCGCTCCAGGTGGCCGGCTGGCCATCGGCATGCGCGGACAATCGGAACAGCATCTCGGCAATGTCGTTGTCGCTGATCTGCAACATCTTTCGCACGGCTTGCTCAACCGTGTGGCCTGGTGTCGACGCAAGTGTGGGGCGACTCGTCGCGAAGTGTGCGCGGCCCGTGTACGTGGCGGCGACGTGCGTTCCACCGTGAACGGCGACGCGCGAGGCGAAGTACCTTCCGGCATCGGTAGCGACGTCGTTGAGCATGCGACCGTCGCGCACGAGGGGACGCACGGGGCGCACCACGTCAAGCCCGTACGAACTCGGCCAGCCGACGGCGGGGGTGGGCGTGGGGAAGAGCGTGTCGTCGATGCTGACGTTCACGCGCGTGATGCCGCGTGCACGCAGTGCCGTGACGGTGCGCGTTGCGAGCTCATCGAGTTGCGCTGAGGTGAGGAGCGGGTCTCCGCCAGCGACCAGTGAGAGGGCGGCTGTGGTTCCTGACACGCTGCCCAGTCGTGCCTTGGTGACGAGTCGATGAGCGGGACGCATCGTTTTGAGGGCGACGGCGGCGGTGAAGAGCTTGTTGGTCGAGGCGCCGCGCAGGCTGCTGGTGCCCCGCTTGGAATAGACCAGTCGGCCGCTGGCCGAATCGCGCACCTCAACAGCAAGGACGGCGCTCGGCGCTCCGCCGAGCAGGGAGGAAGCCATTCGACCCGGTAGCAAGCGCACGATGCGCGCGTCGGCGGCCGGGGCCGAAACCCCCGTCGCCACCCGCGCGATTCCTACGTTCGTGCTCGTTTCCACGCCCTTTTGGGGTGCTTGTGCGTAGGAATCGCCGGAGAAGGGGGCGGGTAGTGCGGTGGCTGGCGGGGTGAGAAACGCGAGTGCGGCGACGCCTAGGCAGGCGGCTGTGAGTGTCCGCGCTGATGTGATGCTGCTCACGTTCCTGTCCGCTCCTTGGGTAGTTGACTCTCGACGGTAACCCGAGGAGGCCCTCGGGGACTCGAACGCCCCTCGGAAGCTGCGACCCAATGGGTGAAATGTCCGAAAGTGGGACATCGTTCGCGCGGTGTACGCCCGGTGTGAGGAATCACGTCAAGTTGAGGCGACAATGGATCGATACATAGGTGACACACGTTGTAGTGGAGTGGGCGGACTGTGTCCGATTTCCGCAACTCGACCCGATCAGGCAGGAGGCGCGCACATGAGTTCGGTTCGCCGCCGCGCCCTGCGCTGGATCGCTACGCCCATCGCCGCTGCGCTGGCTGTTGTCACCCTAGGTTCGCTGCCGGCGTCCGCAGCGGTTGAGCCGCTTCCCGGCACCGCAACGACCAAATTCATGAGTGGTTGGCTGCCGTATTGGTACGGCAACACCGAGATCGATCGACTCGTCGCCCACACGGGGTCTGACGGCATCGTCGGTGAAGTGATGGCCTTCTGGGTCTACTCGCGCTACCGCACAGGCGGTATCCAGGCTCCGGTGTGCGTGCACGACCTAAGCGACAACAAGACAGTCGAATGCGCACGAACGACGCCCACAACTAGCCAGAAAGCGCAGTTGGCCCGCCTCCACGCGGCTGGCATCAAGGTGCTGCCCAGTTTCACCGACGACAGCAGCAAACTCGCGCTTTCCGGAGTCATGAAGGATTCGGTCAAGCGGGCCGCACTCGTCAAGGCGCAGACCGACTTCATCGTCAACAACGGTTTCGACGGCATTGACCTCGATTACGAGGACTTCGCATTCGGCGATGGCTCGTCGAGTTGGGCAGCAACCAAACCCGCGTGGATCGCCTACATCACAGCGTTGTCAACCGCCATGCACGCGAAAGGCAAGCTGTTGTCTGTCACCGTGCCTGCCGGATACCCCGTCAACGGCGCCGGTTTCAATGCGTCGTCGGGGTACTGGGTCTACGCGTGGAAAGACATCATCGGTGTCACCGACCGACTACGCCTCATGACGTACGACTACTCGTGGGATACGCCCGGACCGATTGGCCCGGCCGATTGGGTTGACCAGGTTGCTTCGGACGCCGTCGAAGAACTCGGCGTCGGTAACGCGCGCAAGGTGTGGGTCGGAGTCACTGCTTACGGCTATGACTGGCGCTACTCGGGTACGTGTACGAATCCCGGGCGCACCAATCGTCCGACCTTGTATCCCGGCGATGCATGGGCCCTCTATAACGCGCAGAAGGCGCAGAAGCGCCTCATCGCGTTCCCGGGGCAAACCGCCGATACCGCGGCATATCGATGGGATACCACCTACGGCGAATACACGTTCCGTTACAGCGAGCCAGGAACAAACTCGGTCACTGGAAAGCCCTGCACCAGTACGCGTGAGGTGTGGTTCCAAGACGGCCCGTCAACCGTTGCGCGCGCATTGATTGCCGCCAAGTATCAACTCGGTGGCGTCGCGCTGTGGGCATTCGGCGACGAGCGCGACTCCATGTGGACCAAACTTGTAGACGCCGCTCCAAACATTAAGCCGTTCAAACCCGTGGTGGGGGTGGTGGCGCCAGTCGTCGTTCCATTCGGAACATCCACCGCCGTGCTCGTGGGTGTACACCGGCCCGACACCCTGCCCGTACCCGGAGTGAATGCGACCCTCAAATGGCGGTCGGCAGCAGGCGATGCATGGACGACGCTCGGAACTGCTGTGACCGACTCTGAAGGTGCGGCCCTGTTCAACGTCACTCCCAAGCGCAGTGGCGAGTGGCAGGTCACCACGCCGTCGACGGCCTACCGGCAAGCGGCGGTGTCTCCGATCAAGACGACCAAGGTGTCGTCAACGGTCACCGCTGTCGTGCGTGTCCGCAAGCCGCTCGGCAGCGCCACGGTCTCGAAGACGACGGTGAAGTCCGTGACTGCCACCGTGCCGAGGGATATGTCGACGTCGATCTCCGGTCGTGTGGCTCCCGTCCTTGGAGTGCAGAAGGTGACGCTGTACTCAATGTCGACTTCAGGTGTGCTGACTGCGGTCACATCCGCGTCAACGTCAGCGACCGGTGCATTCGGTTTCGCAGTGCCGACCAGCAAGGCGGGT
>CAIYMF010000183.1 GCA_903927265.1 uncultured bacterium | reverse complement strand
TTGCGTGACTTCGAAGTGAGTCTCGAGAACGAGTCGATGGCGTTCAACTCCAAGATGTTCATGGAGTCGACCTCAGAGAGCCGCGGCAAGACGTCGCGTCGCAAGCCTCGGCCGAGCGCGCCGGATTCATCCCAGGAGGCGGTGTGAACGTCAGCGTGAGTGAACTACTGCATCGTGCTGACGAGATCCTGCGCGACGTCGAATCGGGCGCAACGGCGACGGTGACAGTCGCCGGCCGCCCGGTGGCGCAGCTGGTGCCCTTGGGCACGCGGCACTGGACCACGTGGAGTGAGATCGAGTCAGTGTTCGACACTCCCACTGACTCGGGTTGGGATGTCGAGCGGCGTGAGGCGTTCACGGGGATTCACGACCCCTACGTTGATGACGATCCCCCGAAACCAATCACGGGCGATGCCGAGGGATAGGCACGACATGCGCCGCTCCAGATCAGAGCCCTGTTAGTCTTTCGGCCGAGGTGCTTGGTGCTTGTACTCCCTATTTCGCCCGCGCCATCTCAACGCGACCGCGAGTGACGGGAGAGGTGTGAACGGCGACTGGCTAGCGCTTGGCAATGCCGCCTCACAGGCAGCGGCGAAGGTATTCGCCAGTCCAGCCATTCGCCGAAGTAGCCCAGTGTCCGCCTTGCTGGTCGCATCACCCGTCGCTCTGCTGCTCGCCCTTCTGTCAGTCCTTGTGTTCCGAGTGCCGCTCACCTATTCGGCCGTCTCTTGGGGCGTGCTGGCTGGGCTCGTCGGTGGTGCTGGCCTAGTTCTCAACTTCCGCGCTCTTGTCTTTGGACCTGTTGCGGTCGTCATTCCGGTGATGACATGCGCATCAACGACGCTTCTTGTTGGTGCCAGTTGGGTTGCTGAGGGTCGCCCATCGGTGGGCACCCTCGTTGGTGCAGTGGTGTGTCTGGTGGCCGTTGCCGTGATCTCGTGGGGTCACAGGGCCGAGCGCGAACAGCAGCACACCCCTCAAACAGTGGCGTACGCATTCGCGGCCGGCGCCTGCTTTGCTGGATTCGGCATCCTCATCAAACACGCATCCGAGCACTCAGCGCCGTGGGCCGTCGTCGGTGCCCGGGTAGGCGCTCTGGCAGTAGTTCTTGTGCTCGCCCTCATTCGGCGAGTGAAGCTCCCTACCGAACGAACCGCCAAAATTCAGGCGTCGTTGTCGGGCATGTTCGACGCTGCGGCAAACATACTGTTCGCTGAGGCACTCATGTTCACTACGTTGGCAGTCGTCTCGGTTATCGCCACTCTGACTCCGCTCATCGCGGCAGTACTCGCATTCGTGTTTCTCGGACAGCGGCTCGCCTTGCACCAAATTGTCGGACTGGTAATCGCCGTCTTTGGCGCGTGGTTGGTCATCCTGCAGTAGGAAGTCATGCCGGGAGTTACCGACGCGGCACGTGAGCGCGCGCGAAATTCCCAGACAGCGGGTCTATCTCAACCGCGCCTGAGTGAAAAGGAACGAGCGAACGGCGCCTAGACGGCGCAGGACATGTCACTTCCGCAGCACAGCGGTGACTTGATCTTGCCGTGACCGTTGGGGCACTGCGAGACGCCCACCTCGGCACCGGCTGCGGTGGTGACCGACGCGTTGACGAGGTCATCGCCGCACTTACCGCAGGTGGTGTTGACGGACATGTCGCATGTGGGGCAGGTGTAAAGGGCCATGGCGTGAATCTACCAGCGAACCCTCGGTTACGGCTCAGGCAGCGCCCAATAGCGCCCGGTAGGCTTGGCGCGAACGAGGGCCACTTTCCGCCTCCTTGCCCGACGCACGGCAGACGACCGATCAGATCATTGAGGGAGCATCATGAGCGCCACTTCACCCATCCGCGTGATCGGCACGTGGGAGGACATGTCGCCGGCCGAACGGCACGCCGCGACAACCCGTGGCATCGACAAGATCTTCGACCCCGCCCTGCAGGCCGGAATCCGCGAACTGATCGAAGAGGTACGCCTCGAAGGTGACGCCGCCGTGATTCGCGCCCTCGCCAAGTTCGACGGTGTCGACCTCAAGGGACGCAGCCTGCGCGTGAGCGATGAGGAATACGACGAGGCCCGCAAGGGAATCTCGCCCGCCCTACTCGAAGCGATTCGCGATGGCATCGATCACGTGCGCCGCTTCAACGAGCAGATCTGTGCACACGGCGACTGGAGTTTCGAGAGTGAGCCGGGCCTCATGGTGGGCGAGAAGGTCACTCCCATCATCAGTGCTGGTCTTTTCGTTCCGAGCGGCAAGGCGTCGTACCCGTCGGTGTTGGTG
>CAIYMF010000182.1 GCA_903927265.1 uncultured bacterium | reverse complement strand
TGACGGGGTTTCTACCGGGACAACGCGTCGGCTGCCACGTCGACGGGGGTGAGATCGACGCACGCCGCACCGGAGAACGGATTATCGATGTCGCGCACCAACAAGATCAGGTACGTGTACGCCAGGGCCAGAACCCCCGGCACCACCCAACGCATGATCGGTGAGGTGAAGTCGATGATGACAAGTAGCGCCAACACGATGAAGACAAGCAACACCATCAACACGTATCCCGCACGGATGAAACTGGTGTTGCGAATCGTCTGAATGCGCGACAGCGTGTTCGACAAGTCCGAACTTGATACCAGCAGCCGTCCGACATAGTGCGATGGAACTCCCGCCTTCTCGGCGTCAACGATCAGAGGCGCAATGGTCGCCTGAGCAGCCCACATTTGTTCGTCGGAAACCCGCCCGTGCAACCAACCGCGCACTGTCTCGGCGATCTCAGCAACGCGCGGCCGAACCCATGAACCGTCGATGTCCTTCACACTCAACCCTGACACCGCGAGTCCATCAAGCGAGAGCAGCGAACCCCCGACCACAGCTGGCAGTTTCTCCGACTCCTTGTAGTCGGCGATGACGCCAGCCAGCATCAAGCCGACGATGATCGTGGCACCCGTGATGACCGCCCCTGCATCGCTAAAGGTGACGATGCCATTGAGGTCGAGCGTGTTATGAACGACGTAGCGCAGCACGAGCACTAGCAACGCAACCGGAATCGCCCGAAGTACCAAGCGGAACTGGTTGTGCCGCCGCAGTGCCGATCCTTCAGCAGCAGACCATGACATGAAATCCGGGCCTGCTATTCGCGCTCGGAACCAGCGACGAGTTCTACTTCCTCGGGCGCGTCAGTGCGGGTCAGCTTCCACACGCCCACAGCGAGAACTGCACCGACCAGCGGGGCAAGGATGAACAGCCACACCTGACCAAGCGCATCACCACCGGCGAAGAGTGCCGGGCCAAGCGAACGAGCAGGGTTGACCGACGTGCCATCGAGCGGAATACCGACGAGGTGAACCGCGGCAAGCGTGAGACCGATGGCAACACCGGCGAAACCGGGAGCAGCGACGCGCTCGGTCACGAGGAGAATCACCAGGATGAAGGCACCGGTGAGTAGTACCTCGAGTACGAAGGCGCCTGCCATGTTGATCGAGCCGTTGTCGTAGGAGTTGGTACCAAGACCACCGGTGTAGTCAGTGGCACCGAACGAGGTCACGAACAACTTCAGCACGGCACCACCAAGGATCGCGCCCACGAACTGAGCGATCCAGTAGCCCACTGCTTCCTTCGGAGGCATCTTGCGACCGAGCAACATCGCCAAGGTGACAGCCGGGTTGACGTGCGTGCCTGATACCGGACCGAAGGCGTACGCGAGACCCAGCAGCACCACTCCGAATGCCAGAGCGATACCGAGCGTGCCGCTCGCCGGCGCCAATTCGTTGGTGGTGGTCAGAGGTCCGTCGTCCTTACCAATCTTCGCTGCGATACCGAACACGGCGGCACCGACCGCCAAAAACACGAGCAGGAATGTACCGACAGCTTCCGCCGCTAATTTGCGAGTCATCGTGTTCATGGAGGTGCGCCTTTCGAGGTCAACGGACAGGGACGGTCAAGGTGAAGTCACCATAAAGCACAGTGTGCCTTTCATGCGCGTTGAACGCGCCGTGGCCCTAAAAGAGAAAGAAGTATCCGGCCGCAATTCCAAGCACGAAGACCGGATATCCAATACGCAGAAAGCGATCGAGCGATCGAGCGCGAGCAAGTTGTCGACGTTCGATGAGTTTTTGTCCAAACAGCGAACCGAGAACAAGTAGCCCCGAGAGCACGATGAAGGCGTAGAAGGCCCACTCAATCGCCACGGTGTAATCGACGGAAGGTAGTGACGCCGTTACTCCCTGCAGTAGAACGGCACCAGTGAGGATTCCGGTCACGCCAAAAGAGATGCGCGTGTTGGCATCTTCGAACGGATACCAGAGGGCCACGTACGTGACGATCACCAGCAACACCAACGGCAGCAAGTTCTTGATCAGGAACGACAACACGTCGCGCGACACCGCCGTGGTGGCAGTCATCTGCGAGTAGGTGATGCCCTGCGAACCCGCGACCACACTCGGATCTCCCAGGAAGCCGCTGTTACCCACACTGGCCGGGAAGAAGCTCACACTGTCGGCTTGCCAGTTCGGTACCTGGTCAATGGTTGCGTTGGCATCAGTTCCACTTTGCAGCCGCGACTCTTGTGATTGAGCGAGGTTGTCCGGATCGGGGATGTAAGTCATCTGCCCCGACGGCCGCGACTTGTTCTGCACCACGATAGGCAGCGTCTGCACATCGAACGGGAAGTTGGTGAACTGCATCGGCGCTCGGAATGCCCCTTGCACGCGATACAACTCGTAGTTCTCACCATCAACCGTGCTACTCCGTTGCAGATCACCGAGTCCGAGCGCCGGATCAACCGCGTTTGGGAAGATGACGTCGCTTGGACCATCCTTGGAACCGCGGAACTTAAACCAGATGAAGAAGTCGACCGTGAAAGCCTGCGTGGCAGGGTCGAGTTCCTGGATTTCGTTGATGTTGTACCCCGTCGTCACGACGCGTTGCACCGTGTACGTGTGACCCAATTCCTGCACCACGGTGCCAGCGGCAACTTCCTGCTCAACAGTCTGGCCAACGATCGGTGAATAGGGCGCCAACTGGTACACCGCCGACTTCACCTCGACACCTGCAGGTGTCACTCGACCATCAGCAAATGCCACCGGTCGCACGGCCGCGTTTCCCTGCCCGAAGAAGAGGCTGCCCGTCAGCACCGGCAGGGCCGTTTCAACTGAGCGAGCAGAATCTAGGACGTCTCGCACCTTCTGACGATCATCAGCGAGGTCGGTCGTACTCCATGTCACATCGCCTCGTCGCATCGCTTCAACAAACGCATCCACCGCGTCGTACGTGACACCTGCGACCCAACTTGGCCGACGTCCCAGTGTGCGAGCGAACTCGTCGTAGAAGTTGACGGCCTGACCCGACAATGTGCCCTCGGTAAGAGGGCTCGCCGCGTACGAGTCATTCACTGCTGCAGCGCCGCCCTTGTACAAGCCACCAAAGAATTCTTGGCTACCGAGCGCGTCCGAGCCCACGATGCGCACCGGAACATTGCGCTTCGCGAGTTCAACGCCAAGAACGCTCGAGGCCGGATCGACCGAGAAGAGTGCGATCACCCCCGGGTTCGGAATCTTGGCGATGGTGTCGGCAGCCGCGACGAGGTCGGTCTGCTGCTTCGCCGGGTCCGCTGACACCACGATGTCGGCCTGCACGGTTCCGAGCTTGGAGAATGATCGATTGAAACCCTCGCGCAATGAGACCCCGTAAGGGTCATCGGTGGAAACAATGATCGCGGTGTTGTTCTTGAGAATCGAGTGAGCGTAGATCGCAATTCCCTCGGACTGCTGCGTGTTATCGAACACGGTGCGGAAATACCAGGGGTCGCCGGCTGTCACAGCGTCGGCGGTTGCAGTCGGCGTGATGGCCGGAATACCGGCTGCCTTGTAGATCGGTGCCGCAGCAAGTGAGGTGGTGGACCGCATGTGGCCGATCACGCCCATGTACCGACCATCAGCAACGATTTGCTGCGCGATCTCCACTGCCTTTGCCGGGTTCGACTCGTCGTTGAAGGTGACGAGTTTGAGTTGACGGTCGGCAGGTGCGGTCGCGTTCCAGGTGTCGGCAGCGGCCTGGGCGGCCGCCAACACTTCCTGCCCACCGAGTTGCCCCGCATCGTTGTTTCCAACCACAACCGCGAGATAGACCTCGCGTTTGCGACTATTGATCAGCAGACCGATAACGCCTGCAAGTAGGGCCATCACCAGCAGGGTGGCCAAGGTGCGCTTGAAGAGCTTGCGGCGACGAACGGCACGCACCTCGTCGGCGTAGCCAAGGATGTTGTCGGGGGGTGGCGGGTCGATGATGCGCGACAACTCCGGCGGGCATTCGGAAGTCTCGCCGCGCAGTCGAGTGAGCGAAGGCGAGGCTCGGTGTTGGGGATCAAGGTCTCGAACCTGCTCGAGGCAAAACTTCTCCTCGCCCGGGTCCTCGGCGACAGCGGCAAACCAGAGCCACGCGAGGGTGTACTCGGGATCAAGCGTCAGCGCCTCCGCGAGGAGTGTGCGCGCGTCGGTGAGGTCACCGTTTTCAGCCGCGGCGATCGCCTGCCGCGTACGTTCCGCGGCGTGCACTTTGTCTGCCATGTCGTCCCTACTCCTCTGTGAGTGCCACAGCCTAGCGATATAAAGCACACGGTGCTTTATCTTGTTATGAAGGTGAGAAGCCCCCTGCCGAGTCGCGGGCGAGAGATCAGCGAGTAGCGCGATAGCGTCAACCCGTGACATCCGACGACGGCGCCTCTCGGGCGGGGCGCCTTAGCTCGTCGCGGTCACTTCGTAACAACGAAACCCTGCTCGACGCCACCATCGAGATCGCTGCGACCGATGGTTGGGCCGCACTGTCGTTCCTCGCGGTCAGCGAACGAGCAGGGCTGTCGCGCCGCACACTGCAGTCGCGATTTGACGATCCCTCTCACCTGATGGCCACCGCCTGGACCCAACGTGCGTGGCCGCAGTTCCACGACCTCTTCAGTCGTGTACTCGCAGCCGCAGGGCTGCTCTCGTCTGACGCCGACGCGGCAGAGCTGGGCTCGGTATTGAACGAGGCCGCCCGACCGGGAGAGCTTCTGCTCGCCGGTTCCGAGCTCATGCTGATCGCACAATTTGATGCGCCAATGAAGACTGCGCTACTCCAGACACTCGGCGACGCACTGCAACAGTGGTGCGTTCCGGACGGACGCCGTGTGACCCGAACTCTCGCGGCTCAGCGGGCTTACATTCTGGGTGCCACTCTCGGCCTTGTTCTCTTCGGTCGACGACCCGGCAGCGAAAAATACGACCTGACGCTGGATGCGCAACTGTTGATTCCGGTTCTCGCCAAACCCACCACACCCGCACGACTGCCCAGTTCGCGCATGCCTCACCTTGATCGTGACGTTCCATTTGCTACCGGAGACCCAACAACCGACGCTCTGCTTCAATCAGCGCTCGACCTCGTTGGTACCAACGGTTTTGACGGCACCCGTACCGAGGCGATCGCCCGACGCGCGGGAGTGTCTGAGGGCGCATTGTTCTCCCGTTACAGCAGCAAGTTGGAACTCTTTCGCGACGCAATCGCTCGCCAGGTAGCCATTGGAGTTCGCGCGAACACTGAGGCCAACGACATTATTCGGGCCAAGCACGGGTGGGGTATTGCCGACGCGGTGATGTTCCGTGAATTCATGCGACCGAGTCGTGCACACCAGCGCGCCATCACTCTCGAGGGTGTTCGAGTGTCGTGGCACTACCCGGACGTGATGAGTGCGACGATGGCCGAACTCGATGAGTTCCTTGCACAGGAAATGGCGGCCGATCCCACCCGGCGTGCCGAGTCCTATCACCTTGGTTATGCGCAAGGCACCGGAATTCTCGTTCTGCCTCTGGTACTTGAGTCGTGTTACGAACTTCCATTCGATGTGGTGTCAGTGCCCGATCTCGGGTAGGCAGTGTGCACGGCCTCCACTACCGTGACGGTGTGGAACCGCTCTTCGATGTTGAGCACGAATCGCCGCTCCCTCCTGACTTCCGTCACCACCGACACTGGCTCCCCGCCGATGCCGCCGATCGCTACCTGGCAGTGCTGACCTCGGAACTTGCGTGGGCACAGCGACCCCTCGTCATCGGCGGTCGCCGCGTCATGACACCCCGACTGACGTACTGGGTCGGACCTGAACCCTTCCGCTACTCAGGCGGAGTCGAACCAGTTCATGCGTGGACTGCCGAACTCAACGAGATACGTGCGCAGGCCAACAGTGCGGCCGGAGTTGAGTTCAACTCCGTACTCGCCAATCTCTACCGCGATGGCAACGACAGTATGGGCGCCCATCGCGACGACGAACCGGAATTCGGCGCGCGACCGGTCATCGCCTCGGTGAACCTCGGTGCCACGCGTGACTTCGCCATCAAGCACGACATCACTGGTGAACGTCACGTCATCGCACTCGGCCACGGGGACGTGCTCGTAATGTCGGGGCGTTCGCAACTCGACTGGTCGCACTCGGTACCCAAGCGAG